>CAUHHV010000004.1 GCA_959606065.1 uncultured Collinsella sp.
GACAAGGCGCCACACTGGTCTGCGGAGTGTTCTGAAAACTAAGCCCGGCCCCCGCCGGACAGGTCCACCGCTACTCGCAGAGCAGCTTAGCGATCTGGACGGCGTTGGTTGCCGCGCCCTTACGGATTTGGTCGCCGCAGCACCAGAAGGTGATGCCACGTGCGGCCTCGGGGTTCGAGATGTCGCGGCGTACGCGACCGACCCAAATCAGGTCCTGGTCGGAGGTGTCCATCGGCATGGGGAAGCGATCGTGCGCATCCTCGGCACTCATGTCGTCAACCAGCTTGACGCCGGGAGCGGCAGCCAGCGCAGCACGGGCCTCCTCGACCGTAATATCGCGCTCAAACTCGAGCGTAATGCTCTCGGAGTGCGAGCGCAGCACCGGCACGCGCACGCAGGTGCAATTCACGCGCAGCTCGGGCAGATGCATGATTTTGCGGCCCTCGTTCTGCAGCTTCATCTCCTCGGAGGTAAAGCCCTCCTCCTTGACGCCGCCAATCTGCGGAATCAGGTTGCTCGCGAGCTGGGCGGCAAATGCGCACGGCTCGGGAATCTCCTCGCCACGGCCCAGGGCGGCCAGCTGAGCCTCAAGCTCGGCCATGCCGGGAGCGCCGGCACCCGAAGCCGCCTGATACGTGGACACGATCATACGCTTCACGCCGGCAAGCTGGTGCAGCGGCCAGGTGGGAACCAGGCCGATGATAGTCGCGCAGTTGGGGTTAGCGATAAGGCCGTGATGCCACTTGATGTCGTCAGCATTGATCTCGGGTACGACCAGCGGCACCTCGGGATCCATGCGGAAGGCGTGGCTGTTGTCGACCACGACGGCGCCGCGCTTGACGGCCTCGGGCAGTAGCTCCTTCGCAATATCGTCGCCGGCGGCGCCGAGCACGATGTCGCAGCCCTCAAAGGCCTCGGGGCAAGCCTCCTCAATCACAACCTGCTCGCCGCGGAACTCGACGGTCTTGCCCGCAGAGCGCGCGCTCGCTAGCAGCTTGAGCTTGCCGACCGGAAACTCCTGCTCGTTGAGGCACTCGAGCATCTGGGTGCCCACGGCTCCCGTCGCGCCCAAAATAGCAACCGTGTACTGTTTCATGCTTCCCCCTTTAAAGGCTGTGGCTTTTGCCCGCACGCCGAGCAGGCCGATTATTGTTGCCAGTGTATACAAGAACAGGGCGGGCACGAAACCCGCCCCGTCGAAACGAAACCGAAACGAAACGCCCCGCCGTAGTTTTTGAGGCAAGTCCCAAAAATCTACTGGGATAGCAGCTACTTGTGGAGCGCGGCCGGGGCGGGATCGACCGGCGCAGGAGCCTCCAGATCGGAGACCTTCACAATGCCGTTTTCGTCGGAGAAGGCACGGTAAATGGTCTGGATCGCCAGGTCGAAGTCCTTCTCCTCGACACCGATAATGATGTTGATCTCGTCACAGCTCTGCGAAATCATGCGCACGCTCACGCCGGCCTGGCCGAGCATGCCAAACAGATGGCCCGAGATACCTGCACGACCGCGCAGGTTACGACCGACGGTCGCGATGAGCGCCAGGCCCTCGACAACCTCGATCTCGAGCGGCTCGACCTCCTGCTGGATGTCGCCCACAAGCGAGTACAGCGAATCGTGCACATCCTGCTCCTGCACCACGGCGCCAAAGCGGTCGACACCAGTGGGCATGTGCTCGACGGAAACGTCATAGCGTTCGAAGACCGAAAGCGCACGGCGCATAAAGCCGACACGGGGCTTGGTGCGGTCGCGGGCGACGTTGATGGCGACAAAACCGCGTTTGCCGGTCACGCCGGTAATAATGGGCTCGGCCTCGCCCTCGTCAGCCGTCTCGCTAATGATCGTTCCAGGGTCCTGCGGCGCATTGGTGTTCTTGATGACCAGCGGAATACCCGCCTCGCGCACGGGGAACACGGCCTCCTCGTGCAGGACGCTTGCACCCATGTACGAAAGCTCGCGCAGCTCCTCGTAGGTAACGCGGGCGATGGGCTGAGCCTCGGGCACAATGCGCGGGTCGGCGGAATAGAAGCCCGAGACGTCGGTCCAGTTCTCGTACAGGTCGGCGCCCAGGCACTTGGCCAGGATCGAGCCCGAGATATCGCCGCCGCCGCGGTCGAGCAGTTTGATCTGGCCCTCACGCGTCGCGCCGTAGAAACCGGGCATGACAAAGCCACCCTGCTGGCCGTACTCCTGCACCAGCTCGGCGGTGCGGTTCATGCTGAGCGTACCGTCATGATGGAACGCCACGACCGTCGCGGCATCCAGGAACGGCAGGCCCAGGTACTCGGCCATCAGACGGGCGGTAAAGTACTCGCCGCGGCTCACGAGTTCCTCGGTGGAGTAGCCACCGGAGCGGGCGCGCTCAGCAAAGGCTGCAAACTCCTCACGAATGGGATAGGTGAGCTCCAGCTCGTCAGCGATATCAAAATAGCGCTGGCCAATGTCCTCGAGCAGCTCCTCACACGACACGTGGTACTTAACGTGCGCGTTAACCAGGTAGAGCAGGTCAGTCACCTTGGTGTCGCCCTTAAAACGGCGACCGCAGGCAGAAACCACCACAAAACGGCGGGCCGGATCGGCATCGACGATGGCCTTGATCTTCTTAAAGTGTTCGGCGTCGGCGACCGACGAGCCGCCAAACTTGGCAATCTTAATCATGGGCTGGAGGTTACCTTTCTAAAAAGCCTCTGCGAACCTATTTTGCGCGCTCTGATACCATGGTTTCACCGATTGGGACTAAGGCATCCGAGGAGCAGTGTTATATGGGAACTTATCATAGTACACGAGGACGCACTTTATCGTGCTCAAGTAAGGTGGCAATCCGTACCGGCATCGCTCCCGACGGGGGTTTGTTTGTCTCAGACGAGCTCGGCACCCAGCAGGTCGATATCAGCTCGCTTGCAGATAAATCGTACTTTGAAATCGCTCAAGATGTGTTGGGAATGTTACTGAATGATTACACAGCCGAAGAAATTTCGGCGTGTGTCGACGAGGCATACCGCGGCACGTTCGTGAGCGAAGAGGTTACGCCGCTCGTCAAACTCGACGCCGCACCGGGCGCCGACGCCCCGCAAACCTATGTGATGGAGCTCTTTGGCGGCCCCACGAGCGCCTTCAAGGACGTCGCCCTGCAGATGCTCCCCCGCCTCATGGCCCGCACCTCTGCCAAGGACGGCGGCGCCGAGCGCATCATGATCGTCACCGCCACGTCGGGCGACACGGGCAAGGCAGCACTCGCCGGCTTTGCCGACGCCCCGGGCACGGGCATCACCGTCTTTTATCCCGAGGGCAAAGTCAGCCGCGTACAGAATCTGCAGATGTCCACTCAGGAGGGCGATAACGTCGCCGTCTGCGGCATCCGCGGCAACTTTGACGACGCCCAGAGCGCCGTCAAGCGCATCTTTGCCGATAAGGAGCTTGCCGAGCGTCTGGAGGCCGCAGGCACGGTGCTTTCGAGCGCCAACTCCATCAACGTCGGCCGTCTGGTACCGCAGGTCGTCTACTACTTTGCCGCCTATGCGCAGCTGTTGCGCGCCGGCGCCATCGAGGCCGGCGACGCCGTGGAGTTCTGCGTACCGACCGGCAACTTTGGCGATATCCTGGCCGGTTACTATGCCAAGCGCATGGGTCTGCCCGTCGCCAAGCTCATCGTCGCGAGCGACAAGAACAACGTGCTGGCTGACTTCCTGAGCACCGGCGTCTACGACCGCAACCGCCCGTTCTTCACGACCATCTCGCCTTCGATGGACATCCTCATCAGCTCTAACCTGGAGCGCATGCTCTACTTCCTGTCCGATGGCGACTGTGAGCTCGTTGCCGGCCTTATGGAGCAGCTGGCGCGGACTGGTCGCTACGAAGTTCCCGCCGACCTGCTGGCAAAGATTCAGAGCGTCTTTGGCTGCGGTTGGGCCAGCGAGGACGAGGTACGCACTGCCATCAAGAGCTGCTGGGACGCGAACGGCTACGTGATCGACCCGCACACCGCCTGCGGCTATCACGTCTTTGAGCAGGTCGCTCCCGCCGAGGGCGCCAAGGCCCGCGTGCTGCTTTCGACCGCCAGCCCCTACAAGTTCCCGCGCGCCTGCTGCGACGCCCTGGGCCTCGACGTTCCCGAGGACGACTTTGAGGCCATGCGCGTGCTCGAGCAGGCAACCAACACGGTTGCCCCGGTCCAGCTCGCCGAGCTCGAGTCCAAGCCCGTCCGCTTCGAAGACGTCTGCGACGTAGCCGACATGGCCAACTACGTAGAGCAGGCTGCAAAAAAGATGGCTACCAACTAAACCCTTACTAGGCGCCGGCGAAAGCCGGCGCACCTTCTTTTATCAGATACTCACCGGGATAATGACGAGCTGACATGCGGGTCTGCCTGTTTAGTTCGTCGCGAGTTCCGCACGAGCCGGAAAGCACTTAATGTGCTTTCCGAGCGAGCCAGGACTGCCCGAGCAGCGAACTAAACAGGCAGACCGCCCAGGAGATTCCCATGATCAAAATCACCGTCCCCGCCACCAGCGCGAACCTAGGCATTGGCTACGACACCCTCGGCATGGCCGTCAGCCTCTACTCGCACTTCACCTTCGAGCGCGCCGACAAGCTCACCATCACGGGCTGCCCCGAGGAATTCCAAAACGAGAACAACCTGGTCTACGTTAGCTTTGTCGATGCACTGGCCGCATGGGGCGAGCCGGCCTTCCCCGTCGCCATCGACATTCAGACTGACGTTCCCGTCGCCCGCGGCCTGGGCTCCAGCTCCACCTGTGTCGTCGCCGGCATTATGGCCGCCGCCGCGCTGACAGGCCACACCGTCGACCGTGCCGAGCTCGTCCGCATTGCCACCGAGGTCGAGGGCCATCCCGATAACGTCGCCCCCGCTATCCTGGGCGGCGCCGTCTGCTCCTTTACGCCGACCGATTCGCTCCCCCAGTGCCTGCGCTACGAGGTGAGCGATCGCCTGCGTTTTATTACCGTGATTCCTCCCTACGAGGTGCATACGAGCGAGGCGCGCAAGGTCGTGCCGCAGGAGGTTCCGCTCTCCACCGCCGTATGGCAGATGGGCCGCATCGCCGGCATGACGCGCGGTCTTGAGTCCGGCAACCTCGACCTGATTGCCGCCGCCAATGACGACCGCATCCAGGAACCCTATCGTCGCCGTCTGATTCCCGACTACAACGCCGTGCGCGACACCTGCCTTAACGGCGGCGCCAAGACCATCTGGATCAGCGGATCGGGCTCGACCCTTATGGCTGTGACCGACGACACCATCGTGGCAAAGTTCCTGCAGGTCAAGCTGCGCGAGCAGTTCCCTAAGTGTGATACGCATATTCTGACGTGCGACACGGAAGGCGCTCAAATCGAGTACCTGTAGACATCGCCGATCGGTCTGTCCGGGCCACCCAGGGGCATCCCCTTAAAAACGTCCTCGCACTTGAGGCCCGCTTATCCTGCTCCTTCGGAGCTGCGGATAAGCGGGCCTCGTGCTGCGGAATATTTTTAAGGGGATGCCCCTGGGTGGCCCTATGGCAACGTGGCGAGCGATGTCTACAGGGACCCACGCTTTGAAGGGGCGCCGGGCTGATAATTTGGCTCTTTATTGGGGAGGGCTCTTGCTAGGCTGGGGCACTTATTAGAGGCAGGCTTCGGCGATGCGGCGCTTGAGTTCGTCGATGCCGGTGCCGGTTTGGGAGCTTGTGATGATTACGTTTTCGGCCGGGACGTTGAGTTGCTTTTTGATGGCAGCTGCCTGGCGGGCCTGCTGGGTGCGGCTGAGCTTGTCGGCCTTGGTGAGGCAGACGATAAAGTTGAACTCGTTGCCCTGCAGATAGTCGATCATGTCATGGTCGAGCTTGCTCGGGTCGTGACGAATATCCACCAGCGACACGACCAGGTTAAAGCTGCGCTCCGAGTCAAAGAAGTCGCCGATAAGTTCTGCCCAGCGGTCACGCTCGGCCTTGGAACGACGGGCGAAACCATAGCCCGGCAGGTCCACAAAGTGCACGTCGTCGGCCTCGAAGAAATTGATGTTGCTCGTCTTGCCCGGCGTGCTCGAAACCTTCACCAGGTTCTTGCGGCCAAAGAGCTTGTTCATAATGGACGACTTGCCCACGTTGGAGCGGCCAACAAAGCTCACCTCGGGACAGGTGGACTCGGGGATCTGCGAAACCTTGCCGTAGCTGGCGACGAACTTGGCAAGCTGGTAGTTAATGGAATCGGCCATGGACACTCCTTGGTCGTAGGATCTTGCAAAAAACGCGCTATTGCGCAGCGGCAATGCGTCGAACGATATCGAGCGTGATATCGCTTGCGGCACGCGCATACTCGAACAAATCGAACTCGCGGTCGCAAATCGCATCATACGCCTCGTCACAATTATCGCTGATAGCACGCAGCACCAGGCAATCGACACCATTTTTGGTTGCGACATGGGCAATTGCCGCGCCCTCCATGCCGACACAATCGGCATGCGTCGCCTCGATGGCATCATTGCGCATAGCGGCGCCCGTCACAAAGCGGTTACCCGTGGCAATCGTGCCGACCAGGAACTGCTTTGCACCCTCGTTCGAAGCGGTCTCATTTGTCGAAGCATCAACAAACCCACGCTCAGCAAGCACATCGGCGGCAATATCGACCAGCGCGGGCGTCGAGACAAACTCCTCGAGCCCCGGTGCAGACTCGGCGATAAGCGCGGTATCGGTATCTAGATAGCGCAGGCATTTGCCAATGACGACATCGTCGATATGGAGCTTGGGATTCAGGCCACCTGCGATACCAGAAAACACAACTGCCTGTGGAGCATACTTGCTAATGAGGTGCTGTGTTGCGGCGGAAGCGTTTACCGTGCCCATACCCGCCGTCGTGGCGACAATCGACAGGCCGTCGAGCCCGCCGGTCACAACGTTCAAGCCCGCCTCCTGTACCATGCAAACGTTGCTCAACTCTTCCTTAATCTGCATGATCTCTTTTTCGAGCGCACCGATAATCGCGATGGTAGCCATGCCATTCCCCAAACCTATACGAAATTCTCAACCACGGTATGGTACCAGCATTTTGTTTGACCTCGTCAAACGAACACGTTAGGCCAGCGCAGCTCGGGTATCAAAGAATGTCTTAGCAATCGCAGCCACCAGCTCGCTCGAGCGATCGCTCCATGGCATCGATGTCATGATACTCATAATGTAGGTGTCGCCATCGACATCGATGAGGCCCGCATCGCATGTCGAATAGCAACCATCCTCGCTAATCCAGCCGGCCTTGTTGCGCACCAGGGCTTGGTCGTCCGCAATGCCGTCGCGGATAAAGGACCGGGTCGTAGAGGCCAGAAGATCCGATAGCCATTGCGACGTCTCGGTATCACGGCTCAAATACTCGCTCATCTCGCGCCACAACTTGGCCGAGGTGCGCGGGCAATAGGTGGGAAAATCACTCATCGGATCGAGTGCGGTATCGTAATCGATGCCAAGACTGGCAATCCAATCCTCGTAACCGACACGGTCAAACGTCGCGCGTAACGCAATAAACGAATCGTTGTCCGAATTAACGATCGCGGCCTCGATCAGGTCGCGCACCGTCTGCCAACCCATGTTGTAGCCACCATAGGTGCCAAGGGAATCATCGAGTGAAACCTGACCCGTCTCGACCAGAAATTCGCAGATGTACAACGCATAGAGCGCCTTGTAGCTACTCGCGCCGTAAACCTCGACATCGGGGTTATACGTCACGCCCTTGCCGCTTGACAGGTCGTAGAACACCACGCCCACATCGCCTAGCTCCTGCGCCCGACTCAGGGCATCCTGGAGCAAGGCAAGGCTCTCATCCTCCAAGGTAGGAGTCTTGTTATCCACCAACGAGAAGGCCTGAACGGTATCACCCGAAGGGATATCGTTGAAGTCCGCCTTCGAAAGTCTCGTCTTGAGATCTGCCGACGCTTTGGACTTTGAAACCTTCTCGTTTTGCGTCTGTACCGTTGACGCATCTGAGTGTGCCATTCGCTCCGACGCGTAGGTTTTGGCGGTAATTCCGAGGATAATAATCGCCAACGTTAGCATCCCAATGGCGGCAATCTTCGTCACGCGGACGCGAGCGTCGGCAAGGCCACGCGAAGATGTGCCCTTCGTCTCATATCTGCTGCTATGCTGCGGCATATACTCGTCCCGCGATGCGTTATTTCGCACGTGGTCTCCTGACTGCTACCGTTCATATACGAGCAGCATAATACCGAGCAGGCATTTCTTTCCAAAGATATTCAGCGGCGTTTAAGGCGTCTTTAAAGAAACCACAAGCGTATTTATCCAAATGGCGCGATTCTGTTGCGCATCTCCGCCCAAAACGCAGTTGCGGTGGAATAGTTCCTATTTGGGCGGCATAAGCCGAAAAACAAGAACTATTCCACCGCAACTTGACGGAGCTCTTTGGCAATCAACTTGGTGCCCAGGGGCACTCATTTAAGTCTGTCCCCAATGAGTGCCTTTGGGGAGCGAAAATGGCTCGCTAGCCGATAGCGTTTTTGAGTTCCGCGCGACGCTTTTTCATGCCCGTCATGACGGCGTTGCGCAGCTCGGGCATGCGCGCGGTATCCATCTGAGGTACGCCCTCAAGCTTATAGGGAATGCCCAGTTGCTCGTACTTGACGACACCCATCGTGTGATACGGCAGCATTTCCAGGCCCACCACGTTGTGCCATGGAGCGATGAGGCGACCGAGCTTCTCGCACTCCTCCACCGTGTCGGTAATGCCCGGCACCACCACGTGGCGGATAACGACCTTGATCTTGCGACGTGCAAGTTCATCGCCGAACGCCAAGATGCGTGCGGGATCGCAACCGGTCAGCTTTTTATGCTCGACCGGGTCGGCATGCTTAATATCGAGCAGTACCATGTCGGTCTCGTTGAGCACGGCATCGAACTTCTCGGGGTGGTTGGGGTCAAATGCATAGCCACAGCTATCTAGGCAGGTATGTACACGGCCATCGGGGTTGTTATGCATAGCACGAAACAGATCGGCCAAAAACTCGGGCTGCAGGAGCGGCTCGCCGCCGGACACCGTAATGCCACCGCTGCGATAGAACTCGTGGTTACTCTGGAACTCATCCATCAGGTGTTCGACGGTCACCATGGTGCCGCCGTTGACCGACCAGGTATCGGGATTGTGGCAATACGCGCAGCGCATGGGACAGCCCTGAACAAACACCACAAAGCGGATGCCGGGTCCGTCGACCGTTCCCATCGTCTCGATCGAATGCACGCGGCCAAGGGCAAACGCAGAGTCCTCGGGACGAGCGTCCACACCCTCAAGCGTCATTTCTGCCATTCGCGCTACCTTGCCTCTCCTTGGATGCAACCAATTAAAATGCCAGAGTCATTCTAGCCCATGCGTTTGCGTTTAAACGTCTCGGACTAGAACGGCACGTTTTAATCTATCCCCCATCACCATGGCTGGGGGCTACGTCGAGATGTCAGGCTGAAGAACGCTCGCCTGCGGCCTTTACGCCTTAAGCGTGAGCACCGCACCGAAGGCGGTCGGGCCGCAATGGCTCGAGATGACGCCGCCGACCTGAGTCCAGGTAACGTCCTTAAAGCCCAGATCATGCGCATAGACCTCCATGTCATCGCGCAGCTCCTGGGAAAGGCCCACCGAATACGCCAGGCCAATGTGCGAGTAGTCAATCTCGCCCTTCGCAACCATGTGGTCAATAAAGGCGCGGGCGCACTTGAGCATAGAGCCGCGGAACTTCTTGGTCGCCACGAACTTGCCGCCCGTCACCTCAATGCAGGGCTTAATCTTGAGCAGATGGGCGCCAAGGAATGCGACGTTGGACAAGCGACCGCCCGCCTTAAGAAAGGCAAGATCGGTAGGAACAAAGCCCAGCAGCACGCGGTCCATGACGGAATTCGTAAATGCAAAGATCTCGTCGACGGTGGCATCGGGGTGAGCCTCGATGTATTTGGCGGTCTCGACGACAACGAGCGACTGGCCTACCGAGACAAAGCGCGTGTCCATAGAGAACACGTAGTCGCGACCCTTGGCGGCGATCTTCGATGATTGATGCGAGCAGGTCGTGGCCTCGGAATACGCGAGATGCAGAATAGTCGCATCGGGCTGCTCAGCGTGAATGCGGTCGTACACGTGAGCAAAATCCGCAGGCGCGCAGCCGCTGGTCTTGGGCATCACGCCAAACTCGTTGCAGCGCGAATAAATCTCGAGCGGATCGATCGAGCCGTCCTCGACGGTCTCGTCACCAATCGTGACATGCATGGGCACGCGCACGATGCCGTAGCGCTCGCAGAGCTCCGGCGTCACATCCGACCCAGACTCAACCACGATTACGTACTTGCCCATTATTATCACGACCCATCTCGACATTGGCTTTTCAATACATGGCACGCGCCGCCGCACTGTTGCACAACGGCGTCCAAGCGCCAAAGAGACGCCGCCCCTTGCACACAACAAAGGACAGCGTCTCCCTGGAAAACTCCGTGCTTATCTAGGATTCCACACGGTTTATTAAGGAGGGTTACTTATTCCACAAACGGTCGCTATATGCGGTAAGCGGTAGTTGGCCGCGACAACTGCGACACATTCCGTCCAGCAAATCCAATCGTGCTCCACGCACGGTTAATGCACGAGGCGGTAGAAATTCATCGATGCCGCACCCTCGGCGTGCAGCTCCATCGCCGGAACCGCCGGCGAATAGGTACGGCTCGTAAGTGCCGCCTCGCCGCCATTTGCAAAAATCTCGACCATCGTAGTGTCCGAAAGCACGCGCAGGTCGCGAAGCTCGCTGAGCTCGATCAACCTCTGGTCGCGCCCATAGCCTTCGTCACCCATGTCGAGGGTAAGCATCCCGTCTGCATAGCGCACAAAGACACCCTTGCGGATTTCGAGCTCGATCACCTGGGCGCCCTCACAGGAAACCACAAGATCAAACAGGCGGCCCGGCTCCTCAACGGTTTCACCGCCTGTCGCGCAAACGCAGTCGCCGCGCAACCTCTCAATCTCGTGCACCGGCTGCTGACAGAGCTTACCATCGCGCATGCTCAGTTTTCTCGGCACCGTCAACGCGCACTGCCACCCGCGTGCCACCGTCGGGCTTTTTGCCGTCGCATCGGGGCAACCCGACCACCCGATCATCAAACGCCGACCCGCAGCATCCTCAAAAGACTGCGGTGCGTAGAAATCAAAGCCGGCATCGACCATCGGGGGCATGCCCTGCCCGGCGATCTTAAAACTCGGCGCCTCCCAATCGGCCTCGATGGGAAACCACACGCACTGGTGCGGATTGCGGTAACGCCATCCATCGGCGGACACACCCTGCGGACAGCAAACGAGAATAAGCTCACCATCGAGCTCAAACAGATCGGGGCACTCCCACATAAAGCCAAACTTCTCGCCCAACTCAATGCGCGTCGCATAGCTCCAGTCCTCTAGATTGCTCGAGGTATAGACAAGCACGCAGCCGCGGTCGTCTTTCGTACGAGCGCCCAGAACCATGTAGTAGATACCATCGTGTTCAAGGATTTTGGGATCACGCACGTGCGTACCGATATCGTCGGGGTAATCGACCGGCCCAACAGCTATGCGCTTCTCGCCCAATTCGTCGGGATTCTCGGCAACCATATGAATTTGGTTTTGCTCACGGCCCGTCAACACGTAGTCGTAATCATCGCGGTCAAAATGCTTAACGTTGCCGGTATAGAAGTAGTGAATCTTGCCATCACGTACAAAGGCAGAACCAGAATACGCTCCACTCGAATCCAAATCGGAATCGGGGAACAGCACGGGGCCGTGATTCTCGTACGTCACAAAATCCTTTGTCGTCAGATGGTTCCAAAGCACTGGACCACCATGCGCAGCATCGAACGGATCGTATTGATGATAGATGTGATATGTATCACCAATCTGAACCAAACCGTTGGGGTCGTTGAGCCAGCCAAGCTCAGGCTCCACATGGAACAGGAGCCTATCGGGGTCGGACGCGATGCGACCCGCCGTCTCATCCTGTCCGGCACGCCACTGCTCATAGTCCGCGCGTGTCACCTTATTTTTTTGATTAAACATCGCCGTTGACTTTCTCGTCTATGGGGAAGGACGCTCGACTCACACGAGTCGAACGCCCTTCCTCAAATGGACTTATCCTCAGATTACGCTGAACGGCTCAACTAGAAGCTGACATCGAAGCCTGCGCCAGCGCCCTCTTCATCGGTGGTCGGAACGCCCTTTGCCTTGTTGTAGGCAAAGATCAAGACGATCGGCACGATGAAGGCGATGAGATTGCCAGCCACATACCACACGAGGGTCTCGGGCGTGACGATGAGCAGGCCAAGCACGCCGGTCAGACCCTGACCGATAGCGCGCACCTCAAAGAGCTTGACGAAGGCACCGCCGCAGCCTGCACCGATGCATGCGCAGATGAACGGAATGATCGAGTAGCGCATGTTTGCAGCGAAGATAGCGGGCTCGGAGATTCCGACCAGCGTCGGGATAAAGGACGACATGCAGATGTTGCGCTCTTTGGAATGCTTCTTATGAATGAGGTACATGCCGATGGCGCCGCCACCCTGGGCGATGATGGAAACCGACCAGATGGCCTGGATGTAGTTGAAGCCAGTCGTGGCAACGAGGTTTGCCTCGATACCCTGGATGAACTGATGCGTACCGGTAACGACAAGCGGCTGCAGGAACGCGGCGAAGACAAAGGCACCAAAGACGCCCATCCTGTTGTACAGGATATCGATTACGCCGGCGAGGACGTCGCCGATCAGGTTGCCGAGCGGGCCGAACACGGTGAACAGGGCGACGTTAGCAAGAATCAGGGTAACGGTCGGGACAAAGACGAACGAAACGACCTCGGGGATGTACTTCTGGGCAATCTTCTCGACCTTGGCCATAAACCAGGCAGTCAGGATTGCAGGGAACACGCCGCCCTGGAAAGCAACCATGGGAATGGAGAGCGGACCAAAGTTCCAGTACTCAGCACCCGTCGGGTCCATAACGAACGTGTTACGGTTCATAAGACTCGGGTGAACCATGACGATACCGACGAGGATGCCCAAAATCGGGTTACCGCCAAAACGCTTCACCGCGCTGTACATAACCAGGACAGGCAGGTAGTCGAACGTGGTGGCGATAATGGCAAAGAAGCTAGCGAGGTTCTTGAGGAACTCGCTGTGGTCGGCAAGGCTGCCCTCCATGCCAAAGAGGCCGTTGGCAACGATCAGCGACTTAAGGCCGATGATGATAGCAGCGCCGACGAAGGCGGGAATGATGGGGATAAAGATGTCCGAGAATACCTTGAGGACCGAGAAGAACTTGCCCTTCTTGTCCGCCTCGGCGCCCTTGACCTCGGAAGCGCTGATCTCCTTAACGCCCGTCAAAGCCATAAACTCATCGTAAACCTTGTTGACGGTACCGGTACCGAAGATGATCATGAGCTGGCCGCTGTTGTACAGCACGCCCTTGACGCCATCGATGTTCTCGAGCTCGGCCTTGTTGTATTTGCTCGTATCCTTGAGCACCAGACGCAGACGGGTCACGCAATGCGTGGCGCCCTCGATGTTCTCCAGTCCGCCGACGTTGTCGACGACTTGCTGGGACACTGCCTTGTAGTCCATGTTCCTCTCCATTCCTTTACGAAATCATAAGACGTTTTGATGCCATTACAGAGACGCGATCGTTGCATTTGCGCACTTGAGCGTACCGTCGGTGACCGTCAGCGCCACACCCTGGCCCTGCTTATTGCAGAAGCGCGCGTTAAGCGCAACATCATCGACAAAGATGGTCGCGATATCGTCGTCAACGACCAGGCGCACATGATGAGTGCCCTCGCCCTTAAAGAACAACGGACGCTCGAGGCCCATGTTGTTGACCTGGAACCACGGATACTGGGGGGCCGCCGTAAACTCGAGCTTGCCCTCACGCAGGTTGGCGCGGAACTCATAGGCAAGACCGGACTCGGCGTCCTCGGCAAGCTTCACCGAGAAGCCGGCAGCGTCACCGGCGAGCTCGATGTCGGCATCGAGCATATAGGTGGAACCGGCATCCGCGGCGAGCACCTGCTCGACCTTGCCCGACTCGCAGGAAAGCTCAAAGGCCTCGACTGCCTTAGCCTCGCCAAAGGCGCCAAGCATGCTGTCGGGGAGCTTGGTGCCGAGCGTTCCGTCAGCACGCTGAACGATCTCGAGAGGCATAAAGGTGCCACCCCACAGGTAAGAGCTGGGGTCACCGCCCTCGTCACGCGTAGGAACCCAACCAAAGAGAACGCGGCGCTCGCCATCAAATGCGGTACGCGCGGCATAGTACGCGCGGCCATCGAAGGAATCGTCCGCAGGAGTGATCCAAGGACCGTTGATAGAGCGAGACATGCGGTAACGGGTCTTGTTGCCATCACTGTACTCGGAGAACACCAGATACCACCAGTCGCCCATCTTAAAGAGATCAGGCATCTCGAACATGGTGTACAGGCCCGGATTCCACCAGTCGCCCTGGAACTCCCAGGTATCCAGGTCCTTGGAGGTGAACTTGACCAGACGACCGGTCATCAGACGCTTGTCCTCGCCCACACGCGTGCCGAGGATGAGCATGTACTCTTCGTTCTCCTCATCCCAAAGCACAAAGGGATCGCGCCAGTTGCGGTCATCGTAACCCTCCTGGGGCGGAAGCAGCGTCTCGGCGATGTTCTTCTCCCACTTGACGGCGTCGTCACTCGTTGCGTGAAGAAGAACCTGCTTCATCAAGCGTGCCTTGACCTTATCGCGATTGCAACCAGTGTAGAGCGCATGGTACTTGTCGCCCACCTTAAACACCGTGCCGGCATAAACATACTGGTCGACTTCCTCGTCGCCGCCACGCTCAAGGCTCTCGCCAAAGTCTTTGTAATTGACGAAGTCCTTGGTTGTCGCGAGTGCCCAGCCAAACGGCTCTCCGAAAGGTCCGGGGTTTCGCGTGTCACGCTGATGATAGAGATAGAACGTGCCGTCCTCGCCGTACGGCATGATGTCGCCTACCCAAATTCCCTCAGGCTGGTAATACACCTTGTGCATCCGAGACTTCCTTTCTCACGAGATACTAACTCGGTACAACTGCAAGATATGTCAATCGTTTTCATATGTCAAACGTTTTCACACCAATACGTCTTTTCGCAGTTCCAGTCGTCGGCAAACGGTTGACATATGCCGGCGAACGGTCATCAGAGGTGTTTGAGGAATTCTTTTGGCACGGGATGAACTACGCGGTTTTACCCTCAATGAGTTCAACGGGGAGCTTGATATTCGATTCGGGCTTTTCGCCGTTAATAAGAGCAATGATGGATTGCGCCGCGAGCTCTCCGATGCGATCGATATCTTGGCGTACGGTTGTTAAGTCAGGCATAAACGTCATAGTGCGGCGGGCACCATCCGCGCCCACGACCTTAATATCGCCCGGAGCGCTCAAGCCGCGCTGCTTCATCACGTTAAGACAGATAGCCGCCATCGTGTCGTCTCCCGCAAAGATGCCGTCAATATCGGGGTTCTCATCGAGGATCTTCGCAACGACCGCGCTCTTTTCGTCGTCGGGCTTAACGAACTCAACCTCACGGACAAGCGCGGGCAAACCGGCCTGCTCAACAACATCGAGGTAGGCATCGGTACGCTTATTGGCAGGCATGCGCATGCGGCTATTGCTGCGCAGGCACAGGATGCGTGAACATCCGTCATCGATCAGGCGACGCGTGGCAAGTTCGCCGATGCTATAGCTGTCGCTCGCAATCTGAACAGAGGCTTCGCCAAGGTCGCAGTCGATACCAACCAGACTCAAGCCCATCTCGGCATACGCCTCGGCACCGATATTAAGCGAGTTGACGATGACGCCATCAACCATATTGCGTCGAAGCATGTCGATATAAGAGCGCTCAAGCTCGGGTCGATTGGCGCTATTGCACAGCAGCATCTTAAAACCGTTTTCGGCCAGGGTACGCTCAATGACTTGAACCACTTGGGCATGAAACGGACTGCTGACATAGGGGACGATCATACCGATAAGATTCAGGCGACCGTTGAGCATGGCACGGGCGATATCGTTGGGCGTATAGTTGATGCGTTTCATCGCGGCATGGACCTTATCGCGGGTCTCTTGGCTGATATAGCCACGATTATTAAGCACACGAGATACCGTAGTAGGCGAAACCCCCGCCACCGCCGCAACTTCCTTGATGCCAGGCTTAGCCGTATCCTTAGAACGAGCACTCTCGCGAGCCATAGCACCCTCCCCCATCAACATGTCATACGTTTACATACGAACAAAGCATACCCCAACAAGAGCGGGAAGACGGTAACAGTACAAGTAAGTAAACGACTCATCCAAATAATTAGGAGAGTTCCGCCTAAAGGGTGACTACACAGGACACCCGCCGGGCCGCTTTGGGTTACTTTCCAAAACATTCCGCAGGACGCAAAGGGCTCCGCCGCGCGAAGCGCGCAGCGGAGCCCTTTGCATGTCCGAGGACGTTTTGGAAAGTAACCCAAAGCGGCCCCAGTAATCCTACAGGAGTTGAACCCTTTAGAACTTGTCGTGGAAGGTACGCGAAATGACCTCGTCCTGCTGCTCCTTGGTGAGCGTGTGGAAGTTCACGGCATAGCCGGAAACGCGGATGGTCAGCTGCGGGTACTTCTCGGGGTGAGCCTGAGCGTCAAGCAGCGTCTCACGGTTGAAGACGTTGATGTTCAGGTGGTGGCCACCCTTCTCGGCGTAAGCGTCGAGCATGTGGACCAGGTTATCGGCCTGAGTCTCAGAAACTTCAGAAACCTTCATAATGTGTCTCCTTCGATTAATAGGCGCCGGCCGAAACCGGCGCGCTAATCAGTAATCGTTATTGTTAGTATAGCACTAACAATAGTTACTCGCCCAGCTGATCAAGGTCGATATCGCCAAAGAACACCTGGTCCTCCTTGCCGAGCGCACTCGGGATGATGGAGAAGGTGTTGGAGATGCCGTCCTGAGCATCGCGGAACGGGAGCTTGGAAACCGAAGACAGCGAAGCGATGGCGCCGTGGCTATCGCGCTTGTGCATGGGGTTTGCACCCGGGGCGAACGGCTGGCCAGCCTTGCGGCCGTCCGGCGTGGAGCCGGTCTTCTTACCGTAGACGACGTTGGAAGTAATGGTCAGAACCGAGGTCGTGGGCACGGAGTTGCGGTAGGTGTCGTTCATGCGGATGTACTCCATGAACTGGTGCACAACGTCGTGAGCGATCTGGTCGACGCGGTCGTCGTCGTTACCGTACTTGGGGAAATCGCCCTCGGTCTCGAAGTCGACGATGATGCCGTTCTCGTCACGGACGGGGTGGACCTTGGCGTACTTGATGGCGGACAGGGAGTCAGCCACGACGGAAAGGCCAGCGATGCCCGTAGCGAACCAGCGGTGCACGTGCTTGTCGTGCAGAGCCATCTGGATGCGCTCGTAGCAATACTTGTCGTGCATGTAGTGAATGATGTTCAGCGAGTTGACGTACACGCCAGCGAGCCACTTCATCATGTCGTTGTACTTGGCCACAACGTCGTCGTAATCGAGCGTATCGCCCTCGACGGCGCGGTACTTGGGGCCGACCTGCTTCTTGGAGACCTCGTCAACACCGCCGTTGAGTGCATACAGCAGGCACTTAGCCAGGTTGGCGCGAGCGCCGAAGAACTGCATCTCCTTGCCAATGCGCATGGAGGACACGCAGCAGGCGATACCGTAGTCGTCGCCGTGATAGACGCGCATGAGGTCGTCGTTCTCGTACTGGATCGAGGAGCTGGCGACAGAAGTCTTGGCGCAGAACTTCTTGAAGTTCTCGGGCAGACGGGTCGACCACAGAACGGTCATGTTGGGCTCGGGGCTGGTGCCCATGTTCTCGAGCGTGTGCAGGTAGCGGTAGCTCATCTTGGTAACGAGCGTACGGCCGTCAACACCCATGCCGCCGATGGACTCGGTGACCCACTGCGGATCGCCGGTAAACAGGGCCTGGTACTCGGGGGTACGGGCAAACTTGACCATGCGGAGCTTCATGATGAAGTGATCCACGAACTCCTGGATCTGCTCCTCGGTGAAGGTACCGTTGGCAAGGTCGCGCTCAGCGTAGATGTCGATGAACGTAGAGGTACGGCCGATGGACATAGCGGCGCCGTTCTGCTCCTTGACGGCAGCGAGGTAGGCGAAGTACATCCACTGGATGGCCTCCTGCGTGTTGGTAGCAGGGTTGGAAATGTCGAAACCATAGGTCTCGGCCATCATCTTGAGCTCGCCGAGGGCGCGGATCTGCTCCTGCAGCTCCTCGCGATCGCGGATGTTGTCGGCGGTCATGACCGTCGGGGTGGAAGCCTTCTGGGCCTCCTTGTCCTTAATCAGGTAGTCGACGCCGTACAGGGCAACACGACGGTAGTCGCCGATGATGCGGCCGCGGCCATAGCCATCGGGCAGACCGGTGATGATGTGAGCCGAGCGGCAAGCACGCATCTCGGGGGTGTAGACATCGAAGACGCCGGCGTTGTGGGTCTTGCGCTCGAAGGTGTAGCGCTCGACAACGTTCTCGTCGACCTTATAGCCGTGCTGGCTGGCAGCCTGGCAAGCGATGCGGATACCGCCGTTGACGTGCAGCGCGCGCTTGAGCGGCTTGTCGGTCTGGAGGCCGACGATGGTCTCCTTCTCGCGGTGGGCGTTATCGATGTAGCCAGCGGGGTGGCTCACGATACCCGTGACGGTCTTGGTGTCCATATCGAGGACACCGCCCTGCTCGCGCTCCTTAAGCAGCAGGTCGAGAACCTCGCCCCACAGCTCCTTGGTACGCTCGGTCGGGCCGGCGAGGAACGACTCGTCGCCCTCGTAGGGGGTGTAGTTCTTCTGGATGAAGTCTCGGACGTCAACCTCTCCCGTCCAGATGCCTTCCTTGAAGCCTTCCCATGCCTCCTGCATTGTGTAACCACGCTCCTAGTTACGTGTAATGCGGCGCTCTCTCACACCGCTGCTTATTGAATTCTTGAATGATCGGCTTGCACTACCGGCTTCTTCCGTTCTTCACCACACGTTGGTGTAGGGAAAACGTTTATCCACCTTGGAACTACAACCCAAAACCCAAGATTTCACCCGTTTGAGAAGGATAACATAGCGACCCTCTCCATCTGGGCTGTTATATGTTTCTTTTTTTATATCATAATGGCGTTTTTTACAAACCCGCAGGAAATGCGAGCGCGAACAACTACCGTTCACCGATTTCTTTGGTATTTTTCCTTGCCTTTGTACGACGTTCACTCTAGCTGTTATGTCAGCTTTATCAGGGTAAAGTACCCCAGAGACCCTTCAGAAACTGAAGGGCGGCCACGGGATTTCCCCCAGGGCCGCCCTATGGCGTGGCTAGTTATTTAGCTTTGATTGCCGTTTGGCATTAGGCGGCTGCGGAAGCCTTGTCGGTCGTTGCCTTGCTGTTGCTCTGCTGGCCCTCAAAATGCTTGTAGCACCAGCTGGTGACCAGCGGGGTCAATATAGCCGTCACGATTGCGCAGGCAGCAACCTGTGCCGTAGCCGTCGCGAGCACGGCGCCACCGTACGTGGCCCCGTTGACGCTTGCCATGGCAGCAGGCGTAGCCACATTGGCTCCGGCGCAGCTCGAAATGGCCGCACCTGCGACACCCGTGCCGCCCGTGAGCTTGTCGACCGCGATGACGGGAATTGCAAAGATCACCGAGCAGATCACGCCGAGCAGAATACCGGGAAGACCGCCATTAATGAGCTGGCCAAAGGTCATGGTCGAGCCCATGGCAAAGAAGACGAGCACGATGACGGCGGAAAGTGCCGGTGCCATCATCTTCTTAAAGCTGGGGAAGACGTTGCCCAGAATAATGCCGACGACGATCGGCAGGATGGCACCCACGAGCGACCAGCCGATCGGAGCCTGGCCGGCAGCGCCGAGCACGATCATCGTGACCGGAGGGCCGACAACGAGCGTGGTGATTGCGACAGCGCCACGCTCGGCCTCATTGCCCATGGTGCCCATCAGACCAGCGTACATAGCGTTGTTGGCGCCGGTGCAAGCCGCCAGCATCACCATGGCAGAGATGCCAAACAGGTTGTCGTTGAACACATAAAGGATGAGCAGCGACACGGCAACGACCACGATTTGCTTGACGGCGATGATGATGGCACCGCGGGCAGCGGCGGCAGGAGCACTCTTAAACGAAATCGTCGTACCGACGATAAGCAAAAAAGCGCCCACGAGCGGGCCTGCACCCTGCTGGGTCATGCCAAGCGTAAAGCTGCCGAGCGTTTTGAACAGATCGGGGAATAGCGTGTTGAGCAGGCAGCCCAGCAGAAGCGGCACCAAAATATTGGCACCCGGGATGGAGGACATCTTAAAGAACGGCTCCTTTGCCGCCGGCGCCTCCACCACAGTCGATTCACTCATTTATATCTCCTTTTGATGCGTGTGGCACGCGGTCGCACGCTCCTGTGCCAGAAAGAAGGCGACGGTCCCGAGTCGCAGGAGCCGTCGCCGAATTAACGTCGCGGGGTATTACCCGTCCAGAACGATGCCACCGTCGCAGTCACCGATCTCGCCGTTCACGAAGCTGGCGAGGTCGGAGGCAAAGAAGAGCACCATCTGCGCAGGCTCGCTGGCCTGGGCGGCACGGCCCAGAGGAATACCGTTGATGATGCGCTGAGAGTTCTCGTCAGAGAGAATCGAGGTCATATCGGTCAACGTGAGCGACGGGCACACAGCGTTGCAGCGGACGCCGAACCTACCGCCCTCCTTGGCGACTGCCTTGGTTAGACCGTTAACACCGGCCTTGGAGCTCGCGTAAGCCGCGGTGCCGAGCAGGCCGCCGCCGATCTTGCCAGCAACAGAGCTCACGTTGACGATAGTGCCGGCATGGGCAGCCTTAAAGTGCGGGTACACGGCGTTCATCATGGTAAAGGTGCCGTTGAGGTTGATGTCGATGGTACGGCGCCACTCGGTGTCGTCGATCTCGTCGAACTTCTTGGTGCTGATGACGCCAGCGCAGTTGATCAGGATATTGGTTTGCGGCAGGTCTGCGAAAATCTGTTCGACGGTCTCGCGCGCCTTGGGCGCATCAGCGACATCGAGCTGATAAAACTTGTTGCCCTCGCCAAGCTCGGCCACAGCGGCCTCGCCCTTAGCAGCGTTCCTTGCGATGAGCGCGACATGTCCGCCGCCCGCGACGATGCCCTTGGCGATCTCGAGGCCAATGCCCTGAGTGCCGCCCGTGACAATCGCGGTCTTGCCCGTGAAGTCAAATGCCATGACTCCATCCCCCTTTATATAAGGTGTCTCCTCGCGGGAAGTTGGAGCATCGCACGTGGCGATTATATGAGTCCCAGTCGTCATGGTGGTGACAACCCCTCGCCTAACCGCGTGCATGATAGTTCTTTGAAACGCTGCAATTCTTGAATGATTTTAATTCTTTATGCGTTCTTTATATTGCCTAGCAACCAGGTAGTTTTTGGGACATGCCTAGAGATCTGCCCTTAACTTTGCTGGCACCGACGGTGTACGGAGATCGCCTAAAGGCAGTTTTCTAGGCATGTCCCAAAAATCTTCCGTATAGGGCGCGCGTGCAGGGGTATCATCTTTCACCGAAAATAGTTTCTAGTGTTAGGGGTTTTCGGTGGAAGATACCGATTTCCATGAGCTTGGGAGTCAGCTCCTTACCGAGTTTGGCGGCATTCACCAGCGCGTTTCGCGCTTTGTGGACAAAGCTCTCAGCGGCGAGATGGCTGTCATGCGCGCCCTTATGCTCGCTGGCGGTTCGCTCACGCCGAGCGAACTCGCTGATCGCGCCTGGGTCTCGAACGCCCGCATTGCCAATATCCTACGCGCTCTCGAAGCCAAGGGCTGGGTTGAGCGTGAGCACTCAAAGACCGACCGTCGTCGCGTACACGTCATAGTGACCGACAAGGGATTCCAGGATCTCGAAATCAAACGCCGGGAATTCGAGGACCGCACCGCGGCTTTCCTCGAACAGCTCGGCGAAACAGATACCCAAGAGATGGTGCGTCTTCTAAGGCGTGCCAACGAAATTATCGACCACAATCAAGAAAGGAGAGATGCCGAGTGAGGATTCTCAAGCTCTTTAAAAAGCATGTCCTGGCACTGCTCGCAGCTATCGTACTTATCGTAATCAGCTGCAACGCCGATCTGGCGCTGCCTACCTATATGAGCGACATCGTCGACGTGGGCGTGCAGCAAGGCGGCATCGCCTCGCCCGTGCCCGACACCATTCGCGCCGAATCGCTCGACGACCTCGAACTCTTTATGAGCGCCAAGGACGCCAAAGCTGTGGAGGCCGTGTTTAGTAAGGCGGACAATAACGGCATTCGAACGTACAAGGGCACCGAGGAGGAGCGCGGCGACGGCGACAAGATTGCCGACATCATGAGCCTGCCTGAGACCGTCGTGCTCGCCTTCAACCAGGGCATTGACGCCGACTCCATGGGCGACATGACCGGCGCATCCACCGAGGCAAGCGATGGCGGCGCCGCTCAGGCCATGCCCACCCCCGAGCAGATGGCAGCGATGACGCCCGAGCAGCTCGCCGAGATGCAGCAGAAGGCCGCAGCCGCGCAGAGCATGCAAAAGCAGATCGACGCCGACGGCGGTAAGATCACCATGAAGAGCCTGCGCCTAGGCGTTGAAGGCGGTCTTATCGATCAGGGCAAGCTCGTCGAGGGCGCCAACCAAATGGCAGACAAAATGGGCTCCATGTCGGGCTCCATCGTCACCCAGCGCGCCGTGAGCTATGTGCAGGACGAGTACAAGGCACAGGGCATCGACCCCGCCGACGTGCAGAACGCCTACCTGGGCCGCATGGCGACCACGATGTTTGGTCTGTGTCTGGTGTCGCTCGTCGCCACCATCCTGACCGGCGCCGTGGCGTCGCGCACCGCCTGCTCCATCGCCCGCGACCTGCGCCGCGAGACCTTCAACAAGGTTATGCACTTCTCGCCGGCCGAGGTGGGCAAGTTTAGCCAGGCCTCGCTCATCACCCGCTGCACCAACGACATTCAGCAGATCCAGATGGCCGCAACCCTGTTTATCCGCATGTGCCTGATGGCTCCCGTCATGGGCATCGTCGCTGTCATGCGTGTCCTGGCCAACCACACCGGCCTGGAGTGGACCATCGCCGTGGCCATCATCGCGGTCTCGGCCGTCGTCGGCGTGCTCATGGGCCTCACCATGCCCAAGTTCAAAAAGATGCAAAGTTACGTGGACCGTGTGAACCTTACCGCCCGCGAGCTGCTCGACGGTCTTATGCCCATCCGCTCGTTCAACCGCGAGGAGCATGAGCTCGAGCGTTTTGACAAGGCGTCGCTCGACCTGATGACCACGCAGCTCTACACCAACCGAGCCATGAGCTTTATGATGCCGCTCATGATGCTCGTCATGAACTGCATCACCGTGCTCATCGTCTGGTTTGGCGCCCAAGGCGTGTCCGACGGCGTGATGCAGGTCGGCAACATGATGGCGTTTATCTCCTACACCATGCAGATCGTTATGGCGTTTATGATCCTCACCATGGTTTCGGTCATTCTGCCCCGTGCCGAGGTCGCAGCCGAGCGCGTGGAAGAGGTCATCACCTGCCCCACGAGCATCAACGACCCCGCCTCGCCCAAACTGCCCACGGCCAGCGCGCCGCGCGGTGAGCTCACCTTCCGCGACGTGAGCTTCCAGTATCCCGATGCCCGCGCCGACGTCATCAGCGGCGTGAACTTCACCACGCATGCCGGTCAGATGCTCGGCATCATTGGCTCCACGGGCTCGGGCAAGTCCACGCTCGTACAGCTGATTCCGCGCTTATACGACGTCACGGGCGGCAGCATTTCGCTCGACGGCATCGACGTGCGCGACATGACCCTTTCCGAGCTTCGCCGCCGCATTGGTTACATCCCGCAGCAGGGTCGCCTGTTCTCGGGCACCGTCGAGAGCAACCTCAAGTTTGCCGGCGACATGGTGAGCGATGATGACATGCACCGGGCGGCACGCATCGCCCAAGCCGAGGACTTTATCGCCGAGCGCGAGGGCGGCTACGACTCCCCCATCAGCCAGGGAGGCTCCAATGTCTCGGGTGGTCAGCGCCAGCGCTTGGCCATCGCCCGCGCATTGGCCAAAAAGCCCGAGGTTGTGGTGTTCGATGACTCGTTTAGTGCCCTCGACTACAAGACCGACGCGCGCCTGCGCGAGGAGCTGGCCAAAAACGTTACCGACGCCGCGCTCGTGGTCGTGGCCCAGCGCATCGCGACTATCATGCACGCCGACCAGATTATCGTGCTCGACGACGGTCACGTGGTGGGCACCGGTACGCACGAGGAGCTGCTGCACAGCTGCCCGGCGTACCTGGAGATCGCACAGTCACAGCTTTCCGCCGAAGAGCTGGGGCTTACCCAAGAAGAAATTGCAGCCGTCACGGAAGGAGGCGAGCGCTAATGGCAGACGAGACCAAGACTCAGATTCCCAAGCCCACCCGCCAGCGTGGTCCCATGGGCCGCATGGGCGGCATGCGTCGCGGCGAAAAGGCCAAGGACTTTAAGGGCACCATGAGGCAGCTGCTCGGCTATATCGGCCAGCACAAGATTGCCGTGCTTGCCGCCGTCGCCTTTGCCGTGTGCTCGGTCATCTTTAACATTGTGGGACCCAAGGTGCTCGGCCAGGTTACCACCAAACTGTTCGAAGGCCTGGTTGCCAAGGTCAACGGCACCGGCGACGTCGACTTTGCCTGGATCGCCAAGACGCTCGGCTTTTTGCTCTGCCTGTATCTGGCAAGCTCTGTTTGCAGCCTCATCCAGGGCTGGCTCATGACCGGCGTCACGCAAAAGATCTGCTATCGCATGCGCAAGGAGATTGCCGCCAAAATCGCCGTCGTGCCGATGAGTTACTTTAACGGCCACAGCAAGGGCGACGTACTCAGCCGCATCACCAACGACGTCGACACGCTGGGTCAGTCGCTCAACCAGAGCGTGACGCAGCTCATCACGTCGATAACGCAGATTATCGGCGTGCTCGTCATGATGCTGTCGATCAGCCTGCCGCTCACCGGCGTCACCGTGCTCACGCTGCCGGCAGCCGCGATTATCCTGGCCGTGATGATTCACTTCTCGCAGCCGTACTTCCGCGAGCAACAGCAGGTTCTGGGCGCGGTCAACGGCATTATCGAGGAGGACTTTGCCGGCCAGAACGTCATTCAGGTGTTCGACCGCGCCGAGGCCTCGATCGAGGAGTTCGACCGTCAAAACGACCGGCTCTTTATTAGTGGCTGGCGCTCGCAGTTCCTATCGGGCCTGATGATGCCGCTTATGAGCCTGGTGGGTAACATGGGCTACGTGGGCGTCGTCGTGGTGGGCGCGCAACTTGCGCTGACCGGCAATGCCACGCCCGGCGACATCCAGAGCTTTATCCAGTACGTGCGCAACTTTACGCAGCCGGTGCAGCAGCTGGGCAACGTGAGCAACACGATGCAGTCGATGGCCGCTGCCACCGAGCGCGTCTTTGAGTTCCTAGCCGCGCCCGAGGAGGAGCAGAAAGCCGACGCGCAGATTCCCGAGAAGCGCCCCGGCCACGTGGAGTTTGACCATGTCAAGTTTGGCTACACGCCCGACAAGACCATCATCCACGACTTTAGCTGCGAGGCGCAGCCCGGCCAGACCATCGCCATCGTCGGCCCCACCGGCGCCGGCAAGACCACGCTCATCAAGCTGCTGCAGCGCTTCTACGATGTGGACGGCGGTTCGCTGCGCGTCGAGGGCATCGACGTGCGCGATTGGGATCGCGCGGCGCTGCGCGGCGAGTTTGCTATGGTACTGCAGGATACCTGGCTGTTTAACGGCACGATCCGCGAGAACATCCGCTACGGACGCCCCGACGCGAGCGATGCCGAGGTCGAAGCCGCTGCACGCGCCGCACGCTGCGACCACTTTATCCATACGCTCGCCGGCGGTTACGACTTTATGATCAACGAAGAGGGCACCAACCTCTCGCAGGGTCAGCGCCAGCTCGTGACCATCGCCCGCGCCATTCTGGCCGACCGTCCGGCGCTGATTTTGGACGAGGCGACCTCCAACGTTGACACTCGCACCGAGGAGCTTATTCAGCGTGCCATGGATGCGCTGATGCAGGGCCGTACCAGCTTTGTCATCGCGCACCGCCTGTCCACGATCCGCAACGCCGACGTGATCTTGGTAATTCGTGACGGCGACATCGTCGAGAAGGGCACGCACGACGAGCTGCTCGCCCAGGGCGGCTTCTACGCCGACCTGTACAACTCGCAGTTCGACGAGGCGGCGTAGATACGGCCGCAGAGAAATGATGACGCCCGAGAACGGGGGCGCAGGACAACCTGCGCCCCCGTTTTGTGTCCTTCGAGCCTCGAAACGCCTTCCCCGAGACCTCATTGACGGCGCTTTCCAGACCCCGTGGGCAAAAAAGGGCAAATATGAGTACTGTCACCTTTTTAGTAACAGCCAAAACCACCTCAAACGACCTCTTTGCGGCCCCTATACGCCTTTGAATTAATCAAAACGCCCGTTAGCAGGCTTCTGTCTGCCAACGTTAATGAACATATTTATCACTTTGTCTATTATCTCGCTAGACGGATATGTTACTAGGTGAGCAACAGTACTCATATTTGGCATTTTTTGCCCACGGAGTGTTTCCTGGGGAACCGGCAACAGCCTTAGGGTTCCGCGTGGCGCAGCTCCCTCCCGGCATCCGCCGACGTTTGCCCAGATAAAACCTGCCAAAATAAACCTGTCCCTTTTTGGCAGGTTTCGGGGTGACAAGGACTTGCACTTTAGCGTGCGACAGCGGATAATGCCGAGCATTCGACAATGTTCTCATTGCCATCAATTGATTGAGGAGGCCCCTATGGCCATGGAATTCAAACGCAGGCTGCCGATCCCCATGGAGATCCGCGAGGAGATGCCGCTTTCCGCCGAGCTTACTGCCAAAAAGCAGGCATTTGACGCCGAGGTCGCCAAAGTCTTTACCGGCGAGGACGCGCGCAAGGTACTCATCATCGGCCCGTGCTCTGCCGACCGCGAGGATTCGGTGCTTGAGTACATGAACCGACTGGCCAAGGTCGCCGAAGAGGTCAAGGACAAGCTCATCATCATTCCGCGCGTCTACACCAATAAGCCGCGCACCAAGGGCACCGGCTACAAGGGTCTTCTGCACAACCCCAACCCCGAGGCTCCCGACGACCTGCTCGAGGGCGTCAAGGCCATCCGCCACATGCACCTGCGCGTCATCGAGGAGACCGGCTTCTTTACCGCCGATGAGATGCTCTACCCGTCCAACTACCAATACCTCGTCGACCTGCTGAGCTATGTTGCCGTGGGCGCACGCTCGGTCGAGAACCAGGAGCATCGCCTGGTGTCGAGCGGCATTTCGGTACCCGTCGGCATGAAGAATCCCACTGCCGGCTCTACCACCGTTATGCTCAACTCCATTTACGCCGCGCAGGCGCACCAGAGCTTCATCTTCCGCAACTGGGAGGTCGAGTGCGACGGCAATCCGCTCGCGCACGCCGTTATGCGTGGCTACATCGGTCTCGACGGTCGCACCTACCCCAACTACCACTACGAGCACCTGGAGCGCCTGGCCGAACGCTATACCGAGCATGCCGGCTATGCCAATCCGGCAGCGGTCATCGACTGCAACCACGACAACTCGGGCAAGCGTCCGCTGGAGCAGTATCGCATTTGCAAGGAGGTGCTCGACAGCTGCCGCCGCAACGAGTCCATCTCCAAGCTGGTCAAGGGCTTTATGATCGAGTCCTACCTGGAGGATGGCAACCAGCCGGTCGACGGCGGTGTCTTTGGCAAGTCGATCACCGACCCGTGCCTGGGCTGGGAAAAGACCGACTACCTCATCCACGAGATCGCAGAGCGTATTTAGTTACGCGGTTTGCCAAACCGCGTAACGGCTCGACGCTGCAAACGCCCCTAAGCGGCAACCTGACGTTCAATCGTCGGTCGCGTACCGAAGTACGCTTCCCTCCTCTTTCACGTCACCTTGCTCGCCTAGAGGCGCTTTCGCTGACTTATGCTCAACCTGCGATGATTTTACTTTTCGCTAGGCAGGTTACTCGCTGTAGCGGGTGGCTATGGCAGCTTGTACCATGCCGGCGCTCATGAGGTAGGTCACCAGGAAGTAGCCACCGTATGCTGCCAGGAAGATTGCACAGGTGAGGCCCACGGTGCCGCCGATGCTCATATTTCCGAATATGCTCACCAGCTCGATGATCACCTTAAGTGCCACAAAGGAGTGCGCCAGGCCCACTGCCAGAGGGAACAGGAAGAACACTGCTTGCTGCGCCATCACCGAATGGCGAATCTGGCGGTCCTCACAGCCGATCTGTGCCAGCACACGATAGCTGCGGCTGCCGTCGGCCACGTTGGAGAGTTGCTGGATCGACAGAATCGCCGCGCATGCAACGACCAATACAAAGCCGATGTAGATGGCTAGGTAGCTAATAAGACCGTTCATTTGCGCTGCTTGCGCGTACATCTCGGAGCGTGTGATGAAGGTTCCCCACGACCCCGGCTCCTTGCCGTCAACGAGCAGATTGTCGAGCACAGTGTATTTAATACTCTCGTCTGCCTCGGTCGTATCCATCCCCTGTTTGTAGTTAACGAGCAGGCTACTGGAATACGGCTGCAGATTAAGTTGGGACAACAGCTCGTCGGCAACGACGACGGTACCCGGATTACTGCCCATCGCCGAGTTGGCGATGGCCGCCGCATCTTCGTCCGACTTATCGGTTGCGGGCTTGAGCGTATGCCCGCCCAAGGTAAGGGCATGGCCGCCAGCCATATACTTGGTGTACAGGTCGACCAGCTCGCCGCCCATATCACACGTGAGCAGATACTGGTCGTGACCGATGTGCACCGGCTCCTCGCCCATCATCTGACGCAGTTTGTTGTACTGGCTCGCCGGCGTCACAAACAGACCCATCGTATCGGCATTGCTACCCCCGAACGCCTTGGGAAGCTTTTCGCCCATGGCCTTGCACATTTCACTTGGAGTCACCGAAGGATCCGAACCGCCAAGCGGGTAACTCAGATACGAATCGATCTGCACATGCTCACCGGCAACATCGGCGATATTGACCTTTTTGCCGGTCTCGTCGTTGTTGTCCGCCGACTTGCGCTCGCCATGCCATGCAGCGTACAAATCGACCGTTGCATCGGCCAGCACCATGCGATCGGCCTCAGACGGATTGACATACTCCTTGTAGTAGTCGAGCGTTTCGGGCGTGTAATAGACATACGTCTGAGACACGTCAACAGGGTTATAGCGCTCCAGGTTTTCGTTCATCACATTGGCAATAGACATACCGCACGTCACCGAGGTAATGGCCAAAAACAGAATCATCGCGATGACGCCCATCGAAAAGCACACCGTGTTGACCTTGGCCGCAAGCTGGCGCACGGTAAACATGTTAAGTCCGCGCCAATACACGCCGCGCAGGCTCTGCAACAGCTTGATAAGCATGCCCGAGAGTCCCCAGAACAGGGCAAAGGTGCCCACTGTAACCATAGCGGTCGTAATGCCAAACTGGTTCATAGCCTCTTGCAGCTTGCTGTCCGTCGCGGTTAGCGGGAACCCATCACGTAGCAGACGGTAATAGGCCACGCCCACAAGCACCACGCCCACGGCAAAGATGGCAATCGCGATCCAGGGGTTGCGTGTCTTGATGCTCTCGTTGCGACGCTCGGCACCCATAAGCTCGATGAGTTTGGTACGACGCACGGCGCGAAGGTTCAGCAGTAGCGTGAGCACAAACATCACGAGCATGCAGGCAAGGGTCAGGTTGAACGCATGCGCCGAGAAGAAAAAGTGGAAATTGGCAATCTGCGTCTTAAAGAGCGAGGCCGTAAAGAACGTCATGAGCTGGGAGAGCCCCACGCCCAGCACAATGCCGGCAACAAAGGCCACGACCGATACTATCACGGTCTCGAGCGCCATGATCGTGGCGACGCGCCCGCGCCCCATGCCGAGCACCTGGTACAGGCCAAACTCCTTCTTGCGGCGTTTCATGATGAAGTTATTGGCATACACCATCAAAAAGGCCATGACACCGGCCAAAAAGTACGTCAGGTAGCCGAGCATGCTGCCCATAACCTGCGCCAAGCCCTTTTCATCGATTCCGGCGATGTCAACCTGCATCGAGATGGTGTTAAAGGCATAGAAGACCGTGACGCCCAGGGTGAGCGTCAAAAGGTAGACGAGATAGTCGCGGCCGGCGCGGCGGACGTTGCCCCAAGCGAGTTTACAGAGCATCGGAGCCCTCACCGCCCATCATGGCAACGACCTCCATAATGCGGTCGAAAAACTCTCGGCGGTCGGTGTCGCCGCGGCGCAACTCGGTGAAGATTTTGCCGTCGCGAATAAACAGTACACGACTCGTGTAGCTGGCGGCAAAGCTGTCGTGCGTGACCATGAGCACGGTAGCGCGTAGGCGGCGATTGAGGGCCTCCAGGCTCTCGAGCAGCAGGCGAGCGCTCTTGGAATCGAGGGCGCCGGTGGGCTCGTCGGCCATGATCATGGTGGGATCGGTGACGAGCGCGCGAGCCGCGGCAACGCGCTGCTGCTGACCGCCGGACATCTGATAGGGATACTTGTCGAGCACCTGACTGATGGACAGGCGCGCTGCCACATCCTGCACGCGGGTCGAGATCTCTGCCGAGTTTGTGCGGGCGATGGTGAGCGGCAGGGCGATGTTCTCGCGCGCCGTGAGCGTATCGAGCAGGTTGGAGTCCTGGAAGATAAAGCCCAGTTCCTCGCGGCGGAACTGCGAGAGCTTGGCCTGCTTCATGCGCGTCACGTCCTGGCCGTTGATGCGGATCGTGCCACTTGTGGCGCTATCGATGGTCGACACGCAGTTGAGCAACGTCGACTTGCCCGAGCCCGAAGCGCCCATGATGCCAACAAATTCGCCGCGGTTGACGGTAAAGCTGACGTCGTTGAGCGCGCGGGTCACGTTGCCCAGCGCTCCATATACCTTTTCGAGATGCGCGACCTCCAGTACCGGGGTCGCCATGTGCGTGGTTTGCATACCGAGTCCTTTCTTGCGATTAGTCTACGGCATCTATAGTCGCAAGAAGCCGAGTCGGCTACCATCGATATGACTTACGCTTGCCTTACCGTTGTGTAAGGTACGGGTAGCTAGCCTGTCACGTGTTGATGTTGAGAGAGGACTCCTGTTGAAGACTGTTCATGTTGCCGCCGGGATCATTCGCAAGGAAGGATCCGACGAGCTGCTGGCCGTGCAGCGCGGCTACGGCGACATGCAAGGACTTTGGGAGTTCCCGGGTGGTAAGCTCATGCGCGGCGAGTCGCCCGAGGACGCCGTACGCCGCGAGCTTATGGAAGAGTTGCAGGTAAAAGTCACCAACCTGCGCGATTTCTACACCGTTGAGTATGACTACCCCGATTTTCATCTCTCCATGGAGTGCTACTACTGCTCGCTCGCCGATGAATCCGATGAGCCTCAGAAGCACGACCGCCAGCTCGATATCCGCTGGATTCCGCGCACCTCGCTTGCCACCGTTGAGTGGATGCCCGCCGACAAGGGGCTCATTGATGCCCTGATTGAGCTGAAGGAAGACCGGCTTGAGGCAAGCGCCGCCGATGACGCCGCGCCCAACACAGCCGCCAAACCCAGGCGCAAACCTAAGCGCCGCAGCAAAAAGCGCCCCAAGCCCGGCCTGCTGGACGGCATCGATACCTCGGACCTCTCCGCTGACGAGCGCGAACTGGTCCGCCGGCGCGCCGCCATCAAAAAGTCCATGAAGGGCAACAAGCGCGCCAACACCAAGCCCGAGCTGCTCGTACGTCAGCGCCTACGGGCCGCGGGCCTTACGGGCTATCGTTTGGAATGGAAGGTACCCGGCAAGCCCGACATCGCCTTCCCCGGCCGCAAGATCGCCATCTTCGTCAACGGCTGCTTTTGGCACCGCTGCCCCAAGTGCAACCCGAGCCAGCCCAAGCGCAATGTTGATTTTTGGGAGGCAAAGTTCCGTCGCAACGTCGAGCGCGACCGCGCTGCCGTGGCGGCACTCACTCAAATGGGCTGGACACCCATAACCATCTGGGAATGCGAGCTCAAAAAAGACCGCATCGACGCCACGATGGAAAAGGTCATCGAGCAGGTACGGGCTGCAGAGCCGCAGCGCTAACAGCGAGCATTCACACGCCCCACACAGGCGAGCCACATCCACGTCACAAACCTTAGAAAGCCCTTAAGCCCAAAACCTTTCAAGAGTGTTACTCAATAGCCTTGACCTGCGGTTTCATCGTAACACCAAACCAGGTTAAGCCTTTCTTTAGCGCTTCTTTGAACGGTCCGCTGCATAATACTGCCAACGCACGGGACCTAGCAGCACACCCTGTGCGCAACCTTTTGGTGGACATCGAGGAGGCCGCATAAGCATGCATTCTTCCAATGACGCAACACAGCAGCCATCCCTAACACATGCAGACCTTTTCTCCTTCCCCCCGACACAGAGAAATGGCCTCCTCGACTCCCCCACCACAAAAGCAAAACGCTCAACCGACCAGAACCTCAACTTGCGAGCATCGTTCGAAAAGCTCCAAGCATCCCTAAACAAGGCGTTCCCCGAACAGGCAAGAGCAATCTAAGCCCATCGCGCTTTATACTGATGCCATGCGAAACATGGATCACATAGAATTGCACCGCGGAGGACGCGAGGAAGCGTTTCCCGAGACCGCCGATGACTGGCCCTATATTGCCGAACGCGCAGAATTCGCTCGCTATCCGGGCAATTCCGTCCCCTGGCACTGGCATTCCGAAGTTGAGCTTTTCTACATGGAGCAGGGAGCGATTGACTATCGAACGCGCGCGGCTCATGAGCACGTACGCTTTGAGGAAGGGTCCGCCGGCTTTATCAACGGCGGCGTTTTGCACAGCACGCTGCAATCACCCAATTCGGCACCAGCCATTCAAATGTTGCATATCTTTCAGCCGTCGATGCTCGGCGATCCCGCGGGACGCCTTCAAAAGCGCTATATCAATCCTTTACTGCAATGTCGAGGCGTCGATGTGCTCAAATGGTCGCCCACCAACCCCGACGATATGCCCTTTATCGATTTGCTAAAGAGTTCCTTTAACCACGACCTTCAACGGCCGCAGAACGAGATGGCGCTTCGGAATAGCTTGTCAGAGCTCTGGATTCAGATTTACGCCAAGGCCGAACCGCTCTTTTCCTCCGACAACGCCTCTTGGATGACCAACCGCGACGTACAGTTCAAGGCAATCCTGGACTATATCCGCGCGAACTATGCAGCCGCTATAGATGTGCCCCAGATGGCATCTGCAGCCGGCGTAAGCGAAAGAGAGTGTTACCGCATTATCGAAGCTTGCGCAGGAACGACCCCGGCGGCATATCTGCGCGCATACCGCGTAAACCGTGCTTGCGAACTTTTGACACACACCACGCGAACGGTCCAGACAGTCGCGCGCCAATGCGGCTTTGCGACAGCAAGCCATCTTGGCCAGGTATTTAAAGAACAAATGGGATGCACTCCTTCGAGCTATCGAGCAGCGAGGCAGAATCTCGATAGCACCAGGCAGAAATCCCGCTAGCCTTTCTTCTGTCACCGCATCAAACTTGCAGGCAAACAACGGATAGGAGCTACTATATGAAGTACTTTGACTATATCGTGTTTGACGTTGATGGGACATTGGCAGATACAGAAGAAAGCGTGCTGTCATCGCTTGGCCAGATTATCCAAGAAGAAACCGGCAAAACGCTCCCCCGACACGAGCTTGAATTTGCCCTCGGCATACCCGGCAAGAACGCCCTTGAGAAACTTGGGATCTACTCACAGGCAACGCTGAATCGCTGGTGCCAAGTTGCCGCCAGCTTTAAAAGCACCATCAGCGTGTTTCCCGGCTTGCACGAAGTTATCGCAACACTCTCCGACAACGGCTGCAAACTTGGCATCGTCTCCTCACGTGCGCGCGACGAATACGCAGAAGAAATTGCACCCCTTGGCTTCGATAAGTATTTTGAGCACATCATCCTTGTCGAAGACACAACCGAACATAAACCCGCACCCGCTCCCATGCTCGAATATCTCCGGCGTACGGGCGCGAATCCTGGCAACGTCGTCTACGTTGGCGACACCGTCTACGACGAACAATGCGCAACTTCGGCAGGGGTCAGTTTTGCCCGAGCAGCATGGGGATCACACCAAGATATCCCAAACGCCACCTACAACCTCAAAACCCCCAACGACCTGTTAACCCTAACAACCAAGTAACCCTCCCATCCCAAATTCGCAGTCCTAACGCCACAAGGACGACGACCTCGAGAAGGTCAACTTGGGAGGGACGAGGGCTTAGTTCCCCAATCTTTCCGCAGGGGGCAAAAAGCAACGTCTTATTTTTCCGACACTAACGCCACAAGGGCGATTGAGCAGGACGGTTTGGGCGGGTCCCGTACTTAGTTTCCAAAATCATTCCGCAGCGCGAAGGCCCCCGTTGTCAACGCTTCGAAGAAGCGAGACAACGGGGGCCTTCATGCGCGAGGACGTTTTGGAAACTAAGTACGGGACCCGCCCAAACCGTCCGGTGGGATCAGAGTACCCTTGTTGTTACTCTGCTTTGCCCACAGAGTTGAGGTTGGTCATGCGGATCTTAACCAGCTCGGTGATCTCGCGCATACCCTCCTTGGCCGGCTTCTTGGGATCGAAGCAGGCGGGGTTCTCGGCCATGTAGGCCATGAAACCCTTGGTGTAGGCCTGACGCAGCTCGGTAGCGTAGTTAACCTTGCAGATGCCGTTCTTCACAGCCTCGGCAACCTGCTCATCGGGCACACCGGAGGTGCCGTGCAGAACCAGCGGCACGTCGACGGCGTCGCGGATGGCCTTGACCACGGACTGCTCGATGTGCGGATCGCTCGTGTACACACCGTGGCTGGTGCCAACGCCAATTGCGAGGGAGGTGCAGCCGGTACGCTCAACGAACTCCTTGGCCTCGGCAGGATCGGTGTAGGGGCTCTCGCCCTCAACCGCGGGACCGTCGTCCTCCTTGCCGCCAACCTTACCGAGCTCGGCCTCGACGGGCACGCCCATGGCGCGGCCAGCATCGGCGACGGACTTGGTCAGAGCGATGTTGTCCTCGAAGGACTCGTGCGAACCGTCGATCATAACGGAGGTATAGCCAGTGCGGAAAGCCTGCATGCAGCGGTCATAACCATCGCCGTGGTCGAGGTGCAGAGCGACGGGCACAGAAGCGCGCTCGGCAGCAGCCTTGACCATGCCATAGAAGTAATCCAGGCCAGCGGTCTTGATGGTGCCCGGGGTGGTCTGCATGATGACGGGGGACTTGGTCTCCTCGGCGGCAGCCAGAACAGCCATAACAAACTCGAGGTTCTCGACGTTGAACGCGCCAACGGCGTAGTGACCGGCCTGAGCGTCCTTGAGCATCTTTTCGGTGGTAACAAGTGCCATGAGCGTTTGCTCCTCTCCCTCGCCCGCATCTGGACATCGGGCGTAGTTGTTCACAAGGCGTTTTACCTTGCGTTTTGCTGGCCCCATTGTATGAAAATCGCATCTGTCGCATGTACGAGATATCGCCGGCATGCAGGCCAAAACGCTCGTTTTTGAAAAGCAAACGGAAGGGATTCAGGCTAAATTCCCCTATCCGACATTACCGTTTTCAAGCGAATCATCTTTCTTTTATAGAAAAGATAAGTAATCGAAAGGCGTTTACTTGCTCAAAAAGAAAATGAACGAAAATAGACTCAACACAATTCCTGCAAATTTAGGCTGAGGATGGAGCAGCTATGGCCCACGCAACAACCCGAGCTTTCGCCGATGAGCGACGCGCCGCCATCATGGAGATGCTTGAACATAACGCCTCGGTGCAGGTGGCAGAAATCGCCCAGACCTTTGGCGTATCCTCCGTCACCGCCCGCGCCGACCTGGACGCGCTAGCCGAGTCCGGCAAGTTGCGCCGCACGCACGGCGGCGCCGTGTCGCTCCACAAACGCCTAACCGTCTCCACGCAGGATCGCCGCATCAACGTCAACGTTGCCGCCAAGCAAGCCATTGCCCAAAGCGCTATCAGGCTTGTTAACGACGGCGACACGGTGCTTGTCGACTCCGGCACCACGGCACTCGAGTTCGTTCGGCTCCTCGACCAGCGCGATGGCATCACCGTCATCACGGCCGACATTACCATTGCCGATTACATCGACGAGAGCATGCCCTCAGTCGATGTCGTCATGCTGGGCGGGGCACTGCGCAAAGGCCATCGCTATCTGTACGGCCCACTTACCATGCAGGCGCTCCAAATGGTCCACGCCGATCTTGCCGTCATGTGCCCTGGCGCTTTCGTTCCCGGCTGCGGCTTTACCACCGACTTTCCCCAGATGGCCGAGACCAAAGCGGCTATGGTCGGTGCTGCTCGTCAAAGTGTCGCCCTCATGGACGCCAGTAAGGTCAACGGACGTGGCATGTACCGCTTTGCCGAGCTGACCGACGTCAACGCCATCGTGATGGACCGTGACCCCGATCACGCCGTCGCCACCTCAATCGCCGAGATCGTCGACAACGCACGTCCAGCCCTCATCATCGCCACCAGCTAAAAGAAAACCACCACAAAGGTGCCTGTCCCCTTTGTGGTGGTTTGAGCGTTAAAAGTGAACGTGTCGCTACTTGGAAAGCTCGTCGGCGAGGGCCTCGATCTGAGCGCGCGAGGCGTCGTTGAGCGAACCCAGGACGGTCACCTTGTTCTGCGCCAGGGTGATGTCCTTCATACCCTCGAGCTCCTTGGTCATAACCTTGGCAGCTGCAGGCGCCCAGGAACCGGCCTCGACAAGCGCCACGGTACGGTTCTGATAGGCATGCTCGGCGAGCGTGTGGATGAAGGTGCTCATGAACGGGAAGATCTCGCCCTGATAGGTGATGGAGGCGAGCACCAGGCGGTCGTAGCGGAACGCGTCCTCAACGGCCTCGGCCATGTCGTCGCGAGCCAAGTCAAAAACGGAGACCTTCTGGCCGCGAGCCTCGAGCGCTGCGGCGAGCTCCTCGACGGCGGCCTTCAGGTGGCCGTAGACGCTCGCGTAGGCAATCGTGATGCCCTCGTCCTCGGGCTGATAGCTCGACCAGGTGTTGTAGGTGTCGAGGTAATAGCCCAGGTTCTCGGTAAGAACGGGACCATGGAGCGGGCAGATGACCTGGATGTCCAAATCGGCGGCCTTCTTGAGCACGGCCTGTACAAACTTGCCGAACTTGCCCACGATGCCAAAGTAGTAACGGCGCGCCTCGCAGGCCCACCCTTCCGGATCCTCGATGTCGTTGGCGCCAAACTTGCCAAAGCCGTCGGCACTAAAGAGCACCTTGTCGGTGGCCTCGTAGGAGAACAGCACCTCGGGCCAGTGAACGTTGGGGGCGCCAACGAAGGTCAGGCTGTGGCCGCCCAGGTCGAGCACGTCGCCCTCTTTGACAACCATCTTGCGCTCGGGGTAGTCCGTGCCAAAGTAGTTGACCATCATGCGGAAGGCGCCCATGCTTGCCACAATCTGCGCCTGGGGATAGCGCTCCATAAAGGCGGCGATGCCGGCGGAGTGATCGGGCTCCATGTGATGGATGACCAGGTAGTCGGGCGTGCGACCGTCGAGCACGGCCTCGAGGTTGCCGAGCCACTCGTCGACAAAACCGCCATCGACCGAATCGGCGACAGCGATCTTCTCGCCCAAGATAACGTAGCTGTTGTATGCCATACCGTTCTCGGACACATCGTACTGGCCCTCGAACAGGTCAATGTCGTGATCGTCAACGCCAATGTAGCGGATATCCTTGGTGATCTCCATCAGGCAAAGCCTCCTAGATAGACAAATGAACCCGTCTATCATAGCACTCACCTTTATAGCCACGGCTATCTGCCAGCATCCTTACCGATTGTTATTGAAGCGCAACGCCAAGCCGTTGACCTGCGAAAACTATGCGCGCGGAGCTGCCGTGGTATGCCGAACGATGAGCTGACCGGGAATGCGAATGGCGACGGGCCTGTCCGACGCCCCCGCCTTGGGAACCGCATGCTCGAATACCTCGCGTCCACGCTGATGCAAATCGAATCGGACAGTCGTGAGCTCGTTATGTGCCACAAAATCATCGAGCGAATCATCGACGCCCACCACGCTCACGTCCTCGGGCACGCGCAAGCCACTATCGCGCAGCGCTGCAATTGCGCCGTTTGCCATCTGGTCGTTTGCCGCGTAAATCGCCGTCATGGTGCGGTCGTGCTCGGCCAGATATCTGCCGGCCTCGTAACCGCTGTTGGCAGACCAGTCGCCCTCGAGCGGCGTCTGCGGCTTAATGTGCCTACGCTCGAGCGCATCCTGCCAACCGGCTCGACGAAATTGCTCGTCGACCGAGAACGACGGGCCGCCAATATAGCGAATTTGCTCATGCCCCAGCTCAAACAGGTGATTCATAAGCAAGAGCGAGCAGCCGTAATGATCGGAGTCTACCGTGGTCACCCGCGGGTGCGCGTACATGGTAACGATGACCGTGCCAATGCCCGGCAGTGGATCAAACGTCTCAAAATCGGGCGCCATACGGCTCATGCCGATAATGATGCCGTCCACCGGCAATGCGGCCATACGACGCGTGGCCTCGGCAAGCGAAAACTCCTCGGTCTTGGACATCTCGACCAGCGTGATGGCGCAATTATGCTCGCGAGCAGCGCTGGCGATGCCGTCGATCATTGAGAGGTTGCCGAACTTGGTGACATCGTTGACGCACAGGCCGACCGAATGATAACGGCCGTCGCGCAGCGAGCGACCGGCATAACTCGGACGAAAGCCGAGCTTTTGCATAGCGGCCTGTACGCGCTGGCGCGTCTGCTCGTTAACGTTAGGCAAGCCGTTGGCGACGCGCGAAACCGTCTGCTGCGAAACGCCGGCAGCGCGGGCGACGTCGGCCATGGAGACCGGACGCGAACTGGTATCGTTGGACGGGCGCCTTGCCACAGGATCACCTTCACCCTTGCGAGATCTGAATAGCGTGAATGCCGGCCCGGGCAGAAATACATCCCGCGCCGAGGCCCGCTATCGTCGGACGCATGTTAACGTACTCTACTTTTTCTATCTGCATCTCTTCTGCTTTATAAGTCCATACGGCAGTACCGTTCACGGCTGAATTTCTACCGATTACCAGATTCTCAAAAAGTGACAAGCGATGTGTTATGAGTACGTTAACATAGCCCGTAACGTGCGGTATTGTGAACACTTGGTTCATGCCGCTTCAAGTTGTTAACGTACTCATAACGACGCAAAACCCACCCGTGCGCGCCAAGGAAAGGACTCCCATGACCACCCCCGACGAAAAGACATTCGCCACGCTCACCAAGCTGTTCGAGGAGGAGTTTGGCCCCATCGGCGACCGCCAGGTGCTCTACGTGCACGCGCCCGGCCGTTCCGAGATCAGCGGCAACCACACCGACCACGAGGGTGGCCACGTTATCGCCGGCTCGCTCGATGTCGCCGTCGACGGCATCGCCGTGGCAACCGACTCCAACAAGGTCCGCGTCGCCGACGAGGGCTATCCCACGTTTGAGATCGCGCTCGACACGCTAGACGTTCAAGAGTCCGAGAAGGGCACGTCCGCGAGCCTCGTGCGCGGCATGGCGCACGAGATTGCAGCCCTTGGCGTTGAGCCCCACGGCTTCGACTTTGCCTTTACCTGCTCCGTCCCTTCGGGCGGCGGCCTTTCCAGCTCTGCCGCCGTCGAGGCCGCATACGGCCGTGCCATGGAGACGCTCTGGGGCGCGCCCGCCATTGAACCCGTCACGCTCGCTCAGATGAGCCAGCGCACCGAGAACAACTACTACGGCAAGCCCTGCGGTCTGATGGATCAGGCCGCTGTGTGCCTGGGCGGCCTCGCCTACATGGACTTTGAGGATCAGGCTCAGCCTAAGACCCAGAAGCTCGAGCTCAACTTTGAGGATCACGGCTATGCGCTCGTGCTCGTTAAGGTCGGCGCCGACCACGTGGCAGCCACCGATGACTACGCCGCCGTTCCGCGCGAAATGCAAGACGTCGCTGCCGAGTTTGGCAAGGCACGCCTGTGCGAGGTAAACGTGGCGGATTTTGACGCCAAGCTCCCCGAGCTGCGCGCCAAGCTGGGCGACCGCGCCTGCCTGCGCGCCGTTCACTACTGGTACGAGAACGGCCTGGTCGACAAGCGCTGGGCAGCGCTCAACGCCGGCGACATCGACCAGTTCCTGGTCCTGACGCGCGAGTCCGGCGCCAGCTCCGCCATGTACCTGCAGAATGTTGTTGCCAAGCTGGGATCTGAGCAGCCTTCCATGTATGCCCTAGCGCTGGCCGAGCATGTGCTCGACGGTCGTGGCGCCGTTCGCATTCACGGTGGCGGCTTTGGCGGCACCATCCAGGCCTTCGTGCCGCTCGACCTGGTCGACAACTTCATTGCCAAGATGAACGGCTGGCTGGGCGAGGGCTCTGCCCGCCACTACGCTATCTCTGACAAGGGGGCTTACGCGGCATGGCTGTAATGACTGACGTGCGCGAGGCCGCGCAGAGCCTGATCGAGTACGCTATCCACCGATCGATGATCGGCCAGGACGATCGCATCTGGGCATACAACACCATTTTGGAGTGCATCGGCGCCACGGGCCCCGCACTCGACATGGCTTGGGCACTCAAGACCGAGAAGATTTCGCTCTTGCACCCCGATACACTCCCCAACTTTGACCTGGAGGGCACGCTTGCCGCGCTTGCCGAGGCCGCCGTTGCCAACGGTGCTGCCGAGGACACGGCATCGGGGCGCGACCGCATCGCCATGCGCATCATGGGCGCGCTCATGCCGAGGCCTTCGGTTGTAAACGAAGAGTTCAATGGGCGTATGGGCGTCAACGAGCCCCGCGCCGCGACCGACTGGTTCTACGGCCTGTGCTGCGATGCCGGCTATGTGCGCCGCGCCGCCATCGCACGCAACATCAAATGGAGCACCCCCACCAACTGGGGCGATCTTGAGATCACCATCAACCTGTCAAAGCCTGAGAAGGACCCGCGCGACATTGCCGCGGCCGGCGCCGCAAAGAACACGGGCGAGAAGTATCCCGCCTGCCAGCTCTGCATCGAAAACGAGGGCTATCCCGGACGCTCCGCCGCAGCCGACGGTGGCGCTCACCCCGCCCGTCAGAACCTACGCGTTATTCCCATTCAGCTTAATGGCGAGCGCTGGGGCTTCCAGTACAGCCCGTACGCATACTTTAACGAGCACTGCATTGCCATGAGCTCCGAGCATCGCCCGATGCACGTTGACCGCAAGGGCCTGACATGCCTGCTCGACTTTGTGGACCTGTTCCCACACTACTTTATCGGCTCCAACGCCGACCTGCCCATCGTAGGCGGCTCAATCTTGTCGCACGACCACTTCCAGGGTGGCGCGCACGAGTTCCCCATGATGCACGCCGCCGAGGTCTCGCAGTTTAGCGTGCCCGGTTTTGACCAGGTCAGCGGCACCGTGCTGCAGTGGCCGCTCTCGGTGCTGCGCCTGCGCACGCATGACCGCGCTCAGCTGCTCGACGCTGCCGAGAAGATTATCCTCGCCTGGCGCGAGTGGACCGACGAGTCGGTGGGCGTCATCGCGCACACAGCCGATGGCATGGCGCACAACACCGTGACGCCCGTCATCCGCCGCGTGGACTCCCGCGGCAACGCCGGCGGCGAGATTTACGAGGCCTACCTGGCGCTTCGCTGCAACATCACGACCGACGAGCATCCGCTGGGCGTGTTCCACCCGCATGCCGAGTATCACCACATTAAGAAGGAGAACATAGGCCTGATCGAGGTCATGGGCCTGGCCATTCTGCCGCCGCGCCTGGTTCCCGAGCTCGGCGCTGTTCGCGAGCACCTGCTGGCGGCCAAAGCCGATGCCAGCTACGATCTTGCCGGCGCTCTCGAGAGCGACGACCTTTGCCGCAGCCACGCCGCATGGGCTGAGGACGTCTACGCCCGCCGTGCCGACGAGCTTACGGCGGACAACGCCATCGATATCCTGCACGAGGAGGTCGGCGTGGTGTTTGGCCACGTGCTCGACAACGCCGGCGTCTTTAAGTGGGACGAAGCCGGCCGCGCCGCCCAACAGCGCTTTATCGACTCACTGTAATGATCCCCTGGGGACAAAGGAAAACGGATCATTTCGTCTTCAAGACAACGGCGCCCGCCGGCAACATCGCCAGCGGGCGCCGTTTTTGCGTGTAGTCATTGGGGACGCTCTTAAACGACTAGTCAAACAAGAACGTCCCCAACGACTAATGACTCGAGCGTGGAAAATCTCCCACTTTGAGCTCGTATGGGCACCAAAAGCGGGAGATTATCCACGCTCATTCTATTAGAAGTCGCAACCGCTACAACTCTACGACCTCAACGTTGTTGTAGATCTCGTCCCAGCGGTCCATGACCAGGTGGCCGGTCTTGGGATCCATGGCGTTGAGCTTGCCGCAGGTATTGGCGGTCTTGAGCACCGTGACATCGTCGGCACCAGCAGCAATGGCATGCGCAAAGCCGGCAATGGTCGAGTCACCGGAGCCCGTCGCGTTCACAGCTGCAATCGCGGGTGTCTTGGCGCGGAACGCGCGACCCTCATGGAAGCCCACCGACCCGGCAGCGCCCATCGATACGACAACCCAGGGGATACCGGCAAAGCGGCCATCGGCGGCAAGCGCCTCGCGCAGGGCATCGACATCATCGGTCGTAAAGGACGTACCCAGTAGGCCGTTAATCTCGGTCAGGTTGGGCTTTACGAGCTCAGGCTTAGCGTCGGACTCCAGCGCGGCCTCCAGCGATGCACCCGAAGTGTCGAGCAGCACCTTGGCGCCCGCCTCCTCGGCAATCTTGACGAGCTCGGCATAGTAGCCAGCATCGACGCCACGCGGCAGCGAACCCGAAAGCGTCACGACGTCCGCCTTCGCTGCAAGCTCGGCGAACTTTGCCGTAAAGGCCTCGAGCTCGGCAGGCGCAATCTGCGGACCGCTCTCCAACAGCTCGGTCTGATTACCCTCGTGCAGAATATTCAGGCAAATGCGCGTCTCACCGGCGATGGGCACAAAGTCGTTCTTGACGCCGTCGGCATCCATAAGCTCGGCCATATAGGCACCCATGTGGCCGCCGAGCAGGCCGGTCGCGAGCACATCGTCGCCCAACTGCAGCAGCACGCGGCTCACGTTGAGACCCTTACCGCCAGCGGTCTTTTCGGGCGTCACGCGGTTCACGTCGTCGATGATCAGCTTGTCGAGTTGATAGCGCGTATCGATCGACGGGTTCATGGTAACGGTCAGAATCATGTTGAACTCCTGTTTCCGGGGCGGCATGACCCACCCCAAACATACGATAGCTCGTTAAAGGATCTCGATCTCAAAGCCGCGGGTGACGGTCTCCCCCGGCTTGGCAACCAGGCAGCCACGCTTGTGCTCCAGAATATCGTCCTCGTCGGAGCAGGTAGACAGGCCACCCCACGGTTCCACGGCCACAAAGTCGCCCTCGGGCTTGCTCCACACAATCAGGTATGGCATATCGGGGAACGTCAGGCGCACGCCCTTGTCCTCGGTTTTCTTGGTCAGCGTAACCACGCGGCTCTCGAGCACGTCAAAGATGGTCTCCGCGAAGTCGAAGAGTTCGTGGGTCAGCGGCAGGTTCTGGTCGATCATAGGGTTCTTGCTGCGATCCTCAACATCAATCAAGCCCGTCGAGGGAACGGCAGTACAGAGCTCGGCGGCCTCACGCTGCTCAAAACGGAGCTCGTAATCGTCATAGGACTCGCCCTCGTCGAGCGGGCACTTAAAGCCGGGGTGACCACCCACAAAGAATGGCATATCCTCGGTGCCCTCATTGGTCACCTCGTACGACACGGCCACCTTTTCCGAATCGATCGTGTAGCGAGCAACGATCTTAAACGGATACGGGTACTGCTCAAGCAACTCGGCATGGTCGGCAGAGCTTAGGCTCAGCGCAACCATGTTGTCGCTCTGCTCCTCGAGCTTCCACTCCTGCTTGCGAGCAAAGCCGTGGCGGGCGAGCTTTACCTCGCGGCCGCCCATGGTCATCGCGCGGCCATCACGAAGGCCGCCGCAAATCGGAAAGCAAATGGGTGCCTGGCCCGACCACACCGCCGGATCGCCCTGCCACAGATACTCACGACCGTTGGCTTTAATCGAAGTGAACGATCCGCCAGCCGTGCTCAGTGCCACACGAATAGAACCGTTATCAAGAACAAACTCCATAGGAGCCTTCCCTTTCGTACGCCAGCCCGCCAAGTCAATAGGGCTGATAGAAAACCGGCCCGCGCCCCCTCACAGAAACGCGAGCCGTCAATTGAAAAGCTGCAGAATGCCGGGGACCGCCAAGAGCGAGGCACTCAAGCCAAGCAAGCAAACGTGTTATCGGAGCAGCTAGCCGAACCAGAACGCTTCCCAACAACAGCGGCAACCCTGCTGGTACCCCCTACGTCAGCGAGCGGCGCTCAGGTGCCCCAGGTCGCCGCGAAAGAGGAGCGACGCGTACTTCATGTACGCAAGCGACGGTTTGAGCGGCGAGATGGGATGCCTGAACGCCGCGCAGCGTCGGCCGGTCCGGCGTTCGGTAGAACGCCGGAACCCCACTAGTCGTGATACTCGCCACGGTCCCACTTCTCGAGGAACTCGTCAAAGAAGTGCGGGTCAGCCTGAGCCTCGGCGTCGGCCTTATTGCAGGCATCGATCTTGGCGATCAGGGCATCGTGCTCGGGGGTCTTCTCGTAGGGCTCCTCCAGGAAGGCAAGCATAATGTCGGCCATCAGGAACTCGCCGGTAATCTTGCCGCCAAAGCCCACGATGTTGGCGTTGAGCTCGCGACGGGCATACAGGGCAGAGGTCATGTCGCGGACCAGGGCGCAGCGGGCGCCGGGAACCTTGTTGACGGCGTTGGTGATGCCGATGCCGGTGCCGCACAGGGCCACGCCAAAGTCGGCCTTACCGCTGGCAACAGCCTCGCCCACGGCCTTACCGTAGATGGGATAGTGCGTACGGGTGTGGCTGTAGGTGCCACAGTCGAGCACCTTGTAGCCAGCCTGCTCCAGGCGGTCGGCCAGATAGATCTTCTCGTCCGTAACGATATGGTCGCAACCGATTGCGATGGTCTTCTTCATCAGAACGTCCTTTCGTCTGAATTCACAAGTTGAGGTAGAAGTTCGAGTTCTCGGTGGCTCTCGTTAGGCCATCTTGTTGAGCATGTCGACACGGATCTGGTGACGGCCGCCGGCGTACTGGGCGCGCAGGAACTCGCGGGCGATCTTCTTGGCGACCTCGGTGCCCACAACGCCCGGGCCCATGGTGACCATGCGCGAACCGTTGTGCTCGCGGGTCATGTAAGCGGAACGCTCGTCGGAAATGTTGGCGACGACCATGCCCTTGATCTTGACGGCGGCCATATAGGAGCCGACGCCGTACTTATCGAATGCGAAGCCCTGGGAATCCTTGTGCTCCAGCAGGTCCTTGGCAACGGCGGTCGCGGAATCGACAAAGTCCGCGGCAGGGGTCTCGGAATAGTCGACGACCTCGTGACCGTCGGCGATGAGCATCTCCTTGATGGACTCCTTCATCGACATACCGTCGGCATCGGAAGCGATTACAACCCTCATGACATCCTCCTTGAGAGATACGCAGGTGCGTAGTTTCTGTTTGGAAGTGTTGAATCGCGTTCAGGTCCGGGCATCTGAATGTGCGGTTCTTCACTGTTCATGTTTATTTGAACACATTCGAACAGCGACTGCAACCATTATTTGTTTATCTTTGTTCTTTTTTGAACAAATACCGTTCACGGATGATTGGCGACCGTTTGAGCCCGGCGCAGACGTAGCGACCATGTGTTCAGCAAACAAAAGGGCGGCCGAGAACGTGTCTCGGCCGCCCTTCTTACGGTTGGTCTTCCAAGGATCGCTTTGCCGCCTACTCAGACTGTCCGCTCTTCTTGGCATGTTTGGACGGAGCCCTCAGAAAACGGCCCGTCAAATAGTTCGCCGGGCCAGAAATATCGATCCCCAGCAGCGTGTGCCCCAGCCACAGAAACGCCGCGAGCACCAGCAACGGGATAACGCACGAGGTCACGATCATCACGATGACGCCTTCGATCAGATCGGTCACCTGTTGCACCACCTTATCGGTCATCGACTTGGCACTGTCGGTCACCGATGTGAGTAAACTCGATGCCCCATCGGTCAGCTGCTCAAGCACATTCTTGTTTTCCGTGGTCTCGGATTTCTTCTCGCTCTTTGTGGAGCTCGCCTTGCTCGCTTCAGTCGCCTTTTGCTCTGTCTGCTCGATACTCACCTGATACGTCTCATCGACCTTTTGCGACACCCATACGCTCGCGGGCACAAGCGCCATGCCGATCACGGCAACCACCAGCACGCGAGTCGCCACGCGGCGCAGGACGGCGCTCGTGCTCCAGCGCCCGTGAATGCCGAGCGACACCGCAAAGAGTACCAGCGCAAACGGGATCAGGATGCCCAGGCCAACCGACCACAAAATGGTCAGCAGGTATTTCTCGAGGTAGAGCACGGCAAGCACGATGCCCAAGTTACCCGAAAGCTGCGCGAGCTGCTCGGCAACCGGCGTTCCCGTATCACCCGGCAGCGCGGTAATGCCCGCAGACAGCGCCACGCACGAGGTCGTGAGCGCCAGTACGTTGCCTTTCTTTTGATCGATGACCTCGATGGTGGAGTCCCATGTTTTGGTATCGGCAAAATGCGGACGAGCCACAAAGCCCGACAGCAGCGCCAGTACCACGAGTGCAACGATAAAGCCAATCTGCAGCTTTTTGTTTGCGCACACGACATCGGACAGGCTGGGCTGCAGCTCGGTTACCGTCGTGTGCTCGGTTATCTGGACAGGACGCCCATGAGCCATCTCGCGCGCATCTCTTTTTTGTATTGACCCGTTATCCGGCATTTGGATACCTCCTCAGTCCGGTCTGTATTGCGGATGGAAGTATACCCACCCAGCAAAAAACCGAACGGGAGGGCGTGCAGAAGCTCCATAACGCTGCTAGTCGAATAGTGCCATTTCAAAACTATGCCGGTTTACTACGATAAAACCGATAGGACCGACCACATTTGCTATTAGCAGAAAATGACAAGCTTTCTACCTGCGGCTTTGATAACGCTGTTCTTTCCATAGTTGAAAGAATGCGATTCATCGTAGTAAACCGGCATAGTTTTGTAACCGACAGACCGAGTCGGCACCGCAGCAAACCTAATGACCCGGTTTCTTCCATCCTCAAAGGATCGAATGCATGGCAGGAGTGTCCCAAACTGCCGGCAGATAAGGAACGTCCCCAAGTGCCGGGTAAACAGAAAAAGCCCTGCCGCGGGTAGCTGCAGAGCTTTTGGAAGGGGACTTGGTTGTGAGGGCTCGTTAGGCGAGCTTGGCCTCGAGCTCGGCGATGCGCTTGTAGGCATCGATGGTAAAGCGGGCCTGCTTCTCCAGGATCATAGTGGTCATGAGGGTGTCCTGAGCGTGAGCCATGATGAAGGTCATCTCCATCTCGCCACCGCCGGCCTCCTGCGAAAGCAGCTTGGTCTGCGTGTCGTGGGCACCGATGAGCGCATCGCTGGCATCCTTGTGCAGCTGCTCGGCCTTCTCAAAGTCACCCTCGCGAGCAGCATCGAGCGCTGCAAGCAGATCGGTCTGGGCGTCACCTGCGTATGCGACAATCTCGAATCCAACCATCGAGATTTCTTCTTTGGTTGCCATATTGCGTTCCTTTCACATATGAACCAATGGAGAGCATCGCGTCCGGGCATACGCGCTGCGTTCTGTATGGCAGAAACATTAACATTCAAACAAAAAAGAACAGCGCAAAACGTAATTTCAAGCTATGAACGGTCACTTTTCGCCCGCGAACGGTTTTTAAACCAATCTGAACAATATCGAACACAATTAGCGGAAACCCAAACAGGCCCGTGCCCTAGCGCCAATCGCGCACCGTATCGCCCTCGACGAGTACGCCCGGAAACAGCATGTGCTCCACACCGGGTTCAACGCCCTCGGCACCGGCGATCTTATCGACCGCCCACATGCCGACGCGCTTGTTGTCAAAGCGCACCGTAGTCAGGCGACAATCGGGCACGATGTCGCCCAGACTGTCATCAACACCCACCACGCTCACGTCCTGGGGCACGCGCTTCCCGCGCGACTCGAGCCCACGGATGCAGCCATATGCCATGGCATCGTTGGAGGCATAAATGGCCGTACAGGTCGGATCGTCCGCCAGAGCCTGACCGGCAGCATACCCGCTCTGTGCCGTCCAATCGCCGCGCACGAGCTGCGGGGGCTCAATGCCATGCGCACGCAATGTCTCGCGCCAGCCTTCCTCGCGCCGCATGCCCGAAAGTGAGCGCTCGGGACACGAGATAAAGTGCACGGTTTTGTGCCCCCGCCCCAGCAAGTACTCGACCACCTGGCGCGAGCAATCGAACTGGTCGTTATCGACCGTTGAACAGAGCGGGTGCTCCAGCATCGTAACGAGCACCGTCTGCATGCCGGGCAGCGGCTCGAAGGTGCCAAAGTCCGCCGGCATGCGATTCATGATCACGACCATGCCATCCACCGGCAGCGCGCTCATGCGCGACGATGCGCTCTCGAGGGTATAGGGATGTCCATCTACTTTAGTGAGGGTGATGGCATAGCCATGTTTGTCGGCCGCGGCGGCAAAGCCCTCCATACGGTCGAGGTTGCCGGTACCGGTAATGTTGAACATGGCGACGCCGACGGTCTTAAACTTGCCACGGCGCAGCGATCGACCGGCGAAATTGGGGCGATACCCCAGCTCGCGCATGGCGGCACGCACGCGTTCCTTGGTCTCGGGGCGCACACTGGGCGAATCGTGCACGGTGCGCGAGACCGTCTGCTCCGAGACGCCCGCGAGGCGCGCCACGTCTTTGACGGATACCGATTTTTTAACAGCGGCCATAGGTCGATCTTTCCGTGTCAACGATGCCATTGACGGCATCCTGCGCAGTCATATTAAACGCCTTCAAGTATATCCAACGCCGCCCCTGCAATACGCTCACCACCCAAAACCTACCGTTCACCGACATTTCTGCTTCCCCGAACGGCTTTTGTCGCCCAAATGTTAACGTTGCCATTGTGCAAACACAGAGCCACCGGGCGGCTCAAACGTTTACGCGCAAGGAATCGACGGTTCGCAGGCACAGGGACCATCGGTTCGCGTCTTATTTTGTGTCACAAAATGGCAACGTCAACATTTTGGCAACCGAACGCCAAAAGCTACCATCGTTGTTAACCCACCGACTCTTAGGAGCATTGCATGGAGCAACTTATCGCCATCATCGAAAAGGGCCAGCCCTTTTTCAACGCGATCGCCCGCAACAAGTACCTCAAGGCGATTCGCGACGGCTTTATCTCCGTCATCCCCATCATCATCTTCTCGTCCATCTTCTGCCTGGTAGCCTCGGTCCCCAACATCTGGGGTTTCTACTGGCCCGATGACATCAACAACGCCCTGTGGAAGTGCTACAACTACTCCATGGGTATCCTGGCCATCGCCTGCGCTGCCACCACAGCCAAGCACTTCGCCGACGCTCAGAACCGCGATCTGCCCAAGAACAACCAGATCAACTTCATCTCGTGCATGTGCGCGGCCATCATCGGCTTCTTGCTCCTTTCGAGCGACACGATCGCCACGGACGCTGCCAGCGGCTTCAACACCACCTACCTTGGTTCCAAAGGCCTGCTGACCGCCTTTATCGCTGCGTTTGTGACCGGCATCATCTACAAGTTCTTCATTAAGCGCAACATCACCGTCAAGATGCCCGAGCAGGTTCCGCCCAACATCTCGCAGACCTTTAAGGACATCATCCCCTTCTCCGTCTGCATCACCGTCTTTTGGGTCTTTGACATCGTCTTCCGCGCTGCCTTTGGCTTCTGCTTTGCCCAGGGCGTCATCCAGGTGTTCCAGCCCCTGTTCACCGCTGCCGACGGCTATATCGGTCTCGCTGTGATCTACGGCGCCATGAGCCTGTTCTGGTTCGTCGGCGTCCACGGTCCCTCGATCGTCGAGCCCGCCATCGCCGCCGCCCTCGTTGCCAACATGACCGACAACCTGGCTGCGTTCCAGGCCGGCCAGCACGCTTCCGCTGTCCTGACCCAGGGTGCCCAGTACTTCGTCGTCTGCATGGGCGGCACCGGCGCCACGCTTGTCCTGGTCTTTATGTTCTGCTTCCTGGCCAAGTCCCAGGAGATGCGCGCCGTCGGTAAGGCCGCCATCGTTCCCGTCTGCTTCGCTGTCAACGAGCCGCTGCTGTTCGCCGCGCCCATCGTGCTCAACCCCGTCTTCTTTGTCCCGTTTGTCTTTGCCCCGATCGCCAACATCTGGATCCTCAAGATCTTTATCGACTTCTTGGGCATGAACGGCTTTATGTACACCCTGCCCTGGACCGTCCCCGGCCCCATCGGCACCATCATGGGCCTGGGCTTCCAGCCGCTCGCCTTTGTGATGCTCGCCCTTATCCTGGTTGTCGACTTTGCCCTGTACTACCCGTTCTTCCGTGCCTATGACGCCCAGAAGTGCACCGAGGAGGCCGAGATCTCCCAGGAGGAGCTCGCCGCCAAGAACGCTGAGAAGGCCGCCAAGCTCAACGACGCCTTCCAGGGCAAGGCTGACGCCAAGAGCGTTGCCGCCGGCGCTGCTGCCGAGGCCGTGAAGGCCGACGCCCCCGCCGCTTCCGCAGCGCCCGCCACCGAGGCTGCGACCGCCAGCGACCTCAACGGCAGGCGCGTGCTCGTACTCTGCCAGGGCGGCGGTACCTCGGGCCTGCTCGCCAACGCGCTGGCCAAGGCTGCCAGGGAGCGCGGTATTAACCTCGAGACCGCTGCCGAGGCCTATGGCAACCACGTTGACATGCTCCCCGACTTTGACCTGGTCGTCCTGGCCCCGCAGGCCGCAAGCTACCTGGCCGACCTTCAGAAGGACTGCGAGCGCGTGGGCAACAAGTGCGTCGCCTGCCGTGGCAAGCAGTACATCGAGCTTTCCCAGAACGGCGACAAGTCTCTCGCCTTCGTAAGCGAGCAACTCTCGAAGTAAGTAACGCTCAGGGCCAGCCGACCATCCAAGACCGGCTGGCCCTTCAATTTAGACGATTGGATCATCATGTCCGTTAACCCTGCTAGCGTCACTAACCCGCCTGCGCAGTTTCCCGAGGACTTTGTCTTTGGCGGCGCCACTGCTGCCTACCAGGTAGAGGGCGAGACCCGCACTCACGGTAAGGGCAAGGTTGCCTGGGACGACTTCCTGGAGGCCCAGGGGCGCTTTTCCCCCGATCCCGCTTCGGACTTCTACAACCAGTACCCCGTCGACCTGGAACTGTGCGAGGAGTTTGGCATCAACGGCATCCGCCTCTCCATCGCTTGGAGCCGCATCTTCCCCAACGGCACCGGCGAGATCAACCCCGAGGGCGTCCAGTTCTACCACGACCTTTTCGCCGAGTGCCACAAGCACCACGTCGAGCCGTTTGTCACGCTGCATCACTTCGATACGCCGCTGCCCCTCTTTGAGAAGGGCGACTTCCTCAACCGCGAGACCATCGACGCCTTTGTGGACTTTGCCACCTTCTGCTTTAAGGAGTACGCCGACCAGGTGACCTACTGGTTCACCTTTAACGAGATCTGGGCCGACGCCTCCAACACCTACATCGAGGGCACCTTCCCCGGTGGCGTCAAGGCACATCTGGCCGAGGCTTTCCAGTGCGAGCACAACATGATGCTCGCCCATGCCAAGGCAGTACTGGCCTTCCACAACGGCGGTTTTAAGGGCAAGATCGGCGTCATTCAGTCGCTGGAGTTTAAGTATCCGCTCAACGAGAACGACCCCGCCGACATCAAAGCCGCCAACAACGAGCACGTGCTGCAAAACCAGTTCTTGCTCGACGCCACCTTCCGCGGCGACTACGCGCCCGACACCCTCGAGTGCGCCAACCGCCTGGCCGCCGTCTCGGGCGGTACCATCGAGATCCTAGACGAGGATCTGGAAATCATGCGCGAGGCCGCCCTCTACAACGACTACCTGGGCGTTAACAACTACCAGTGCCGCTTCTTGAAGGCTTACGATGGCGAGAACGACCTGCACCACAACGGTACGGGCGAGAAGGGCACCGGCCGCTGGCGCGTCAAGGGCATTGGCGAGCACGTGAACAAGCCCGGCATCCCCACCACCGACTGGGACTGGATCATCTATCCCGAGGGTCTGTTCGATCTGCTCGTCTACATTAAACAGCGCTACCCCAACTACAAGCAGATCTTCATCACCGAAAACGGCATGGGCTACAAGGACCCCTACAAGGACGGTTTTGTGGACGACCAGCCGCGCATTGACTACATCGAGCAGCACCTACGCTGGTTGCTCAAGGCCATGGAGGTGGGCGTCAACGTGGGCGGCTACTTCCTGTGGAGCCTGCAGGATCAGTTCTCCTGGACCAATGGCTACAACAAGCGTTACGGCTTCTTCTACGTTGACTTTGAAACCCAGAAGCGCACGCCCAAGGCAAGCGCCTACTGGTACAAGCACGTGGCGCAGACCCGTCGTCTGGACTAGCTAACGTCATCGGCCGCCGTGACCATCACGCTGCCGTGCACCTTACCATTCCCGATCGCATGGGCGCTGCGTCCATGCACCTCTTTCCGTGTGGCGGATACGACCTTCCCGGTGGATGTTTCAGCATCCTTGGTCGTATCCGCCGTTTTTGTTTTTGGGCGGGCTGGACCGTGTTCGTTTGTCTCGATCTGTAACATCTAGCCGAGTTTTTGGATCCTAGCTGTTACAGATTAAGATGAACGAGCCGAGCACGTCTACGCCCGCAGGTCCTTTACGCTGGAACGCTCGATCAGCACGCCCGAGACGAGCGTGCGGCTTCTGGAACTCGGGGCTTCCAGGCCTGCAACGACCTCGTTGAGCGCACGGATGCCCAGCTCGCGATGGCGAAACTTCACCGACGTCAGAATCGAGTTGGGAATCGTCTTGTAGAGCTCATCGTCGAAGCCGATCACGGACACGTCGTCGGGCACGCTGAGCCCTTTGTCACGTAGAGCCATCATCACGCCGTTTGCCATACAGTCGTTAGCAGCGAGAACCGCCGTGCAATCGGGTTTATCGGCAAGCACAAGGCCCGCGGCATAGCCACTATCCGCATTCCAATCGCCTTGCAGAGGCTCGGGCGGCTCAATGCCACGCGCCTCGAGTGCCGCACGCCAACCTTTCATACGACACTGGCTCGACAGCGACTCTTTCTTACCAGAGACGAAGTACACGTTCTTGTGCCCGCGATTTAAGAAGTACTCGCACGCCATGCGCGCGCCGCCCTCTTGGTCGTCACTAACGGTGGAGCAGGTAGGATGTTCCATCGGTGTGATAATCACCGTCTTGAGGTCTTTCGGCGCCTCAAAGGTATCAAAGTCATCGACCATCTGGCGCAGGTTGAAAATCATGCCGTCGACGGGAAGTTGCGACATCCTACGCGCCGCTTCGGCAAGGGTCATCTTCTCCCCCGCCCGCTTTTTGATCATCGTGAGCGCAAAGCCTCGCTCTTCGGCGGCATCGGCAATACCGTCAATCATGTCCACGGCACCGCCCGACAAGTGAAACAGCACCACGCCGATGCACCCGTAACGGCCCAACTTGAGCGAACGCGCGGCGAAGTTGGTTCGAAACCCGAGCGCCTCCATTGCCGAATGGACCTTATCGCGTGTCGACTCTCGCACGCTATCGGGCTCGTTGATCACGCGCGACACCGTCTTGAGAGAAACGCCCGCGGCAACTGCCACATCGTTCATTGAGACATTTTTCTTGTCCATCGTTGCCACTACTTCTCCAGTCGGTTTTGCATCGCTTGTTTTTTGCGTTCTAGCATACACTACCTGCCCGACTGACAAATCAGCCGTTTATCGAACAATATCGACCGTTCACCCGTAAATCCTTGTTGCTCTTCCAAAAATGTCTTACGTTGTCATTAACGAAATGACAACGTTGTCATTTCGCAATGCCTTCCTTAAGCAGGAAGGTTTCCGGGCAGTCCTAACCATCCATCGACGACCAGTTCCATCCACATGCATTGCGCATCGAGCAGCAAAGGAGCTCTATGGACGCCATCGTAAAGATGCTCGAAAAGCATCAACCGTTCTTTGAGAAGATCTCGAGGAACATCTACCTCCAGGCCATTAAGGACGGATTCCTTGGGTGCATGCCCATCGTCCTCACCTCTTCGATCTTCCTGCTAATTGCCACCCTTCCTGGCGTAGTTGGCATCACGCTGCCCCAGCCGCTCATCGACTGGTGCAACAAGCTGTACAACTTCACCATGGGCGTCATGGGCATCATGGTTGCCGGCACCACTGCCAAGAACTTTACGGCTTCCATGAACCGTCGCATGCCCGCCGGCAAGGTGCTCAACGACGGCTCCACCACGGTGGCCGCCCAGTGCAGCATGCTGCTGCTCGCTGTTACGCAGTTCACCACCAAGTTCAACGGCTCCGATCTTTCGGTCTTCGATTGCACCAGCATGGGCACGCGCGGTCTGTTCTCAGCCTATATCGCAGCGTTCATTACCGTGTGGGTCTATAAATTCTGCGTCTCGCGCGATCTGACCATTAAGCTGCCCAAGGAGGTCCCGGGCGCCATCGCTCAGAACTTCCGCGACATTATCCCCTTTGGCGGCGCCGTCATCATCTGCGGCATCATCGATGTCGTCGTGCGCAACCTCATGGGCGTTCCGTTCTCCGAGCTGCTTATTAAACTGCTTTCCCCGCTCTTTACCGCTGCAGAAACCTATCCTGGCCTTATCCTTATCCAGGCAGCCACCGCGTTCTTCTGGTTCATCGGCGTCCACGGCCCCTCGATCGTCCAGCCGGGCATCGACCCCATCCGTCTTGCCAACCAGGCCGAGAATCTGCAGGTTCTGTTGGCAGGCGGCCACCCCGCCCACTCCCTCACCTTTAACATGTCGCTCGTGGGTGAGTTCGGCGGCACCGGCGCCACGTTCATCGTGCCGCTTCTGCTGATTCTCTTTATGAAGTCCAAGCAGCTCAAAGCCGTCGGTAAGGCCTCGATTGTCCCTGTTGCCTTCGCCGTCAACGAGCCGCTGCTCTTTGGCGCGCCGATGATCCTTAACCCCTACATGCTCATCCCCTTTGTTGCCGCCGGCTGCGTCAACGTGAGTGTTGCCAAGTTCTTTATCGATAACGTGGGCATGAACGGCTTCTCCTTCGTGGTGCCTTGGGCCACCCCCGCCCCCATCGGCATCTTCATCACCACGAACTTCCAGCTTATTGCCCTGGTATTTGTCGCGATCATCATCTTGCTGGACGCCATCATCTACCTGCCGTTCTTGAAGGCATACGATAAGCTGCTCTGTGACCAGGAAGCCGAGCGCGCCGCCGAGCTGGGTCTCGAGTCCGATGGTGCCGCTGCCATCGCCGCCAACGCCTCTGTGCCCGCTGTCGAACAGACCACCGCTTCCGTCGAGACAACCGTTGCCGCCACCGACAGCAAGCCTGTCGCCGATCAGCCCGAGCCCGCCGCCGACGCATCCGCTAAGAAGGACGTCGATGGCCTGAAGGTCCTCGTCCTGTGCGCCGGCGCCGGCACCTCCGCCATGCTCGCTAACGCCATCAAAGAAGGCGCCGCACAGACCGGCGAGAACATTGCTTCCTCCGCAGGCGCCTATGGCCAGCACACCGCCATCATGGATCAGTACGACGTTATCGTGCTTGCCCCGCAGGTCCGTAGCTACTACAACGACATGAAGGCCGACACCGATCGCCTGGGCATTAAGCTGCTCGCCCCGCGCGGCAAGGAATATATCGACCTTACCCGCGACCCCGCTGGCGCCATCAAGTGGCTCCGCGAGAACCTCGACTAGTTCCTCCCTCTGTTGGTGCCCGGATCCCCAGTTCGGGCACCTCTCCCTATTCGTATCCCACAGAAAGGATGACTCATGACCAACCCCATACAGTTCCCCGACGGTTTTGTGTTTGGCGGCGCCACCGCCGCTTACCAAGTTGAGGGCGAGACCCGTACGCACGGCAAGGGCAAAGTGCCCTGGGACGATTTCCTGGCAGCTCAGGGTCGCTTCTCCCCCGACCCCGCAAGCGATTTCTACAACAAGTACCCGGTCGATATCGACCTGTGCCAGCGCTTCGGCATCAACGGTATTCGCGTCTCCATCGCTTGGAGCCGTATCTTCCCCAACGGCACCGGCGAGATTAACCCCGAGGGTGTCGCTTTCTATCACGAGCTTTTCGCCACCTGCAACAATGCCGGCGTTATCCCCTATGTCACGCTCGATCACTTCGATACGCCCGAGGCCTTCTACCAGGACGACGGCGAGGGCTTCCTGACGCGCACGACGATCGACGCTTTTGTCGAGTACGCCAAGTTCTGCTTTGCCGAGTTCACCGAGGTCAAGCACTGGTTCACGTTTAACGAGATTCCCGCAACCGCCGAGGGCAGCTTTATCGTCGGCAACTGGCCGCACGGCGAGAAGTACCGCCTGGACAAGGCCTTCCAGCTCATGCACAACATGATGGTGGCCCACGCCAAGGCTGTCGTCGCCTTCCATGAGGGCGGCTTTGAGGGCGAGATCGGCATTGTCCAGAACCTGGAGCCCAAGTATCCTCTCGACCCCAACAGCGCTGCCGACTGCGAGGCCGCCCGCATGGCCGACGTCATCAACAACCGCTGGGTACTCGACGCCACCTTCCGCGGCCACTATGCAGCCGACACCATGGAGGCTGCGACCAAGCTGGCCCATATCGCCGGCGGCGAGCTCGACGTTCGCGACGAGGACATCGCCGCGTTGACCGCCGCGCTCCCCTACAACGATTGCCTGGGCGTCAACACCTACAAGTGCCAGTTTCTGCGTGCCGCCGAGGGCGAAAACGACATCAACCACAATGGCACCGGCGACAAGGGCTCCTCGCGCTGGTTCCTCAAGGGCGTGGGCGAGGCATGCGTGCGCGAAGGCGTTCCCACGACCGATTGGGACTGGATCATCTATCCCGAGGGCCTGTACGACCTGTTGCTCCGCATTAAGAACGATTACCCCAACTACAAAAAGATCTACATCACCGAGAACGGCATGGGCTATAAGGACGACTTCGAGGACGGCTTTATCGATGACGCCCCTCGCATCGACTATATGCGTCAGCATCTCGCATGGATCCTCAAGGCGATTGACGGCGGCGTAAACGTCGACGGCTACTTTGTGTGGTCGCTGCAGGATCAGTTCTCCTGGACCAACGGCTACAACAAGCGCTACGGCCTGTTCTACATCGACTTTGAGACCCAGAAACGTTATCCCAAGGCAAGCGCATACTGGTACAAGAACGTCGCGGAGACCGGCCTGCTCATGGCCTAGTTTCCGCCGCATACCCCCCTGTCGGCCGCATGTGAGTCCCTCCGCGGGATCGCATGCGGCTTTTTTGTTTTTGGTGGGCCGGAGCAGGCCGCTTGTCTCGATCTGTAACATCTAATCCGGTTTTCTACTCCCAACTGTTATAGATTGAGATAATTCGACGACGCCGACGTTTTAATATACCGTGGTACAATTGTGTCCCAACGCAAAGGAGGTACCCATGTCAGCTTGTGTGCCCGTCCGAGATATGAAGGACACTGCTGCATTCACCACGCTTGTTGAGTCTGAGCGCGACGTCACCGTAACTAAGAACGGCTACGAGGCCATGCACTGCATCAGCAGCGACCAGTATCGCCTCATGCAAGAAGAAATCGCCAAGGCAAAACTGCTGTCTCGTATGATGTTGGCAGAAGACGAAATATCGCAAGGCGACTACAGCGACTACGAATCCTTCGCGGCTTCGATACGAGACAAATATGACCTATAACGTCGTAATCCTCAAAAGCGCGCGATATGAGTACGAGAGTATTGTCGGATACCTTGCTCAAATCCTCAAGAATCCGCGTGCAGCAGGCAATTTTGTCGCTGAGTTTGAATACCAGCTTGACCTGCTTCGCGAGCAGCCACTTTTACGTCCCCTCTCGCACATGCAAGAGCTGGCGGCACGTAATTACCGATCGTTTCCCGTCAACAACTACGTGTGTCTATACAAGTTTGAGCGCGAAACGATCTATATCGCCCACGTTTTTCACCAGTCACAGGACTACGCCCGCCTGGTCTAGCCCGCAAGCCGAATAATTGGCCCGAGCACATTTGCGCGTCATGTCACGTTGCGTTGACACGCCAATCCCTCGCCACGGCAGGGCAAACGTATCGCCCGCAGCGCTAGCTAGCAGATGACCTGCGTGTGCTCCTCGATGGCGGCGCGATCCGCATCGGCGATACCCGGTTCGCACACCACGGCGTCCAAGCTGTCCAGGCGGCAGAAGGTGTAGAAGTCGCGCTTACCAATTTTGCTGGAATCGGCGATCAGATAGCGCGAGTCTGCCTTGCTAAAGGCGAGCTGCTGGATACGCCCCTCGTCCATGTTGGACGTAGATACGTCGCCATCCAGAATGCCGTTGGCGCCGACAAACGCAGCGTCGATACCCAGCGCACGCAGGGTATCCTCAGCCGTTGGTCCCACAAAAGCGGCGGTGCGGCGACGGTACATACCGCCCACGAGGCACAGGTCGCAATCTTCGCGCGCCTCGAGCAGGTTAAACACCGAAAGCGAATTGGTCACGATGCGCAGGCGAAACGCCGGCAGCATCGAGGCCATCTGCTCAACCGTGGTACCCGTACCCAAAAAGATGGTCGAGCCCTCCTCGATGAGCTCAACGGCGCGGCGCGCGATCTGCAGCTTTTCCTCGGCATGCTTAGTGCGCTTTTCGCTGTGCGAATACTCGTGGCGCAACATAGCGTGGGGACGGCCCTGCGCGCTACGGGCTCCACCGTGCACGCGCTCAATCTCGCCCAGGCTCGCAAGTTCTTCGAGGTCGCGGCGAATCGTCATGTCCGAAACGCCCAGTGCGTCCGAAATCTCCTTGACCGAGACCGTGCCCTGCTCCTCGAGCAGCTGACGAACCTTATCCTGTCGCTCTGCCTTAATCACGATGAATCCTCGCCGTTCTTTGCGCGCATATCATTCAAACAGTAACGAACAAATTGTATCAGACTCGTGCGCGTCAAAAATGAACGCCTGCACAGCTCCAATCATCACTTTTTTGAGAAAAATACCCCCTGCTTTAGTGGGGTGTAGTGATAATCTCACCTGTTCGCGCTACAGTTTGTCCGAAATACCTCGATGTTAGGAACCAAATGATCACTTCCGAGCTTTTCGGCACCGCGCCGTGCGGTACCCCCGTTCATCGTTACACCCTCAACGGGCCCGAGATCTGCGTTCGCATTATGGACTTTGGCGCCACCGTGCTAGGTATCGATGTGCCCGACATTCCCGGCAATGTGCGCGATGTGGTGCTTGGCTTCGATAAGCTCGAGGATTACTTTGACAACCCCGCCTGCTTTGGCGCGACCATCGGTCCCGTGGCAAACCGCACCGCGGGTGCCACGATCACCATCAACGGCACGGACTGGCATATGCCCGCCAACGAGGGCGCCAACAACCTGCACAGCGATCTTGAGCACGGTCTGCATAAACGCGTGTGGGACGTTGAGCTCGACGAGGTCCATAATGCCGTGCTCATGACCACCTCGCTTAAGGATGGCGAGCTGGGCCTGCCCGGCAACCGAACCTTTACGGCCGTGTTTACCGTTACACGCACCGGCGTCTTCCGCATCGATTATGGTTGCGAGAGCGACCGCGCCACCTACGTGTCCATGACCAACCACACGTACTTTAACCTTGCCGGCCATAACGCCGGCATGGACTGCGAGCACTTCTTTGTTGCTAACGCTGCCCACTACCTGCCCATTAACGAGCAGAACATTCCCACCGGCGAGATTGCTCCGGTCGAGGGAACACCGTTTGACTTTCGCGAGCTGCGTCCTGTCGCACCCGGCATGGAGGCCGACGATCCGCAGATTAAGCAGGCCCGTGGCTACGATCACTGCCTGTGCATCGATGGCTATCAGTACAGCCGTAACCTGCGGCGCGCCCTGCATGTTGAGGAAATGTGGACCGGCCGCGAGCTGGACTACTACACCACTGCCCCGGGCGTTCAGCTCTACACCGGTAATTGGCTGGGCGACGAGCACGCCAAGGACGATGCTAACTATGGCTGGGGCGCCGGCTTTGCCCTCGAGGCAGAGATGTACCCCGACACGCCGCACCAGCCGCTGTTCCCGCAGGGCATTGTGGGCCCGGGTCATCCCTACAGCAATGTGATCGAGTACCACTTTATGAGGCACTAAGCCCACAACGCGACATATTGCACAGCAGCGCCCGCCGGCACCACCGCCGGCGGGCGCTTTTCATCTTTTGGGCTCATTTTCGCTGTGACTGTATGAGTGACATATCAAAACTATGCCCATTTACTACGTTTAGCCCGGAATGTTCAACCATGCGCCGGTTTTTGTTAAATTCGCGAGCCGTCTACCTGCGATTTTGTTTTTCTCAAATTCGATATGCTCGACGATAGCCAATCAAACGTAGTAAATGGACATAGTTTTTGGCAGGCGGCATCGCGCGCGTCCCTCGCAAGGGCAAAATGATCCGTTTTCCTCCGTCCCCAAGGGATCAGTTGAACAGATTGCCGATGGGGTCGGGATTGGAGTTGGGGAGGTAGCGGATTTCTAGTTCTATTCCGAGCTTTTGCAGCTCTCTCAGAGCAGCGACGTCCGCATCGTCTATGGCGACTGCGGGCGTTGCGGGACGCTTGCCCTCCCCCGCCCGCATATGGCCGATACTAATCTTGGTTATTGGCACACCGCCCTTAACCAGCGCGAGCGCATCGGAGGGTGAGGCCACCATGATCAGAATCAATTGGCGAGGCGTTGCGGTATGAATGATGTCGATGGCCTTTTGTACCGAGAAAAACCGCGTCCAAACGCCTTCTGGCGCCGCCACCCTCATGGGTGCCCATTGGCGCGAATCTGCCGCGATCTCATCGTTGACGATTAGGACAAGGTTGGAACTCACGGCTTCGTTCCACAGCTCAACGTCTTGTCCGTAAATGAAACGGTCGTCGATACGTGTGAGAAGGATCTTGGGTTGAGCCATGGCTGCCCCATTCTGTTTGAGACCCATACGAGCGGGACGTCGGCCACCAACTCAACAGCAGGTCAAGCGCCAAATGAGTACCGCAGACATTGCGTCTCCAATATTAGTGCATTTAAAGTGAGAAAAGCCGTCAGAACACTTGCGCGGATGTGCGATGTCCCGTATCATAGACAGCCGTTGACGCCTCAGTTGCGTCACCACATGGCCGCCAGCGTAGCTCAGTTGGTAGAGCACCGCTCTCGTAAAGCGGGGGTCACCGGTTCGAGCCCGGTCGCTGGCTCCATTGCACAAGATAGCCGCCTTCGGGCGGCTTTTTTGTTGCCGATTTCTGGCGAACATCCGCCAATCCAAGCACAACGCCGCCGGCAACTCCCCTACTCAACAAAAAAGCCCCGCCAACCGCAATCCCCAAGGGAACCGCGATTAACGGGGCTCAAGCGCGCTCCTCAATGGAATCACGCCATCAGACGAGCAGCTCAGCCGAGCAGTGCGCTACTCCTCCCAGTAAGCATCTGCAAGCAGCTTAAAGCAAATCTTCTTGACCGGCTGCGCGCCATCGCCCTGGAACTCGAGCGTGGGCATGTGAGGCTCGCCGGCAACAAACAGCGCAAACTTGTCGTCAGCAAGATCGCCGGCGATCGAGGCGTCGGAATCGACCAGATCGTAGTCGTCCTTCTCGTCAAACTCCTGAACCAGCGTCAGGCTGCCCGTGGCAACCTTAAAGGCCTCGCGACCCTCGACGTCGATCTGCAGGTCGTGATAGCGCTGATGCGTCTCATAGTGAGCCTCGGCTTCGGGACGCGTCGTGGGAGCCATGACGTTCGCAAAGACCTTGTCGCCCAGAATCGGATGGCTGCCGACCTCGAGCTTCGCCGGATCGTTCTCCTCGAGCCAGTCGATCAGCACGTCGAGGCCCTTGAGCATTCCACGGTACTCCTCGATATCGCCCAATGCACCGTAAATCATCTAAATCCCCTCTCGGATCGTTTCTTTGGCGGCTACTCGGCAAACGCATTACCGACGCTGTTGCCACCCACATGCGTCTCGACCAGGGTAAGGTCGGGATTGAACACGACAGTGTCGGCGTCGCGCCCCGGCATAATGCTACTGCACTTGTCGTCGACATGAGCTGGCAACCGATGCCGGGGCCGCAGCACAAGCTCCTACAGCTCGGTCACGACAACGCCGTTGTAAACCTCGTCCCAACGATCCATAACCAAGTGGCCAGTCATGGGATCCATGGCATTGAGTTTGCCGCAGGTGTTGGCGGTACGCAGCACCGTCTCGTCGTCGGCTCCGGCAGCAATCGCATGTGCGAAGCCGGCAATGGTCGAATCGCCAGAGCCCGTAGCGTTAACGGCGGGGATATCGGGGGTCTTGGCGCGGAACGCACGGCCGTTATGGAAACCAACGGAGCCGGCAGCGCCCATAGATACGACGACCCAGGGGATATCGGAGAAGCGGGCGTCAGAGGCGAGCGCGGAACGGAGCTCGTCCACATCGTCGGTGGTAAAGCTCGTGCCCAGAAGGCCGTTAATTTCGGTCAGGTTAGGCTTAACCAGCTCAGGCTTGACCTCGGACTTGAGCGCAGCCTCGAGCGAGGCGCCCGAGGTATCGAGCAGCACCTTGGCGCCGGCGTTCTCTGCAATGCCCGTGATCTTAGCGTAGTAGTCCGCCTCGACGCCGCGGGGCAGCGAACCCGAGATGGTAACGACATCGGCCTTGCTCGCAAGCTCGGCGAACTTGGCGGTAAAGGCATCGAGCTCCTCGGGGGCAATCGTCGGGCCGCTCTCGAGCAGCTCGGTCTGGTTGCCGGCGTGGAGGATGTTGAGACAAATGCGAGTCTCGCCCTTGATGGGCACAAAATCATTCTTAATGCCGTTAGCATCCATGAGCTCGGCCATATAGGCGCCCATATGACCACCAAGCAAGCCGGTTGCCACGACATCGTCGCCCAGCTGGCCCAGGACGCGGGCCACGTTGAGGCCCTTACCGCCGGCGGTCTTTTCGGGCGTCACGCGGTTGACGTCGTCGATAATGAGCTCATCGAGCTGATAGCGCGTATCGACGGACGGGTTCATCGTAACGGTGAGGATCATTTCTAGCTCCTTATCTCGCAGGCTCCTTATGCCTTGCAAAACGAATTGGCTACATGCGACTACAGAATCTCGATTGTGAACGAGCGCACGATGGTTTCTTTGGGCTTGGCGATAAGGCAGCCGCGCTTGTGCTCAAGCACGTCGTCCTCATCGGAGCAGGTCGAAAGACCGCCCCAGGGCTCAACTGCCACAAAATCACCCTCGGGCTTGCTCCACACAATGAGGTACGGGAAGCCCTCAAAGCTCAGGCGAACACCCTTGTCCTCGCCCTTTTTGGAAAGCGTGACCTGACGGCTCTCGAGCACGTCAAAGATGGTCTCCGCAAAATCGAAGAGCTCATGTGACAGAGGCAGCGTCTTTCCCACCATGGGGTTCTTGGAGCGGTTGGTCACGTCAATCAAGCCAGTCGAGGGGACGGCAGCGCAAAGCTCAGCAGCCTCGTCTTTCTCAAAACGCAACTCGTAGTCCGTATAGGCCTCGCCCTCATCGAGCGGGCACCTAAAGCCGGGGTGTCCACCGATAAAGAAAGGCATGTCCTCGGTGCCCTCGTTGGTAACCTCATAGGAGACGCGCACGGCGGCGTCCTCGAGCGTATAGCGGGCGACAAGCTTAAACGGATACGGATAATCGCTCAGCAGCGCGGCGTTATCCTCCGAAGCCAGGCACATCGCCAGCTCGTTCTCGCTCTGGCTCAGCAGCTTCCACTCCTGTTTGCGCGCAAACCCATGGCGGGCGAGCTTCACATGATGTCCGGCAAACGTCATGGCGCTGTTATCGCGCAAACCTCCGCAAATCGGGAAGCAAATCGGTGCCTGGCCGGACCACACGGCGGGATCGCCCTGCCACAAGTACTCGCGACCTCCAGCCTCAATCGAGGTAAACGAACCACCGGCCGTGGAGACCTTGATAGAAATCGAATCGTTGGAGAGAGCGTATTCCATTGTCCATCCTTTCGAACAACTGCTTTTTGCTCGCAAGAACCCGTCTCGGCCCTGACCAAAGGACAAACCCGCACGTTCATCGATGCGTCCGGTTTCCCAGCCATGCAACGGGGTACCATACAGACATTGATGCAATTACAGCTGAAAGGCCTTCTTATGCGAACCATCATCCTTTATGCCTCACACCACCACGGCAATACGAAAAAGCTCGTGGACGCCATCGTCGAGGCGCACCCCGAGATCGATACCCTCGACGTGAAGTCACTCGGTAAAAACGAGTACCCCGACCTGCACGAATACCATCTGATCGGTGTCGCCACGGGCATCTATTACTCCGAGATCGACAAGGACATGGCACGCGTGCTCACGAACGTGCTGCAGCCGCAGGACAAGGTGTTTGGCCTTATGACCTACGGTGGCAAAAACAAGTGGTACGGCAAGGATATCGATGGCATCTGCCGCATGAGGCAGGCCATCTTTATGGGCGTCTACGGCTGTCCCGGCTTTGATACGTGGGGGCCGTTCAAACTCACCGGCGGCGTCCAGAAGGGACACCCGACCGCTGAGGAAATTAAGGGCGCCGTCGACTTCTTCGACAAGATCGAAGACGAGTATGGCGACATCATCGTCGAAGAGTACGCCAAGCGCGAGAAGCGTCTAGCATACGAAAAGGAGCATCCCGCGGGGGGTCTTGTGGCCGGCGTCAAGCGCACGGCAAAGAAGATCGTTAACAAGCTGTAACTGTTAAGGTGCTTTTGAGCGTTTAACCCATACGGCGGGTCCGAGCAGATTCGGGCCCGCCGTCTTTTTCTATCGTTAATCGGTAAAGGCGTTGCCGACGCTCTGGCCGCCAACATACGTCTCGACGAGGGTGAGCTCATGGTCGAACACGACAAAGTCGGCGTCGCGACCCGGCATGATGCTGCCGCACTTATCCTCGATGTGCGCAGAGCGAGCCGGCACCTCGGTTGCCATGCGAATGGCGATATCAGCGCTGGCGATGCCCCAATCGACAATGTTCTTGACGCCCTGGGCAAGCGTGAGCACCGAGCCGGCAATGCTTTTGCCGTCGGCGAGCCAGCACAGGTTGTCCTTCATGATGACGTCCATGCCACCACTGGTGTAGCTGCCCTCGGGCATGCCGCCGCAGCCCAGGCAGTCGGTGATGAGCACCGTGTGCTGCCAGCCCTTTGCCTGCAGCAGTGCCTTGATGGCGGCAGGGTTTACGTGCTTGCCGTCACAGATGATCTCGGCGTAGGTCTCGGGCGTGGACATGGCAGCACCCACGACACCGGGCTCACGGTGATGCAGACCGCGCTGGCCGTTATAGGTATGCGTAAAGCAGCTGGCACCGGCATTGATAGCGGCGATGCACTCATCGTAGGTGGCGTCGGAGTGACCGATGCTGGTCACCACGCCCTTGGCGTTCAGAGCAGCCGCATAAGCAGCGGCACCGTCGCGCTCGGCGGCCATGGCGCTCTTAACGATGCGACCGCCCGCAGCCTCCTGCCACTGGTCGAAAACCTCCTCGGAGGGGTCAATCAGGTAAGCGGGGTTCTGCGCGCCCACGTGCTTCATGGTAAAGAAGGGGCCCTCCAGGTAGATGCCCTGAATGCGGGCACCGCAGAAGTCGGGGCCGCGGCCCTCGTCCGCCTTGGCGATAGCAGCGCAGGCGTCCTTGATCTGTTCGACGCCATCGGTGAACGTCGTGGGCAGCCAGCTGGTGGTACCGCGACGGGCGAGCTCGGTTGAGCTGATATCGATGCCCTCGGGATCGTTATCGGTAGTTGAGTGGTTGTAGAAGCCATGGATGTGAGTATCGACCATACCCGGTGCGATCCACGATCCCGTGTAGTCCTTAATCTCGCAAGAGGGCTCGTCGGCCTGCCAGGCGCCAAAAACGCCATCCTCGACCATAAGATAGCCGCCCAGTTGCGGGCCTGCCGGCAAGAAGAACTTGTCAGCCTTAATTGCGTACGTGCTCATATGCACTCCTCGCTTCTAAAGCAGTTGACTGTGGTAATGCTTATACCCAGCTCACGTAAAACAAAAAGCGCCCGCCCGCCGTTATGAGCGGACGGGCGCCCTTACAGGGGGACGCGATTAAGCGGTGAAGGGGTGAATCGTCACGCCCTTAACCACGCGGTTGACCGTGCCGGTGGGGCTCGGCGTATCGGGCGTGTTGCCCACGCGGACGGAGTTGAGCAGGCTGATAGCCTGGGCAAACATCACGAACGGCAGAGCAAGGTAACCCTCGGGAAGTGCCTCGTAGCCCTTAAAGGTGAAGGACTCACCCTCATAGACGGTGGCACCTTCCTGCTGAACGGCGATGGTGTGCTGAGCGATCTCGTCGCCACCGATCTCGTTGAGGATGTCGATGTCGTACTGACGGGTGTAGGCGTCGTTGTTGACGAACACGAAGACGAGCGTCTTATCGTCGACGAAGGACTTAGGTCCGTGACGATAGCCCATGGAGGTGTCGTAGGAAGTAGCGACCAGACCGTGAGCGAGCTCGAGGATCTTGAGCTGGCTCTCCTGAGCAAGGCCACCGAAGGAGCCAGAACCCAAGTAGGTCACGCGGTTGAAATCGCCAGCCAGGTAATCGGCGATCTCGGGCTCACGGGAGATGACCTCCTCGCCCATCTTGGCAATCGTCTCGACCCACTCGGCCTTCTGCTCGTCAGAGGCAGTGTCGAAAATAAGGGTGGAGAGCAGGGTCATGCAGGAATAAGAACCGGTCATGGCGAAGCCCTTGTCGTTGGCGCGCGGAATGAGCAGCGTCAGCGCATTGGGATCATCGGCAGACTCGACGGCAAGCTTGCCCTCGGGAGCGCAGGTGATGTTGAGGAACTTGACGTTGTGGACGAGCTCCTTGGCAACGGCAACGGCGGCAAGGCTCTCGGGGCTGTTGCCAGAGCGGGCAAAGGAAACCACGAGCGTGGGATCCTCGGCGCGCAGGAAGTCGCGCGGGGCGCTCACGATGTCGGTCGTGGCGATGGGCTTAAAGTCGTAGAGATCAGTGTTGCCAGCGTGACGCAGGTACGGGGCGCAGGTATCGCCAACGTAGTCGGACGTACCGGCACCGGTGAAGACAACGGACAGACGACCCTCGCCCATAGCGCGAGCCTCGGCCAGGAAGGCCTCGATGGCCTCCTTGTTCTCGCGATAGATGTTGAGCGTATCACGCCAAAGCTCGGGCTGCTGAGCAATCTCGGCCGTGGTGATCTGGGCGCCGAGCTCGGTGAGCTCCTCGACACTCTTCTCGAACATTTCTAATACCTCTCTCTAGAAGTAATCCTCTGACGTGCAATTATACACTTCGGTTGGTTATCTGGTAGTAACCAGTTAAATGCAAAGAATCACCATATGGAAACGATGCGAGCACTAGTTACTGCGCTGGTGGTAAACCTTGTATTTAAACTGATCGGCACGAGCAACCGAAAGTGTGTACTCCACTACCTCGTTTGACTCGTTATACGTAGTCCTGACCAAATCGAGCACAGGCGAGCCCTCGACAATTCCCAAAAGGTGGGCATCGGTGGGACGGGCTATGCTCGCATAGAACTCCTCTTCGGCCACGCGAATCTTTTGCTGAAAGTCCTGCTCAATCACATCGTAAAGCGGCTTACGCTCCAGCAGCGGTCGCTTTAGGGACAGAAATTGACGAACCGGTAGATAGCTGCGTTCGACCATCATGGGCATGTTGTCGGCAGAGCGAAGACGCTTGAGCTTAAAAATGCGATCACCGATGCGCAATCCCATATGCTCGGCCAGATTCTTATCGGCCTCCATCTCGCAAAACTCGAGAATCGTGGTCTCGGGTTCTCGACCCATCGCGCGCATCTGCTCGGTAAAGCTGTAGGACTGCATAAGATTGGTTGCTTTTGCCGAACGGTCGGTCACAAAGGTACCGCGACCGTGCTGCCGAACCACCAGTCCTAAACGCTCCAGTTCCTGCAGAGCCAGGCGTACCGTAGTGCGCGAGAGACCATAGCGCTCCGAAAGTTCGCGCTCGGAAGGAATCATGTCACCGGCGCGATATTCATGGTCAATCTTTTCGGTCAGAATATCGACCAGCTGATCGTACAGCGGTTGCTTACGCGCTCCGATCGCCATCCTATCCTCCCTTTTGCTCGAATTCGGCTAACTACCTAGGGTGTTATGCATTATCTGTCTGCCACACCCGAATCATTAAGAAAACAAAAGCCGCGCGCTCTTTCGAGCACGCGGCTTTTAACATACACATGGCTTAAGGGGTCGGGGTGTGAGCCGCGTAGGGACACACCCCTCAAGCTAGAGCCTTACCAGATGCTCGGCCAGAGACCAAGCGGGCCAGCGCCCAGGATGCCAAGGACGAAGAGCAGGAGAATGCCCTTGGTCGGGGTCCAGCTGTGCTTAGCGAACATGTAGTAAAGCAGCAGCGTAAGCATAAGCGGGACGAGCTTCGGGACGATGGTGTTGAGGGTGTCGGCAACAGAGAAGTTGACCGGATCCTCGGTAACGGTGCCGTAGGTCACGGACTCCATGCCGTTACCCAGATCGGTGACGCCGCACTCGACAGCGTTGCCGTCGGCATCGGAAGCGGTAAGGGCGTTGCCGTCCTTATCGGTCATGGCGATGGTACCGGCCTCAGCGGTCTCGGTATCGATGCCCTCCATACCGGTGAAGTTCTCGGCCTCCTTCTCGGAGACGATCACGGTAGTAGCGGAGAGACCACGGGTGGTGCCGTTGGGGATCTGGAGGTTGATCTGGGTGCCACCCATGGTGACGACCAGGCAACCGACGACGAAGACGCCCATGATGGAAGCGGCACGCGTGAAGGCCTGCATGTTGGCGGTCAGAGCGTCAATAGCGCTGGTGCCAAGCTTGTAGGACCAGTTCATGAGCCAGAAGCGCAGAGCGAACTGGACGACGTTGAAGATCACCAGGAAGATGATCGGTGCAGCGGCGTTGCCGTTGATGGCCATGTTGGAGGTGATGCCGGCCGTGATAGGCACGAGCGTCAGCCAGAACAGGGCGTCACCGATACCACCGAGCGGGCCCATTGCGGCGACGCGGACGGCGCGGATCGTGGGGATGTCAACCTTGTTCTGCTCGAGCGAAAGCACGATGCCCATAACAAAGGTGACAAGGAACGGGTGGGTGTTGAAGAACTCCAGGTTGTGGCTCATGGAAGCCGCGAGGTCGTTCTTGTTGGTGTGGATCTTCTCCAGACCGGGGATGATGGAGTAAAGCCAGCCAGCGGCCTGCATGCGCTCGTAGTTGAACGATGCCTGCAGGAAGCAGGAGCGCCAAGCCATCTTGTTGAGGGTCTTCTGGTCGAGCTGCGGAGCAGGAGTGAGATCCTCGTAGTGCTCCGGGATCACATACTCATTAGATGCCATCTTCGAAGTCACCTCCGTCAGAAACAGCTGCACCCTTCAGCTCGGTCTGCTGCTGGAAGTCCCAGAAAGCGATGCCGAAGCCGATGAGAGCGAGGATGAGCAGAGCAGGGGTTGCCAGCGAATCGTTGGCAACGGTGATGAGCGCGAGGCCAAAGCCCATGAGGAAGAAGCCCCACATATCGCGGTTCATCATAACCTTGAGCAGGACGGCGAAGCCGACGAAGCGCATCATGCCGCCTGCAGCGGAGAGACCGGTCTGCAGCCAAGTCGGGATGGCAGAAGCGATGGTCTGACCGATGGTAGCGCCAGCGATGAAGAACAGGGTGACGACGACAGCGAAGATCAGGCCGAGCAGAGCCATGGCGAAGTAGTTCAGGCGCTCGATGCCCTTGGTGTCCGCGTTGTGAGCCATGTTATCGGCCGTGGACATAAGCGGGGACATAAGCGTGAAGACCAGGGTAACGCCAAGCTGGCCAAGCAGAGCGAACGGAATGGCGAGGCCGACTGCCGCGTTGGGCTCGAGGCCCGTGGCGATAGCGAGAATGGCTGCCATGATGCCGCCGATGACGGCGTTAGGCGGCTGAGCGCCTCCGATCGGCATGTTGCCGATCGTCATGAGCTGATAGGTACCACCCACGAGAAGACCGGTGTTAAGGTCGCCAAGGATAAGACCGATGACGGCGCCGGTGACGATGGGCTGATAGAGAGACTCGAGGAAGTCAAACTGGTCGATTGCCGCGATGAACGTGACGACGAAGACCAGAGCGATCTGGATGATCGAGTATTCCATCTTGCTCCTCCTTTCAAAATGTATGTACGCACTTTGGATTTCACGTACAGAACGTCAGGGTTTCACTCCTGACAACGTGGATCACGAGGATTACGAGAAGAGCTTGCTCGTGTCCTCAACAGGCGTGCTCGGAACGCGCCTGATCTCCAACTCCACCCCCAATTCCTGCAGCTCTTTAAACGCAGCGACATCCTCGTCGTTAACTGCGACGGAGGTGGCGACTTGGCGCTTTCCTTCCGACATGTGCATGTTGCCGATGTTTACCTTCTTTATAGGCACACCGCCCTTGACGAGCGTAAGCACGTCTTCCGGTGTTTCGGCCACGATGAAGATCTTCTGGCGCGGGCTCGCCTTGCCAATGACGTCGATGGTCTTCTGCAGAGAGAAGAAACGCGTAGCGACGCCGGCGGGAGCGGCCATCTTCATGAGGTTCTGGCGCATGGTGTTGGACGCCACGTCGTCGTTGGCGACGAGGATGAGGTTGGAGCCCAGGGTGGAGTTCCACTGGGTGGCAACCTGACCATGAACCAGTCGGTTATCGATGCGGGTAAGAAGAATGTTGGGTTCTGCCATGTTGATCAGCTTCCTTTCGTTATTTGCTGACGACAGTTACTTGATCTCCTGAATCGCGTAACGCGAAACATCTACAACGGCTCCGGATCGGACTTTGATCTGGACCTTCTCGCCTTCGATGCCTTTGACGGTTCCGTAGATACCGCCGGCGAAAAGAACCTCTTGACCCGGCTTGAGCTCGGTGTGCAGCTCCTTGAAGTACTTCTGCTTCTTCTTCATGTTGATTTGCGACCAGATGGTGTAAATCAAGCCCATGATGACAAGCAGGCCTAAAAGGGCGACCGAGGAGCTCAGGACGTTGGCTCCGAAATCGGCCATTAGATGCCGTCCTCGTCGCCGAAGATATCCTCTTCCTCGGAGCCGGCAACGGATGCGACCGTCTGGGCGGTGACGCCCGTCTGTCCAACGGTCACGGCCTGCTCGCCAAGCTCGGCGAGCGTGGCATTGCCTCGGAGGAACAGAAGCTCAATAACCATGGGAAGGTTGGTGCCAGTCAGAACCTCGACGTTGTCGACATCCTGGGCAATCATCATCGACTGGTTGAACGGGGTGCCGCCAAGCAGGTCGGTAAAGACGAGCACGCCATCGCACTCCTCGCGCATGGCGGTAATAGCGGCGCGGAGATCCTCACCGTAGGATGCGGCCTGGTCGCCCTCAAAAGGAACGACGGTAAAAGCAGGCTGGTCGCCGGCAACCATCGCGATAGCGCTTGCAAGGCCGGGTGCGAACTGTCCATGACCGGTAAGAATAAAGCCAACCATTCAAATTTCCCTTCCGAAGGTGTGTACAATCTGAGTCCGATGATTTTCGGAAGCCAGCGGGCGCTCGCCCTTAAAGCTTCTTGGAAAGCGTTCTTTGAAGACCAGTGGTTTCTAAACTGGTAGTAACCACGTGACGTGTTGTTGTCACTATATCACCCCAGAAGAGGTCGCTTTCCTTGATTCATACGGTAAAACGTTTTTGCACCGCTCACGGTGATAAATCGACCGTTTACCGGTCGTTAACACTTCTACCTGCGGTTTTGAAACCGTTTCGAAATGCTTTGGCAAAAGATCGGATCTTTTCCTGTGTCTAAACAACGCAGGGCGGCTAAAAATAGCGTGAAGAAAAATTGCAGGTCATTGTGAAGATATGTGAATTGGTCTTTTTGACTTAATACCAGTTAGAACCAGTTTTGAGATTATCGGTGAACGGTAGTTTTCGACCGTTCACCGGTTACTTGCAATCGTTTGCAGTTGTTTTCCCAGATGAATTAGGGAAGCGCGATGGAGCGCTTGCGCGATCACGGGAAGTTTTTGGCATTTGTCCTCATCCCCCGAACGCCAAACTCCGGCATCCAAAATGAGCTAATAGCTCACGCTAATCGTTTTCAATCATTACTTACTCAGTATACGTAATTATTTATCGTTTATCGTTAATTTTGATATGATACAAGTATCATCCAAAACGCCGATTGGAGAGGTTATGGTCCACCGAAACGCATCTATATCGAATGAAACCATCAGCCGCGAACAGACGATAGCCAAACTGAGGAAGCTCGCTCGCATCTGCAAATGGGCCACAATCTGCATTACCACAGCGCTCGCTCTGGGACTCCTCGCAGTCATTGCGATTGACCTTCTACTTATATTGCCCGGCCTCTCCCAAGGGTCGTGCCTCCAATCCGTAGAACTTCAAGCCGGCGAAGGGCCGTGCCTGGCTATTGTCGGTACCGATGCGCAGGCCCCACTTATGCTCGTCGCACACGATGGCCACACTGCCATAGGGAGCCTCTTGATAACATGCCTCGCGCTTACCATCGCGATAAGCGTGCGCAGGCTTTTCTTCAACATTGAAAAGGAAGGCAGGCCCTTTGACCTTGAATGTAACCAGACACTTCGTCGAGTAGGACATTTATTCCTTATCGGCGGCGTTGCCGTGAGGCTTCTTGGTGCCGTAATCACGGGAATGATACTCTTAGGATTTGGCGGCAGCTTTACGGATGCGTTCGCCGGCCAGTTATTCGAGCCCTCCATGCTCTTTGCAGGCCTGATTATTTGCCTGATTGCCAGCATCTTCCGCTACGGGTATATCCTGCAAAAACAAGATGACGAGTTGCTCTAGGAGGAATCCATGATTATTCTGCGGCTTGACCGCATGCTCGCCGAACGCAAGATCTCATCCAAAGAGCTTGCGGAACGCGTGGGCATCTCCCAGGTCAATATGTCACGCATTAAGACGGGCAAGGTTTCTGCCATACGTTTTTCAACTCTTGACGCGATATGTCGGGCACTCGACTGCCAACCGGGCGATGTACTGGAATATATGCCTGACGATGAAGCCGATAACCTTTTTGGACGTAAAGATTGATAGGCATAATTTAGCCACCAGCGCCTAAACGCAAATAGCCCGCTAGAACAACATCCGTTCTAGCGGGCTTATTCAGATATTTCGGTTACGCGCTCGGCGGCTCAGACAGATCTTTATGCAAACAGACCATAGATGCTGATGTTGGCCTTGGCATACAGGCCGTTAGCATACTCGGTCCACTTGGAGCTGGCGCTCGAAGCCTGCGAAGAGTACTGCTGGTAGGCGGTGTAGTAGGCGGTCATGGCCTGCTTATAGGTAGCGCTATCGGCCGTAAAGGCATCATCGGCAAAGGCCTTGGCATAGGTGCTGTCGGCATCCTTCCAAGTGCCCTTTGAGCTATCCCACTCATCGCCGGCAAGGTTGATGATGTAGTCGGCGTAGTCCTTGCTCGCGGTCTCCTCGTTGCCGTCAGCAGGCTCGGTCGGGGCGGTCGGCATGCTTGCGGAGCTATCGCCCACCTTCTTCTTGTAGAGCTTCTGCAGCGTCGCGGACTGGCGGACGATCTGCTTGGCCTGGTCCTTGGACACGCCGTACTGCGTGGCCATGGTCTTGTAGTCGGAGGTGCCGATGGAATCCTCGGCGTACTGCTTCATTTCCTTGGAAGAGACGGTAATGCCCTCGTCCTCGGCAGCGTCCAGCAGAATCTGGTTGCGCACGTAGGACAGGATAACGTCGGCAGACGGAGAGGTGTAGTTGCCGTCGTCGTCCTTGACGGTGTCGAGACTGTACTGGCTCTCGATGGCCTCACGCGCGGTGATGTCGCTCTTCTTGCCGTTGTAGCTATAGCTTGCCACGGTCGAATCGAGCTGATCCTCGGTCAGAGTCGACGAGCCGACACCCTTGCCGCCAAAACCACCGTTGCCAATAAAGAAGCCGACCACGGCAGCGATCACGATGGCGACCACAAAGGCGACAATCATCGTCTTCTTGTGCTTACAAGCGTGGTCGTCCACGTCGGAGTCGTCGTCCTCGTCCTGCTCTTGGGGCATGAGGTTCTCGTCGGCGGCGTCCGCGGCGATCTTTGCCTCCAGGCGAGCGTCTTCCTCCTCGGCGGTCGTGCCGGCGGCAATATGTTCGGCAGACGTGCCGGCGACCAGGTCGATCTTCTCGTCCTCATCACCGTCGGGGCCTTCGCCGCGCTCGATGATCTGGATGCCGTCGATCTCGTCCTTCTCGTCCTTCTTTTGAATCAGACCCATATCAGTTACTCCTTGTTAGGAAACATAGTCCCCAATAGAATACGCCCGGCAGAGCGCCGGGCGTATTGATTCTTAGGTTATACGCAAACACTTAAGTACTATTTAGGCGTTTGCAGCGTGCATACCTTAGACCAGGTGCGCGATAACGGCATCGGCAAAGGCCTGCGTGCCCACAGCGCCCTCAACGGAGCCGGTCTGGGCACGACGCACGTCACCGGTAACCTGCTCGCCCTCGTCGAGCGTGGCAGATACGGCGGCACGAATGCGATTGGCAGCATCGTTCTCGCCCAGGTGATCGAGCATCATCGCAGCAGAGAGGATCTCGGCCGTGGGGTTGGCGATATCCTTGCCCGCGATATCGGGCGCAGAGCCGTGCGTAGCCTCAAAGATTGCGCAGTCGGCACCAATGTTGGAGCCGGGGGCCATACCCAGGCCACCCACCAGGCCGGCGCACAGGTCACTCACGATGTCGCCGTACAGGTTGGGCAGCACCAGGACATCGAAGTCGTTGGGGTTCTGGACCAGCCCCATGCAGGTGGCGTCGACGATTTTGTCGTTGAACTCGATATCGGGATAGTTGGCGGCCACCTCGCGCGCAACGCGCAGGAACAGGCCGTCGGTCGCCTTCATGATGTTGGCCTTATGCACGGCCGTCACCTTTTTGCGGCCGCAGCGGCGGGCATACTCAAAGGCATACTCCACAATGCGGCGGCTCTTGGCGATAGAGATCGGCTTGATCGAGATCGCGGAATCGGCGGCGAAGGTCTTTTGGCCCGAACGATCGACAAGCTGCGAGAGCTCCTCGACCTCGGCAGCGCCCTCATCGAACTCGATGCCGGCGTAGAGGTCCTCGGTGTTCTCGCGCACGATGACCAGGTCGACGTCGCGGAAGCGCGAGCCGTCACCCGGCTGCGACAGGCAGGGGCGCACGCAGGCGTACAGGTCAAAATGCTTGCGCAGGGCCACGTTAACGCTGCGGAAACCCGTGCCGACCGGCGTGGTGATGGGACCCTTGATGGCAACCCTGGTCTCGGCGACCGCATCGAGCACGTGCTGGGGCAGCGGTGTACCAAACTCGTCCATGACGCCGGCGCCGGCCTCCTGGACATTCCAGTTGATCTGGACACCGGTGGCCTCGACCACGCGGCGCATGGCCTGCGTAATCTCGGGACCGATACCGTCACCGGGAATCAGGACTACATCGTGCGCCATAATCTGTTACTCCTCGTCTTCGGCGTCGTCAGCTTTTTTAACGCTAGCACGCTTCTTCTTTTTGGAGAGATCCAGGCCAAAACGTTTAACAAGCATTTCGCAAATCTCGCTCGAACGGGCCTTGAGATAGCTGCCCTTGCCGTTCTCGGCGTCGAACTTAAGGCGCAGCGCGAGCTTCTCGGCAACCTCGGCGTCGATCTCGCCCTGGCAAAACTCGTACAGGCAACCGAGCATGTCGCGATACTCAAGGTCGCCGTGGTAGCACTGGATGGCCTCGTCCAGGATGGGCCAAGCCTCGCGCGAACGCTCGACACTCGTGGCACCCCACACGCACAGCAGGCGGAAGGCGGCATAGCGCAGCGTGGAGGAGATCTCGTCGAACAGTGCAGTCTCGGCGCCCTCAAAGGCATCGCCCAGCTGCTCGGGGCAGGTGGTAGCGAGCGCCGTCAGGGCATCGAGGGCCTCCCAGCGGGTCTGCGCCTCGGGACGGTCGAGCGCCTCGATCAGCGCGGGCACGCAGGGCACGACGCGCTGCGGATCGCGCTCGGCAAGCAGGTGCAGCACGCGGGCGGCAAACTGGCGGATGCGGCGCGTGGGGCAGCCGAGCTCCTTGACCAGACGGTCGACGGCGTTCTCGTTCTCCTCTGCCAGCTGAAGCTGTGCCAGCTCCTCGTCGGTGAGCTGTTCGTCTTTGTTTTCTGCCATAGTTACCTCTTCTTACTATTTCTTAGCGTGCTTGCCAGCACCCTTGCTGTCATCGGTGACCGAGATGAGCTGTCGGTCGGCCGCGCCATTGCGACGCGCACGGCGGCGTTCCTCAGCGTCGCCCGCGTCGGCGGCGGCGCGATGAGCCTTGTTGACGTTAAAGACCTCGTCGTGCTTGCGCCACGGACCGACGGACTCGCCAAAGCTCATCTTAAGACCGGCGATAAAGCCGCCGAGCCAGCCGATCGGCGCAAACTGCACCAGCGGGAACAGTGAGAACACCCAGGTCAGCAGGACGACTGCCGCCGCGCCTGCAAAATTGGCGATCCAGTAGTCGCGCTTGGTGATCACGCGCTTTTCGCAGGCCCACTGGCCGCACAAAAAGCCAATGTAGATCGCAAAGAGAAAGAGCACCAGCGCAAGCACCACGAACGTCCAGCTCATGGGCGCTACTCCCCGTGATGGTGGCCGCAGCAGCACTCATGGCCGTCGTCATGGCCGTGACCGCCGCAGCACTCGTGGTCCTCGCCGTGATGGTGACCGCAACCGCAATCATGGTCGTCGCCGTGCTCGCCGCAACCGCAGCCTTCCTCGTGAGCGCCATGCTCCTCGGGACGATACTGCGACCAGTCCAGACCGGCGGCGATGGCGTCGGCCTCCTCCTTGTAGAGGACCGTGATGGCCTGGGTGCCCAGCTTGGCACCACCGATGGCGTCGAGCATGTCGTAGAGCGTAAAGGCCACGTCGGCGCCGGGCAGCGCAAGCTCGCGGTCGTCGGCATAGGCGAGCGCCAAGCGCAGGTCCTTGATGAAGTGCTCGACCATAAAGCCGGGCTTGTAGTCGCCGTCGAGCGCCTTGGGCGCCAGGCTCTCCATAGCGCCGGACTTGCCGGTGCCGCCCAGGATCATCTGACGGGTCTTCTCCAGGTCAAGGCCGCTCAGCTCGGCAAATGCCATGGCGTCTGCCATGCCGACCATGCAGGCGCCCAGCGACACCTGGTTGGCGAGCTTGGCAGCCTGGCCCTTGCCGGCGCCGTCGAAGCAGCAGATGGTTGCCGCAAAGGTGGAAAGGATATCGCGGACCGGCGCGATGTCGTTCTCGGTGGCGCCCACGATAGCCGTAAGCGTGCCGGCGATAGCACCCGACTCGCCGCCGGTGACGGGGCAGTCAAACGCCATGCGGCCGGAAACCTGGGCGGCCTCGGCAATGTCGCGCGCCAGCTCGGGCGAGCTCGTGGTAAGGTCGATCAGGACCGCGCCGGGCTTAGTGCACGCGAGCAGACCGTCGCCCGCCAGGTAGAGCTCCTCGACCTCGGAGGGATAACCCACCATGGTAAAGATGACGTCGGCGTTCGCCGCGGCATCTGCCGGCGTATCGGCCCAGACGGCACCGCGCTCAACGAGCGCTGCAGCCTTGGACTTGGTGCGGTTGTTGACCGTGACGGGATAGCCAGCGTCCAGAATGTGGCCGGCAATGGGGGCACCCATAATTCCGGTGCCGATAAATGCGACAGAGAGCTTGTTTGCCATGAAACCTTTCCTTTTGGGTTGGGTGTTATTACCAGGTTGAATACTCGGTGCCAGCGTTTGGGCTGTGAGTCGAGGGCGATTACGGACGCAGCGCTTGCCTACTGGCCGCGCACGCGGCGGGCGATGCGGTCGGAAAGCGACGCCTTGTCGGCGCGGTTCTTACCCCAAAACGCGCAGGCCACCATGCCGGGGCCCACGTGCGAGCCAATGGTGGGGCCCACGGAGCTGCGAATGATTGTGACGTCGGCGCAGCCCTCCTCCTTGCGGATGGCGGCTTCGAGCCAGTCACCGTCCTTTTCGGCATCGGCCGTCATGATGGCGATGGGCATGGTGCGGTCGGGCACGTAGTTCTCGCGGAACGACTTGAGGATGGACTTGAGCGCCTTCTTGCGGCCGCGGTTGACGCCGATCAGCGACAGCGAGCCGGCCAGGTCGTAGGAGAGCTCGGGCTTGACATCGAGCTTTGCCGTGAGCTGCGCCGCCGCGGGCGGAATGCGGCCGCCAGCAGCCAGTGCGTCGAAACTCTCGAGCGTAAAGTAGCCGTGGACGTAGGTCTTTGCCTCGTTTGCCCAATCGACCAGCTGCTTGGCGGTCAGTCCCGCCGAACGCTGACGCACGGCCTCGAGCGCCAAGAGCGCGCCGGTCGCGCAGGGCAGAGCGTTGTCGACCACGTAGAGCTCAAAGTTGGGATACTCGGCGCGCACGGCATCTGCCGCCTGGCACGCGGAGTTGTAGCTCGACGACAGCGCCGAGGTAAAGCACAGGTAGACCGTGGGCGTGCCCTCTTTGGCGCACTCGGTAAAGAACTCGATATAGCGACCGAGCGACACAGCCGAGGTGGACACGCGGGCACCGGCGCGCATGCGGTCGTAAAACTCCTTGGGTGTGATGCTCGACCAGATGTCATCCGTGCGCTCCTCGCCATCGATGATAAAGGGGAAGCCCAAGATATCGACATCGAGGTTCGCGGCGACCTCGGGGCTAAAGTCGCAGCAGGTATCGACGACGATGCGGCAGCGGTCAGAATGGCCGGTAGATGCAGCCTTGTCCATCAAAGCGACTCCTTACGTAAAAAGGCGGCCACCCGCATGGGATGGCCGCCAACCGTTAACTCATGCAAGTTAACGTATTTTACTCGTCAAGTGTTTCGATACGGGGCTTGATGATGCCATATCCACCATTCTTACGGTGATACACCACATTGATAAGGCCGGTCGTCGCGTTCTCGAACACGTAGAAGTCGTGGCCGAGCAGATCGGTCTGCACCAGCGCCTGCTCCTCGGTCATCGGGGTGACGTCGATGACCTTCTCGCGGACGAGCAGGTCGTCCTCCTCCTCGGGCAGCAGCAGGTCGGCCAAATCCTCGACGCGCTCGACCGGCGCGACATCCGCGGCGCTGGCACCGCCCTGGCGGTTGTCCACGACCTTGGTCTTGAACTTGCGCAGCTGGCGGGTGACCTTATCGGCGGAGAGGTCGATGGCGGCGTACATATCTGCACCGTGCTCGGCAACGCGAATCACCGAACCGCGGGCACGAACCGTAATCTCGACGATTGCCGGGTTGGGGTTCGAGGGGTTCTTCTCATAGCGAAGTACAACGTCGACCGTCATGGGCTCGATATCGAAAACCTTGAGCGCCTCGCCGATCTTCTCATCCACATGCGCACGCAGAGCATCGGTTACCGTCGTCTTGCGTCCAGAAACCTTGATATCCATACGTGGCTCCAATCTGCCTCGGGGACTTACTGTACTGGCTATGTACCCATTGCCGTGCATTTAATCACGCGGATTCCTAAAGACCCGAATAACGATTGCTTGATACCGCATACCGAAGTCTCGCACTTTTCCATGGCAAAGTGCGCTATGGGAGGGCGTCGGCGGCTTTGTATTTGGTCCCGAAAATTGGCTTTGACCTGCTGGTTTTATTGGGATGAAAAAGCCGGGCTCCCCTATTGGAGAAGCCCGGCAGTGCGTGTTGAAACCGTGAAGAGGTGTCCTTTCCAACGTATAGGAGACACCACCCCTAGCAATAACTAGCTATTAAGTTTGTTAATATCGTCGTCGGTGATGGTGCCTTCCTGGCTGGACGATTTGTCCTCGGAGGATGCGGTCTCATTGTTGGAATCGGAGGACTCGCTGCCGGAAGACGTGGTCTCACTGGACTCAGAGTCGACCGGCTGCACGTTAGCGCCCGAAACCGTCTTAGTGGTGAGGTCGTAGGGCATCGTGCCATACCAGACGCAGTGGACTGCCTCGAGCGTACCGTCGACCGTGATGTCGTCGAGGGCATCGCTCACGGCACGACACAGTTCGTCATTGGACGAGAGGCCCGCAACACCAAGCGTCGAGGGCGCCTCGAGCGCACCGACATAGGAGACCTCGCTCATCAGGCGTGCAAGATAGCCGCCGGCTGTGGAATCGCAGATCACATAGTCGACCTCGCCGGACTCGAGCGCCTCAAAGCACTCGTTGATGTTGGAGTAGGTCTTTTGGTTGGCGGTGATGCTCTGCTTAGCAAGCGCCTCCTGCGAGGCCGAGGACATCTGAACGCCCAGAGTAGACGTGTTAAGGGTATCGGTGGAAACGCTTAGCGACCCACCATCGCTGGTTTTACCGAACACGGAAGCGGCATCGTACAGGCAGGTGCCGAGCGAGCTAACGTCCCCGTCCGTGGAGTTGATCTCGCCGATAAAGATATCAGCCTTTTTGTCGCCGAGCGCGGAACCTGCCGAGGACGCATCGACAAAGGCGACCTTAAGGCCCATGCGGCTTGCGAGGGCACGGGCGGCGTCAACCGCATACCCCGTGAGCTCGCCGTCGGCGTCCTGCATGGCCTGCGGCGCATCGGAAGTATCGAGGGCGACCGTCAGGGTTCCGGGAGTGACCAGGGCATCGTCCGACACCGCCGGCGTGACGGTCTCGTACTCGATCTGGTCGATCGTGGGAGTCGTGAACGTAGACAGCGGGTTGAACGCGCATCCGCTCAGGCCCAAAACGGCAATGACCGCTGCGGTCCCAGCACCTAACCGAGCCGCGTGCATCAAGCTGCCCCTCACCATGTCCACTACCCTGCCTTCTGTGTCGTATACGATCCGTGCGTTGCGCGGAATATCAGGTTGTTCCCACCAGCTGACCTGGTATTTGACCCCACACTTGCGCACCGGGGTGTTTGCTCGGGAGGCCGCAGCCACCTTCACGACTGACCCGCTCGCCCGCGAGGCGGTATTGCCCCAAAGAAAGTAGAACGGACGGTGCGGCTTACATCTAGGACGCGCCATGATCGCGCCGCGCGCACGCGGTCGCTTACGTGGATCCCTTTGACCGCGTCTGTCTTGGACTAGGACGGGCATTTCGTCCGTCCGCAACCACAGCCTGGCAGGAACGTAGCGCATTATAGCTAAGTTCAAGCTAAAGTTTAAGGTTAGGGGCGTCATTCGCATCGCGAGTACAGATTTCGCAGGTCGGAGTGGGCTATTCGTGCCCCTGTGAAGCCCGGAGCTCCCCTATGGGGAGCTCCGGGGCACCCTTCCTAGGGTGCTGTGGCCAAAAAATGACAAATATGAGTACTGTCACCAATTTAGTAACAGGCAGTTTTAGCCTCTCGGACAGATTTTGCGCTCAGTGTCGCCAACCTAATGCTTAGTTATTCTACATTTGTTTATTATCTTCTTACTTTATGACGCCTCCGAGTCCTAAATTCCTTGATTTTGCTGTTACTGATTTAGTGACAGTACTCATATTTGCCATATTTTGGCCAGGGCATATGATTAACCCCCTATTTTCGACGTGAATTAGACCGGCTTAAGCCCAAAACACGCCCGCAGCGTGTTAAGCAACGCCTCTTGCTTCTTCCTGCGGGCATCGACACGATTCCGGTACCGCTTTCGCATACGCTGGTGCATGCGCCATGCGAGCGCTTCCATCGCTTCCATGTCACAGAGCATTTCGTTGTTGACCGTCGCGACCTCGATTCCCATAGTAATCAAGCCCGTGTTGCGCTTTTCATCATGGATACGTCCCCTCCGAGAGGAATGGCCCAGCTCACCGTTGTATTCCAGGTCAAACCGGGCTGCCTCCTGATATGCATCGCAAACTGCATGGGGCATCCCCGAGATTGCCTGCGCACGGTCATCGAACTCGATCTTGTAGTCGGTCTTAAAAGGTCCGCAGGCAAACCCGCCATAGGAAAACGGAAGCGAAAACAGGGCGAGCATGATGCACTCCATGGGCGAGAGCAGGTTTTCCGAAAGATAGGGACACAGACGCAGCAGCTGTTTGGCCACATTCCCCTTGCATGCCGCAAGGTAATCTGCCAGACGATCGGGCATCAGCACCGGCTCGACTTCAAAGTAGCCCACGTCTGCTGGCTGGTCCTTGTCCTTTGCAAGTTTATTCGTAACAGGCGAGGTGTAGGGAGGCAGATACTTCCCGCGGTCGCTCAGTGAAATCTTAGAGCACAGCTCCTGGGCCAGGGCAAACGCCTGGATGCAGCCGACCTCACGCGCAACGGCAACACAAAGGGCCTCGGGAGATAGGCTGTACACCCCCGGTTCCACCTCTAGAATCGAGCCGGCGGGCAACCCGGAACACACGGACCAGCCTACGCCAGGCATGCGGCGGCGCTGCGCCGCAGATCCCACCAACAAGCACAGATCTTCCTGCACCTCGCCACTTTTGGCTCCAATTCGCACCAAGTCAGGAAGATAGATATCCTCGGTCGAGGGCGACGACGTGCGCAGCACACGGCGCTCTTCATCGGGATTAAGGTCCTTCCAGCTGATATAGCCCATCTGCCGGCGCTCGGCGCGCATCATGCGAAGCGCCGAGGCACCTGTTAGGATTACGGAAGCCGCTAGCTGTTCGCCTGTCGGCTCGTTGCGCCGCTCAATCTTCACTGCCACAAAACCACCCCTACCAAACACGTGCGATAGCAATGCCATCGACTGCCGCAGCGCCGGCGCGCTTGAGTTCCGCCGAAGCCGTGGCCATCGTCGCGCCCGTGGTGATAACGTCATCGATCAGCAGCAGGCGGCGGCCGTGCACGTCCTCAACCGTCTCGTACATGCCTTGGGCACGCTCGCGGCGCTCCTCACGACCGAGTTCGCGCTGGTCGCCATGCCCGTACTTGACGAGAGCATCGAGCAGGGGAACACCCGACAGCTCGCAAAATGGGCGCGCAATAGCCTCCATATGATCAAAACCACGCCGCCGAAACGCTGCCGCCGTCGCAGGCACAAACACCACCGCATCCGCACCGGAAAGCACGCCTCCGTAGCGATCGGGAGCTACGACCTGGGCATGCAGGGCGGTGTCGTAGAGCAGCTCCGCCAGATACGGAGCCAGACGTCGCTCGCCCGCATCCTTGTACGCTTTAATGATGCGCGGCAGCGGATGCGCATAGACGGCGCACGCCAGGCAGCGGTCGAGCGCCTCCGCCATTGCCGAAGACGTGCCCTCGACCGAACACTCAGTGCACAGCAAATCCCCAAACGGGGCGCCACATCGGGTGCAGCTATGACGTGGGTCGATGAGCGTGAGCGCGGCCAGGCAGTCTTGGCAAATAAGCGCACCGGCGCGCTCGCAGCCGGTACATCGTGTTGGCGACAATGCCTCGAGCGCCTCGTACGTCGCGCGCTCGGCAAACGGTAGCAATTCGTCCGCAAACGGTAGGGCACCGGCACTCTGCAGACGGCTCAATATGTTCAGATGGCTCTTCAAGACACAACCCTCCCTACGCTCGATCGCAGGGAGGGTTGTTGATTCGGCGCTATGATACCCCGATGCGCTCGGGGCAAGGCGGGTTAAATCCGCTCGCGGGCGTTATTCGCCGGCGGGCGGTTGTGGTGCGGACGAAGACGGGGTCGAGCCCTCGCCACCATCCTGGCGCGGCTTGCGGGAACGACGACGGCGACGGCGCTTTTGACCCTGGTCGGCCGAGCCCTCGCCACCGCGATTCTCGCGCGGCTCGCGCTCGTCGCGAGCGGCGCCACGCGAAGCCTTGGCAGCCGCTCCCCCGCCATCCCCGGGACGACGGCGCGTGACCTTGACCTCGCCATCCGAGACCTGATCGGCCACGGAGGGCACTGAGGGCTTCTGTTGCGCGCCCGAGGAATGGCGACGGCGCGGACGCGGCGCGCGCTCCTCCTCGCCACGTGACTTGCCGCTCTTGTCGACAGGCGCATCGGAGGCCGAGGCACCCTTGGAAGCGGCACCGGCCTCGCGAGCAGCTGCGGCGCGGAAGGCGTCCTCGCGCTCCTCGCTCGACAGATGACGGCGGCGGCGACGTGTGGGGTTCATGCCGCCGCCGCGATTCTGCTGCTGGGGCTGCTGAACCTCGCGCTCGCGAGAGGCGCTCTTGCCCGCGGCTGCAACCTCGGTAGCATCGCCCGAGCCCGCGCGCTTGCGACGGCGACGGCCATCGGCCGCCCCCTCGGCCTCAGGTGTCTCGGCCTTACCGCGGCCTTTTCCGCGGCCACGGCCCTCGCCCTGGCCCTGACCGGCGCGAGCATCGGATTCGGCATCGCGACGACGGCGCTTGGGCATCGATATGCCCGCCAGGCGATCGGCGTTCGACAGGCCATCGCCCACGTCGACGCCGTTCTCGCGGTCGAGCTCCATGAGCGCCAGGCGCATCTCGGGCGACTCGATGCGCTCGAGCACGTCGCGCGTCACGCAGTCGGGACGGCAGTTGCAGCCCTGCTCGGCTGCCTTCTTTTTGCAGCCCTCCGAGCAGGTCATATCGGCCAGGTTGACCTTAAAGACCTTGCCGTTCTCCAGGCGCAGCACCAGCTGCTCGCGCGGCGTGTCATATTCTTGGATACGCGCCTTGCCAAGCGGCGTATCGATAAGCGTCTTCTTTTTGGGCGCGCGGCTCTTAAAGTCCTTATACGCCTCGAACTCGTAGCGCAGGCAGCACATTAGACGGCCGCATACACCGCTGATCTTGGACGAGTTAAGCGGTAGATCCTGCTCTTTTGCCATGCGAATCGAGACAGGCTCAAACTGTCCGCCAAAGCGCGTGCAGCAGAGCTCCTGGCCGCACTGGGCATAGCCGCCCACCAAACGGGTCTCGTCGCGCACGCCGATCTGGCGCATGTCGACGCGAATGTGCAGCGCCGAGGAAAGGTCCTTGACGAGCTGACGAAAATCGACGCGCTCCTCGGCCGCAAAATAGAACACGGCCTTCTCGCCGCCAAACAGGTACTCGACGCCGACCGGCTTCATCTCGAGGTCGAGCTCCTTGACCAGGCGACGGAAATCGACCATGGCCTCGTCACCCTGGATGGCCAGATCATCGGCAAGCTGCAGGTCGATGTCGCTCGCCACGCGCAGCACGGGCTTGAGCGGCTGGCCGATCTCGTCCTGCGGCACCTCGAAGGGGTCTGCCGTGACCAGGCCAATCTCGGTTCCGCGCTCGGTGGAGCAGATAGCATAATCGGCCTCGAGGATATCCAGATCCTGCGGGTCGAACCACAGGTCGCGCGAGGCGTAGGTAAACTTAACGGGTACGACTAACGGCATTTCAGTGCCTTCCTGATATCGAACAGCATGACCTCGATGGCCAGCTGGGGAGTAACGTTTCTGGCGATGTTGCGCTCGGCGGTTGCGACTGCCTCGAGCGCCCGCGTGGCACCCGCAACATTGGTCGCAGCGGCAAGCCGACCGATCGTGTCGCGCACGTCTTCGTTCACCACGTCGGCCGCCTCGTCCTGAAGTGTCAGCAGCACATCGCGCATGAGCGTCCGCGCGCTCGCCAGCGCTTCCATGATACCCGAACGCTCGCGCGCGTTGAGCTCGCGCTTATTGCGGTCCTCAAGCTGCTTCAATGCTCCACGCGACAGGTAGTCGGCGTTTTGCTCGAGCACCTTTTCCTGCGTGGACTTGACCTCGGCGAGCGGCGCCTTAACGGCGACGATGAGCGACTTGGCGCGGCTGAGCACGTCGGCCTCGTCGGCGGCAATGAGTGAGTCGATGGCACGGACCATCTGACGGCGGGCGTCCTGGCGCTCGGCACTCTTAAGGAACTCGATGCCACGCGTGGGGCTTCCCGCCACGGCGACGGCCATGCGGCAGCGCGCGGGATCCTGCCCGGTGGCGCGGCTCACGACCTGCGCGGCCACGGTGGGAGACACCAGCCGAAACGGCACACACTGGCAGCGGCTCACGATGGTGGGCAGCATCACGTCTGCCGAGGTACCCAACAGGATGAACATGACGCCCTCGGGCGGCTCCTCGAGCGTTTTGAGCAGCGCGTTGGCGGTGTTGGCGCGCAGCTGCTCGGCACGGTCGATGATGTAGACCTTTGCCTTGGCGCGGATGGGCGCCAGCGGCACGTCGTCGAGCAGCTCGCGGGTCTGGGCGATGAGGTAACCCGTGGCGCTCTCGGGCGTGTAATAGTGCACGTCGGGATGCGTATGTCGAGAGACGCGCACGCAGCTGTCGCATGCGCCGCAGCCGTCCTGCTCGCACAGGAAGGCTTGGGCGAGCGCCCACGCGGCGTCGAGCTTGCCCGCGCCGGGCGCGCCCAAAAACAGGTAGGCGTGCGACGCGCGACCGCTAGCGACGGCATTGGTCAAAAAGTCGCGCACGCGCTCTTGGGTGTCGAGCTTGGCCAGCAGGCTTGCCTGAGCGGGGGCCATGCTACTCGGCCTCCTTGGCAAGCGCGGCGGCAACGGCTTCCTGCGGAATGTCGAGACCATACGCGCGAACCTGCTCGACCGTCTTCTCGAAGACTTCCTCGACGGTCGCAGTGGCGTCGATGAGCTTTACGCGGTTTGGCTCCTCGGCAGCGATTGCGCAAAAGCCCTGGTAGACACGCTCCTGGAATGCCACGCCTTTTGCCTCCATGCGATCTGCCGCGCCACGGGCTGCCATGCGCAGCGCCGCCTGCTCGGGCGCGATGTGATAGACGAGTGTGAGCGCCGGGTGCGTACCCGCGACGGCCAGGTTGTTGGCGTCGCGCACTATCTGGCGATCGAGGCCATCGGCAAACGCCTGGTAGCAGGTCGTGGAATCGTAGAAGCGATCGCACAGGACCACCTTGCCGGCAGCGAGGGCGGGCGCGATGACCTCGTGCACCAGCTGGGCACGCGCAGCCTCGTAGAGCAACAGCTCGCAGGTATCGCCCATCGTCGTGTTGGCAGGGTCGAGCAGCAGGGCGCGAATCTTTTCGCTGATGGCAGTGCCGCCCGGCTCACGCAGGGTCACAACCTGGTAGCCGGCAAGGTCGAGCGCACGGGCAAGCAGGCGCGCCTGCGTGGACTTGCCGGCACCGTCGACGCCCTCGAGCGTGATAAAGCTATGTTGAGCAGGCTCAAAAGCCATGGGCGCAGCCCCTTCCTACAAGGCGCGTAAATGCGAGTTATAGCAACCAAGCCATGATACCCCAGTGCTCGGCACGTCCCCAATGGCTAAAGGCGCCTTTCCAAAGTTGCGGTGAAATAGGGACTGATTGAAGCTCTGAGACCGCCAAACAGTCCCTATTTCACCGCAACGTATGATGGGGAATTTTGGATGCTGGGTATAATCGTCGTATTGCATTGAAATGTGGCGAAAGGAGTGGCAATGTCTCGGTATTGCGCCTCGTGCGGCAAGCTTCTTGAAGATAATGCCAAGTTCTGCACCTCGTGCGGTGCACCCGTTGAGCAAACAGCCGCGAGCGATAGCCAGCCCGCTTTTGAGCAGACCGGCTCCCTTGATACGCCGCAAGCCAAGGCGGACGACCCCCTCGCCTATAGCCCCGACCCCGCCGCAAGGACCGAAGCCGTCGAGACCACGCAGCGCATACCCGTCGCGAGCGGCTCGCCCCAACAGCAGCCGGCTCCCGCATACGCGCCCGCTTCGCCACAGACCCCCGCTCCCAAAAAGAGCGGCACCGGGCCGCTTATCGCCGTTATCGTTGTGCTGGTGGCGATCATCATCGCCCTGGTCATCTTCTTTGCGATCAGACCGTTCGACAACGCCGCCACGCAGACGACTGCCGAGGTAGCTAAGCTGCACCATGACGTCGACGACGATGACCTAAAGCCTCTCGGCAATCCCAACAGCCTGTACGACGATGATGACGATGACGACGAGGATGGCGGCGAAGCAACGCTCTCCGAGCAGAACCTCTACCGTCGCCTGAGCGAATACTACGACTTGCTCGAAGATCTCGACAGCCAGGTCCGTGGCTGCGCGCAGAACTTCAACGGCAACTATCTGGAAGAGGATCGAACCACCCGTCAAAATCTCGCCGACGTCGCCGAGCGCACGGAGGACACCATCGAGCAGTATTACGACATCGTCGAGGACCTGGACGTCCCGACGAGCTCCAAGAACTACAGCTCCTGGAAGGATATCATCGCCCTGTACGACGACCTGGATCACCGCATTGACGCAATCTGTGATGCCTGGGAGATCAGCCTGAAATACGCCAAGCCTGCGGACCACAAGAATGAGATCGTGGCGCCGCTGTCGCGCGACAACGTGGCGGGCACCAATGACAATAAGTACCGCCTAGACTTTGAGGAGCGCTATCCCGGCGCTAAGCCTGTCGAGGTGAACTAGCGCTTTGTCGTTCCCGAGCCGGCAGTTAGGGACGTTCCTAAACTGCCGGCAGAAAAGGAACGTCCCTAACTGCCGGTCAAAAAAACGAGCGAGGATCGCGGGGTCCTCGCTCGTTTTTTTGGGCAATGTTTCGACTGCGCCGTTACTTGTCGGCGGCTGCTTTCTTGGCAGTCGACTTCTTCGCGGTCGTCTTCTTGGCGGCAGTGGCTTTCTTAGCCGTCGTCTTCTTTGCCGTGCTCGCCTTGGTTGTGGTCTTGCGACCGCGGGCGGGCTTCTTCTCCTTGGTCGGGCAGTCCATGTTGACGCAGATACGCCACGGACCGCGCGCCGTGTTGACCACCACGATGGGGGCGCCGCACTCGGGGCAGGTCTCGCCCGTCGCCTCGAGCTTGCCGCGCGCCGGCAGCGGATAGCTCACGCCGCAGTCATCGTAGTTGGTGCAGCGGATAAAGCGCTTGCCGCTCTTCTCGCTCTTGTGCGCGATCAGGTCGCCATGGCGTCCGGCCTCGGCACACACCTTGCACTCGCCCACCTTAAGATCGGGCTCGTAGTTGGTGGGGCACGTGGGGTTCACGCAGATCTCGAAGGCCTTCTGGCGGAATGGCTGGCACTTGATGCGCGGCGCGCCGCACTCGGGGCACACGGCGGCCTCGCCCTCGAGCGGGCTCACCTTGACGCCACTCGGCACCGGATAGGTCACGTCGCAGTCGGGCCAACCCATGCAGCCGATAAAGCTGCCGCGGGTCTTGGCGCTCGTCTTCATAACCAGGTCCTTGCCGCACTTGGGGCAGGCGCCCACGCGCGCATCGGCCGTGACGGCGTCGCTGATGGCGTCGCCCAGCTCCTGCGTATGCTTGAGCAGCTCGTCGAGCACGCCGGCCAGCAGCGCGCGCGAGTGTGTCACGACATGCTCTTCGGTATCCTCGCCGCGCTCCACGCGGGTCATGTCGCCGTCGAGCTCGCTGGTCATATCGGGGCTCGTGATGCGCGGGGCAAACTGCGACAGCGCGTCGATGATGGCGATGCCCAGCTGGCTCGGCTCAACGGGATCATTTTTGAGATAGCGCACGGCATACAGGCGCTCGATGATGCTCGCGCGCGTGGACTTGGTGCCCAGGCCGCGCTTTTCCATCTCCTGCACGAGCTTGCCCTGGCTGTAGCGCGCGGGCGGCTCGGTCTGCTTGGCCTCGAGCTTAATGTCGAACACGTCGACCGTGTCGCCCTGCTCAAGCGGCGGCATCTGCTCGTCGCGCTTGAGGCCGTACGGATATGCCTCGCGGAAGCCCGGGGTCACGAGCACGTCGCCCGAAGCCACGAACGGCTCGCCGTTGACGTCGAGCTCGAGCTTGGTGTTCTCGATGGTCGCGGGCCCCATGAGCGTTGCCAGGAAGCGACGGGCGACGAGGTCATAGAGTTTGCGCTGGCCGCCGTCGAGCGTGGACGGATCGCCCTCGCCCGTGGGGTAGATAGGCGGGTGGTCGGTGGTCTCGACCTTGCCGCGCGTGGGCTTCATGGGGCCGGCGAGCACCTTTTTGCACACGGGCGCCAGCGCCGGGTTGATCTTTGCCAGGTCGCTCACCACGGCGCCCAGATCGAGCGTCGCGGGATACACGGTGTTATCGACACGCGGGTAGCTGATGAGACCGGCCATGTAGAGGGACTCGGCGATGCGCATCGTACGCGCAGGCGAGATGCCCTCGGCCGCGGCGGCAGCCTGCAGCGAGGTCGTCGCAAACGGCGTGGGCGGCTGCTGCTTACGCGAGCGCTTGGTCACCGCGGCGACGGTTGCCGTCGTAGCGCCGTCAACGTGACCGTACGCCGTCTCAGCAGCATCCTTGTCGGTAAAGCGCGCCGTCTTGTGCGCGATCTTAAAGCGATCGTCCTCGGCAGCGCCTTGCGCGGCGCCCATGCCGCGAATCTGCCAATAGTCCTCGGGCACAAACGCCATGCGCTCGCGCTCGCGCTCGACCACCAGGGCAAGCGTCGGCGTCTGCACGCGGCCGGCGGAACGCACGTTGCCAAAGCCGCCAAACTTGGCGAGCGTCAGGTAGCGCGTGAGCACCGCACCCCAAATGAGGTCGATGTGCTGACGGCTCTCGCCGGCGTCGGCCAGGTTCTGGTCGAGCGAGACAAGGTTATCGAAGGCCTGCGTGATCTCGGCCTTGGTAAACGAAGAATACTGGGCGCGGGCGACCGGCAAGTCGGGCGCCACCTCGCGCACCTTGTTGAGGGCGTCCGAACCGATCAGCTCGCCCTCGCGATCGAAGTCCGTGGCGATGATGACGCTGTCGGACTTTTTGGCGAGGTTCTTAAGCGAGCGGATGAGCTCTTTCTCGGCCGGAAGCTTAATGACGGGCGCCCAGGTGAGATAGGGCAGGCTCTCGAGCTTCCAGCCCTTGATGGAAATGCCATCGGCAAGGAACGGCTTGCGCTTGGTGTCGTACGGCGGGCGGGCCAGGCCATCGGGCATATCGGCCGGCAGCATTTCGCCGTCCTCCGTGACCGAATACCAGCCCAACTTTTTATCGAACAGCACACTGTCGCAAAAATCGGGTGCCAGGATGTGACCGGCAAGGCCGATCGTCACGCACTCCTCGCCCTTCCACTCAAAACGGTAGATGGCGGTGTTGTACACCTTGTCCTTTTTGGGCTTGCCCGTGGACAGACGCTCGGCGATCTGACACGCGGCGTCGTTTTTCTCAGCGATGATGAGCTTCAAAAGAGGCTCCTATCTCGTGTGTCTGCGGCTGCGCCCGCCCTCTTGGCGGCCGACTTACGCCCTTGCTTGCTCAATCTGCCCGATGAGCCAATCGCACCAGGCATCCATGCCCTCGCCCTTGCGCGCGCTCACGGCAAACCGCGGCGCCTGCGGATTGAGGTCATCGAGTGTCTTAGTATACCTATCCATGTCAAAATCGAAAGCCGGGGCCACGTCGACCTTATTGAGCAGCTGCGCGCCGGCGTGCTGGAAGATGCCCGGGTACTTGATGGGCTTGTCGTCGCCCTCGGGCACCGAGAGGATCATGATGGACAGGTTCTCGCCCAGGTCAAAGTCGACCGGGCAGACCAGGTTACCCACATTTTCGATAAAGATGACGTCGATGTTCTCCAGACCGACGGCCTGGTCGAAGGCGTCGACGGCCTCCATGATCATGTTGCCCTCGAGGTGGCACAGGCCGCCCGTGTTGATCTGGATGGCGGGCATGCCGGCTTCCTTCATGGTGATGGCGTCGACGTCCGAGGCGATATCGCCCTCGATAACGGCACAGCGCAGGCTGGCTTTGTCACGCAGGCGCTCGTTGGTGCCCAGAATCGTGGTGGTCTTACCCGAGCCAGGGCTCGACAGCACATTGATCACGTAGGTGTTCGTCTGCTCAAACCGCTGACGCAGCTGATCTGCCAGGCGCTCGTTGCGCGACAGAATCGGCGACGCGATATCAATCGTTTTCTCGGCCATACTTAGCGCTCCTTACTTTGGCCTTTTTATACCCCATCGCTAGATGGCGAGCGTGCTAATCGTCGGGGGTCTCGATCTCGATACTTGCGATGTCGAGTTCGCGGCCATGCAGCAGACGCACGTTGGCACCGCCACATTGGGGACAACGGCAATGGAAACGGTCGTGGTCGAAGACCTCGCCGCAGTCCAGGCATTCACTTTGTGGGTGAATCTCCTCAACCGCGAGCTCGCAGTCCTGCGTGAGCGGGTCCTCGTCGCGAAACGTCTCCCACGCAAAGTCAAGCGCCTCGCGCACCACCTCGGTCATATCCCCGATACGCAGCGTCACCAAAACGGCGCGCGAGGCCCCCGCCCCACGCGCCGCGCGAATCACTGTATCGAGTATGCCGTTGACAATGCCAACCTCGTGCATACCGATTTACTCCTCGTCGTCCTCATCGTCCGAGAACAGGTCCAGACGGCTCACGAACAGGCCCTCCTTGCCCTCGCGCGCGGTAATGACCACGCGGGCGATGGCGAGCGAAATCTCGTAGAGCGAGAGCAGGGCGCCATACATGAGGCCCAGCGTAACGGGCGAGCCGTCGGGCGTAATCACAGCCGAGCCCACAAGCAGGCCAACGTATACATAACGCCAGGCACTGCGGAAAGCAGCGTAGGACACGATGTGGAAGACGGACAGGTAGAAGATGATGAGCGGCAGCTCAAACGCCACACCAAAGCCGATCATAAAGAGCAGCTCCATGTTGACGTAGTTCTCCAGATCGGGCAGCGCCGTGGCGACGGCCGAAGTCTCGCCGATGAGCCACTCAAAGCCCGCAGGGATGATGATGAAGTAGCAGAAGATGGCGCCCAGGAAGAACAGCACCGTCGAGGCAAGCACCGTGGGCACGACCCATTTGCGCTCGTTGGGGCGAAGCGCCGGCAGGAAAAATGCCAGAATCTGCCAGATGATCATGGGCGTGCACATGACCACGGCCATCTTGATGGCCAGCGAGAAGCGCAGGCCAAAGCCGCCGAGCGTGGTGGTGATGTAGAACTTACCGTCCGGCACAAAGGAGCGGATGGGGTCTTCCAGGATATCGAGTACCACGGGCGTGGCGAAATACAGCACGATGGCGGCGGCAAAGACTGACACAACCACGATGGTCAGGCGGCGACGGAGCTCTCCCAGGTGATCGAAGAGCGGCATACGCGCAGGTCCGATAGGCATTACTCATCGCCTCCCTTCGGGGCATCGGCGGCAGCGGCGTCGTCCTCGGCCTCGAGCTCGCGGGCGAGCTGGTCGACGACGGCCTTGCGCTTGCGGGGACGACGGGCGTAGAGGTCAGCCGTCGTGGGCTCTGCCGGCTCGGGCTCGGGCTCCGGCTCTGCAGCAGGCTCGGACTCGACGGTGGCAGTGGCAGGCTCGGCCTCGGTGGACTCGGCGCCCTCGGCCTCCTCAGCAGCACCTTCGCCCTCAGCAGCACCCTCGCTTGCGGCCTTCTCGGCAGCAAGACGGGCGCGACGCTCGGCAAAGGTCTCCTTCTTGGCGGGCGCTGCCGTCTCGGCGGCATCCTTGTCCGCATCGGAATCGTCATCGACGGCAGCCTTCTTGGGCTTGACCGGGGCCGACGCGGCCTCGCTCACCGGATCGATTATCTCGGACTGAACAACGGCCGTCATCTTTTCCTGCGTCTCGCGGAACTGACGGATGGCACGGCCGATCGTGCGGCCCATCTGTGGGAGCTTATCCGGGCCAAACAGCAAAAAGCCGAAGACCACGATGATCGCGAGCTCACCCTCTCCAATACCAAACACACATACCTCCAAGGCTCGATGTGAGTCGAGCCCGCACCGCGCCATTCGGCCGGAACTCGTCTATTCATTCGGTCAAGTATAGCGCCCGGACGCCAAAACGTCCGAGCGCATCACAAACATATGCCAAACGGCACGCCCTTTTGGGGGCAAAGATTATGCAGCGGTGATCGAAATCTCCTGGTCGACACCCAACAGCTGAACCACGCGCATTACCGGGGGCTGCACATTGGTGCAGCTAAAACGCTTGCCGTGGTCGACCGCGTGGTGCGCGGCGCCCACAAGCACGCCAATGCCCGTCGAATCGATGTAGCTCACCTGGGCAAAATCGAGCTCAACGGCCTCAGTGGGCTGCTCGAGCGCCAGGTCGATGGCATTACGCAGGCTATCGGCGTTAGAGATATCGATCTCGCCGGTTACCTTAATGGTGTAGAGCTCTGGCGTGGGGTTGGTGGAAATACCCAAATCCATGTATACGCTCCTTTACGTATCGAAAGTGCGGATAGTACGGGAAGCCGCGCGTTAGGCGCGCTCGGCACGCGCAAGCTCGGCAGCGACGAGCTTAACGGCCAGCACCAGCACATCGAGCGCGGCCTCCAGGTCCTCGACCGTGGGATAGCTCGGCGCGATGCGGATGTTGGTGTCGCGCGGGTCCTTGCCATAGGGCCAAGTGGCGCCGGCCGGTGTGAGCTTGACGCCCAGGTCGGCGCAGAGCGCGGCGACCTTTTGGGCCGAGCCCTCGGGACCATCGAAGCTTACAAAGTAGCCGCCGCGGGGGTGCGTCCAAGTAGCGCAACCCGTATCGCCCAAGCCCTCGGTGAGCTTGCGCTCAACGGCCTCAAAGCGCGGGCGCAAAAACTCGGCATGCTTTTTCATGTGCTCCTTGACCGCCTCGATGGTGGGAAGGAAGCGCACGTGACGCAGCTGGTTGAGCTTATCGGCACTGATGAGGCCGGCCTTCAGGCGCTTGGAGAACTCGGCGATGACCGCGGGGCTCGCACCGATAAAGCCGATACCGGCGCCCGGGAAGGTGATCTTGGACGTCGAGGCAAAGGCCACCACGCGGTCCTCGGTGCCCGCCGCGCGAGCGAGGTCAAAAATGTTTGCGAGCTCATCGGTCTCGTCGTACAGGTCGTGCACGCAGTAGGCGTTGTCCCAGAAGATGCGGAAATCGGGCGCGGCCGTGGGCATCTCGACCAGGCGACGCACAGTGTCCTCGCTAAAGGTGATGCCCGTGGGGTTGGAATACTTGGGCACGCACCATATACCCTTGATGGAACCGTCGGCGGCAACCAGGCGCTCGATTTCGTCCATATCGGGGCCGTTGTCGGTCATCGCGACGGGAACGTTCTCGATGCCCAAGTCGGCGGTGATGCCAAAGTGGCGATCGTAGCCGGGAACCGGGCACAGGAACTTGACCTTCTTGCCGTCGTGCGCTGCCTCGTAAGCCTCCCAGGGCTCGCTGCCGCACGAGCCACAGCGCCAGAACATGCCGGCGATGTCGTGCTCGATCAGCAGGCTCGACGAGCCCAGCACGAGTGTCTGCTCAGCGGGGCAGCCCAGGAACTCCCCTGCCAGCTTGCGTGCCGAGGGAATGCCCTCAAAGCAGCCGTAGTTGGAACAATCGACGTTGCCGTCGTGCAGATCGGCATCGGCATTGAGGATATCGAGCATAGGTCGAGAGATGTCCACCTGGGAGGGCGACGGCTTGCCGCGGGCCATGTCGAGCGCCAGGCCCTTGGCCTTGACCTCGGCGACCTCGGCTTTGAGCGCCTCGATGGCGGCATCGAGTTCGGTGGTTTCCATCTTCTGGTAGATCGTCTGCATGGGTGCGACCTTTCACGAAGCGGTACGTTGCAATTCTTCTAAGTATAGACCGCCACCGTCGCAACGTTATGAAGCCGTGATAGATTAAGTCCATCGCAATGAATTACGAATCGCCGCGCATGCCGGCATGAAGCGCCCAAGGAGGCACTATGGAGTACGGATCGTTCCAGACCGAGGAATTCGGCGACCTTCAGCGCCTGGTCGACGGACTGTTTTACGACCGCCACGCCATCGACCGCCTGGATCTGATCGTACAGGCCGAAATCTTGGACCTGGCGCCCGATCTCATGGAAATCGTGAACCTGCTACCGCCCGGCTATTACGACCGCCAGTCACTTTGCGACCAGCTCAACTCCGCCTTGGCCGCCCACGGCTGGGGCGCCATCTACGGCACCGTGGAATAAACCTAGTCATTGGGGCCTGTGGTCAAAAAATAGCAAATATGAGTACTGTTACTTTTTTAGTAACAGCGATTTTGAATTAAAAAGGCCAGTCTTGGCCTTTTGTGTCCGGTTTTGGAAGGATGCATCAGCATTTTTCGTCCAGCCACGCAATCGTTAATGCACAGACAGAATAGATTTGTACATTATTTTTCGCGCCTAAAATGAAACGCCGTTTGTGACAGTACTCACAAACGGCGTTTTTTGGCCACTGGGGTGTCCGGCAGGTGGCAAGTACCACTCAAAACCGCGTTTTACACGCGCTCGAGCAGGCTCTGGCGTCTGTTTCTACGCGCCTACTCGTTCTTGGGCGCGGGGTGCTTGCAGATCACACTCATGTAGATCATGCCAAGTACGGCCGCGGTGACAGAGCCGGCGAGAATAGCGGCCTTGGCAGCCAGGACCTCAAACTGAGCCGTCGGGAAGGCAAGGCCACTGATGAGGATCGACATGGTAAAGCCGATACCGCCCAGAATGCCCACACCGGCAATCATGTGCCAGTTGACATTGTGCGGCAGCTCGCAGACCCTAAACTTAACCAGGGCAAACGTCATGCCAAAGATGCCGATCGGCTTGCCCAGCAGCATGCCAAAGTACACGCCGAGCGTCACCGGGTCGGTGAGCAGCGTGCTCATGTCCACGCCCACTAGGCGAACCTGTGCGTTCACGAACGCAAAGATCGGCAGAATCACGAAGTTGACCGGCGTGGAGATCAGACGCTCCATGCGGATGAGCGGCGGGGTCACGCGGTGCATGACGCGCTCGACCCTGGTGGTCGAGACGGTAAAGTCATGCTGGCCCAGGATGTGCGCCTCGTCGTCGTAGCGGTCGTCGAGCAACGGCAGGCACTCGCCCAGCCAATCGGTGAGACTATCGAGCTTGACGCCGCACTTGGCCGGAATGGTGAAGGCCAGGATGACGCCAGCAAGCGTGGCATGAACGCCGCTCTTGAACATGCAGAACCACAGCAGCAGGCCCAGTACCGAATACGGGGCAAGGCGGTAATGCTGCGTCTTGTTGAGCCACACGAGCGCGCAGGTCACAAGCGCGGCGGCGCCCAACCAAAACGGATTGGGGCTCTGGCCGTAGAAGATGGCGATGGCGGCGATGGAAATGAGGTCGTCGGCGATGGCGAGCGTCGAGAAGAACACGCGCACGCCGTTGGGCACGCGATTGCCCAAAAGCGACAGCACGCCCAGCGCAAAGGCAATATCGGTTGCCATGGGAATGGCCCAGCCGTTGTGCGCGCCGGCATGGTTAAAGATCAGATAGATGCAGGCGGGAACGACGACGCCGCCCACGGCCGCCAGCATGGGAAGCATAGCCTGGCGCGGGTTTTTGAGCTCGCCAACTGTCATCTCGTACTTGAGCTCAATGCCCACCAACAAAAAGAAAATCGCCATGAGGAAGTCGTTGACGAATAGCTCAACGGTGAGACCGGCCGTAAGGTTGCCCAGACCCACATACAGCGGGGTCTCCAAAAAGTGATGGATGGCCTCATAGGCATCGGTATTGGCGCAAATGACGGCGGCGATGGCGGCGAAGACCATGACGGCGGCGGAAATCGTGCCGTTCTCGGCGATGCGCTCCCAGATGTCGTGACGCTCAAAGCGCTTGCGCTCACGAACGTTGAACAGCTGCTCAGTTGCTGCCATGGGCGGCTCCTTTCACGGGAAAGCTCCCGTCTTAAAAAAGCACGGCCCGCCCAAGTGGCGGCGCCGCGCTCTAACGTATTACGCTTGCATCTAGCCTACCCTGCACGACAAGCACGCAGGCATGGCCGAAAAGCGGAACCACAGGTTGAACATTATTTGTTCAACGGCGCAGGCTCGCCTGTCCAAGAGACGACGCGGCGCCGTGCACAAAAAACGACCGGAGCGCGGGGCGTCCGCGATCCGGTCGTGGCGTTTGGTCAACTAAACCTAGCAGGCGGCCATGATGGGGGCAGCGACCTGCTTCTTACGGGAGAGGACGCCCGGCATCCAGACGCCGTCGTGCTCGTCGGCAATGCCCAGGCCCTTCTGAGCAGCCTCGGTCTCGCCCTCGAGCAGGACCTGCGAGCCCTCCTCCATGATGTCAGTGATGCACAGGACGATGCCGTCGGCACCCTTCTCGGCGGCGTAGGCGCGCATGGCCTCGCGAATCTCGTCGATCATGCCGAGTGCGCGGGTCTTGTCGACAGTCTCGTACTGGCCGATGAGCAGCTTCTTGCCGGCGGGCTCGAACATCTTGATGTCGTTGCCGACCATCTCGGCAGCGGTGAAGGAGCCGGACGGACGGGTGAGGAAGACTTCCATGCCAAACTTGACCGGGTCGACGCCCACCTGCTCGCCGAGCTTGGCGGCGACGGCGCGGTCGACATCGGTGGTGGTGGGGCTCTTGAGCATGAGCGTGTCGGTCATCATGGCCGAGAGCAGCAGCTTGGCCTGGACGTCGGAAAGCTCAACGCCGAGCACGCCGGCGAGCTTGGTGACGATGGTGCAGCTGGAGCCCCAGGGCAGGCAGATGTAGTGCAGCGGGCCGGCGGTCTCGAAGTCGCCGATGCGGTGATGATCGACAACGCCAAAGACCGTGGCGTCCTTAAGGCCAGCGACGGACTGGGCAGACTCGTTGTGGTCGGTGAGGACGACGAGCTGACCGGCCTCGACGGACTCGATCACGCGGGGCTCGGCGATGCCGGCGTCGGCGAGCAGCTTGGCGGACTCGGCCGGAAGCTGACCAAGGGCGCAGGCCTCGTAGGTGTTGTCGGCATACTCAACCTGGTTGAGCAGCTGGGACAGGACGACGGCGCTCATGATGGCGTCGTTATCGGGGTTCTGGTGACCAAAGACAAGAACGTTTGCCATGGATATCCTCCACTTGATATGTGTACTTGGACGTAGCTATGGTAGCACGCCGATGCCGAGCCTTCGCAGACGGAAGGGCCACGGCATATTTTGGGGCGCAGGCACGGGGGCCAAGGCTGTCCCTTTTGCACCATGTTGGTGCAATGTAACCTGTCCCCCTTGCACCAGCTATTTACCGGCAGCGCGCAGGGCTACGTAGGCAGCACCGATGATGCCGGCGTCGTTTCCGAGCGAAGCGACCTTAATGGGCGTCTCGCGCGAGGCGGAAAGCGCGTACTGCTTAAAGTGCTCGCGAACCTTGTCGAGGTAGACATCGGCCGAGGCGGAGGCGCCGCCGCCGATGAGGAACATCTCGGGATCAACCACGTTGGCAATAAGCGCCAGTGCGCGGCCGAGATAGTCGGCCATGGTATCGGCCGCGGCCAGCGCGAGCTTGTCGCCCTCGCGACAAGCCTGGAACACGTCCTTGGAATCGGAGGGGCCGGTCAGCTCGATGGGCTCGACGCCCGCCTTCTTGCACTCGGCAAGGTAGTTGCTCACCACGCCGGTGGCGCTGGAATACTGCTCCAGGTGGCCATGGCCGCCGCAGCCGCAGGTGCGCTCCTCGGCCGGGTTCAGGCACATGTGGCCAATCTCGCCGCCGGCGCCCACAACGCCCGATACCACGTCGCCGTTAACGATAACGCCGCCGCCCACGCCGGTACCGATGGTGACCATCACCACGTTCTGCACGCCCTTGGCAGAACCGAGCCAGGCCTCGCCCATGGCAGCGGCGTTGGCATCGTTCTCATACTTAACGACCGCATCGGGGCAGTGCTTCTGAATGGCGACCCTCAGCTCGGGCAGGTTAATGGCAATGTTGGCCTTGACCTTGGCATCGCCCGACGCCGGGATGGGACACGGAACGGCCAGGCCAATGCCCGCCACAAAGGCACGCGGAATCTGTGCCTTGGCGACCACCTGGTCGATCGCCTCGGTCACCGCGGCAAAGCCCGCGGCGTCAACGATAGGAGGCGTGGGCACGCTGGCCTTGGCAAGCAGGTTGCCGTCCTCGTCGAACAGGCCCTCCTTAACCGAAGTGCCGCCGACGTCGATGCCGATGTAGTACTGCTTAGGTTCCATGGGAGCCCACCTTTCTCGTTTAAACATTGCCTGTATGGTACCGCTCTCAAGGCAAAAACCTACCAAAAAGGGACAGGTTTGTTTTGGCAGGTTTTATCTGGGGTAACGCAATTGGCTGCCCAACAGGCCGCGCAAGACCATCCCCAAAAATAAAGGCGCCGGGAGGCGGAGGCTCCCGGCGCCCGTCAAAGGGACTATGTTGTCTGTTGGACCGCACGGTCCGTCGCGGCGATAACGCCGACTAGGCCTGAAGTACCTGCAGCTGCTTGTGAATCTCGATGAGCTCCGTCGCCATGACGCGCATGGTCTCGGTACCGGCCATCTGGTCCTCGGCATGCAGCAGAATCAACGGGGCCTCGCCGTTACGCTCGCCGTTGGCCTCCTTCTTCAGAAGCCCCATGTGAACATCGTGGCCACCGTTATAGGCCTCGTCGCCCTGCTTGATAAGCTCCTTGGCGGCGTCAAAATCGCCCTCCTTGGCCTTTTGCACGGCATTGATGTACATGCTCTTGGCGGTACCGACGTAGCTGATGATCTCGAAGCAGGTCATCTGCAGTTCGTTCATATCCTCCATGCGGAGCACCTAGCCCATCACGCTGACGCAGTGGTCGATGATGCCGGCAGCGTTCATGCGGCCGTAGTCGACCATGTTGATGACCTCGACCGGGAAACGGCCGGCGGCCTCCTTCTCAAAATCGCCCTTGGTGTAGCCAATCTGCGGACCGAGCAGCAGGATATCGCACTCGTCCAGGTGATCGTGGGCCTCGTTCATGGGACGAGCCTCGACCTCGATGTCCAGACCGCGGCTTGCAACCTCGGCCTGCATCTTCTGGACCAGCAGGCTCGTGGACATGCCGGCGTTGCAGCAAAGCATGATCTTCTTCATGGTTTTCTCCTTATAACTGCGCGGCGCGCAGACGACAACTGGTTTTATTCCTTGCGGCTATTGTGCCCACCCCCTGCGTCTTTACACAAGGAGAGAGCCGCGGGCATCGGCACCGCGTACCGGCGCCCGCAACGGTGAAAGGGAGAACGACGTTTAAGCGTTCTGCTCGGCAAGGGCCTCCTGCTTGGCGATGGCCTTCTCGGAGATCCTCATAAAGGGCAGGTAGACGGCCATGCCAATGACAATCTCGATAGCCTGCCACACGCCGGCGCGCCAGTCAAAGCCCGTAGCGAGCAGGGCATTGATGACGGGAGGCATGGTCCAGGGCACCTGGGCGATGCAGGGGCTGATGATGCCTGCGCAGGTAAGGCCATAGGTGATGCCGATGAACAGATCGGGAAGAAGAACGAACGGGATCATGAGCGGCAGGTTGTACACGATGGGGTAACCGTAGATAACCGGCTCGTTGATGTTGAACAGACCAGGCAGGATAGCCATCTTGGAAACGGTCTCGGAAGCCTTGTTCTTGGAGAACAGGAGCGTGTCGAGCAGGAGCATGAGGGTGCAGCCCGAGCCGCCGATGAGGGCGAAGCTGTTAACGATCTGCATGTTCATGTAGTGATCGGGCTGGATGGTGCCACCGGCGGCAAAGGTAGCCATGTTGTCGACGATGAGCATGGTCAGGATCGGCTCGACGGTAGCGCCAGAGATGGTGGACTGGTGAATACCGACGCAGAACAGCAGGTTAGCAAGGGTGTAGATGAGGATAACAGCCCACGGACCGGCGTTCATGATGCTCTTGAGCGGGTTGGAGATGCACGTGGAGATGATGGTGCACAGATCGGTGCCGGCGCACACGGCGAGCAGGGCTGCGGCAAGAGCGAAGACCGCGAGGTTAAGCAGCATCGGAATCATGACGTTGAAGGAGTTGGAGACCGCGGGAGGCACGCCCTCGCCCAGCTTAACCTTGAGCTTCTCGACGCCAGAAATCTTGATGAAGAGCGAGACGGAAAGCAGGGCGATGATAATAGCCGAGAACAGACCGTTGGTGCCGGTGTTGGCAGTCGAAAGGGCGCCCGTGACCTCGGCGGAGGTGATCTTGTCGGTGAGCAGTGGGCTCGTGGCGGCAAGCGAGGCGGTGATCTGCTGCGGCATCATGATGACGAAGGCAGAGATGGCGACGACCACGCAAGCGAGCGGGTTATCGAAACGCTTGTTCTTGGCGAGGCTGTAGCCAATCAATCCGGCCAAGATAATGGCAGAGACGTTGAGGGTGCCCAGCGTAATTGCCGAGCCCCACGTCTGAAGGTTGGCAAGGCCCGCCGCATCGAGCGGGAACAGAGGGAACACGACGTTGTTAATAAGAACCGCGATACCCGCAAGGATATAGAGCGGCGTGATGGTCGCGAAGGCGTCACGCAGGGAACGCAGGTGAACCTGGTTTCCCACCTTCGCAGAGACCTCGGCAAACTTGTCGAGGAAGCTCTTTCCGTTGTCACTGGCCATGATTGCTCCTAACTTTCAAATCCGGCCTTTTCCTATGCGCACGGTGGTCTGTCGCCCTCTGCCACCAGATGTGCCATGTGTTGCGCGCGGCTGCGCGCGGTCCGGGCGTTCGCCCGGTCGCTAATCAACCACGTGGGTCGTGGCGACCTGTTTGAGCCAGGCCGCCGACTTCTTAAGGCAGCGCTTGTAGCCGTCCATGAGATCGACCTCGACAAAGCCGTAACGATTCTTAAAGGCATTGGCCCAAGACCAGTTATCGATGACGGCCCAGTAGTGATAGCCCCGGCACTTGGCGCCCTCGTCGATGGCCTTGGCCACCCACTCCAGGTGCTGACGTACAAAGTCGACGCGGTAGTCATCCTGGATGGTTCCTTCGGCGTCACGGTTCTTGTATTCGTCCATGATGCCGATGCCGTTCTCGGAAACGAACCACTCAAGATCGGGGTAGTTCTTAGCGCAGTCCATGCCAAAGTCGTAGAGGCCCTGCGGGTAGATCTCCCAGCCGCGGCTCTCGTTCATAACGGCGTCGGGCCATACGTACTCGTCGGCAAAGTGCGGCAGGCCGTACTGGTCGACCTTGCTCGCCGGCGCCTGAACACGCGTGGGGTGGTAGTAGTTGCAGCCGAGCCAGTCGACAACACCCTGCTTGAGAATCTCCTGGTCGCCGGCACGGAACGGGAGCTTAACGCCGCCCTCGGCCAGGCTGTCGAGCACGTCGGCAGGAAGCTCGCCCTTGGTAATAAGGTCGAGCCACCAGCGATTGTTGATGCCGCTGGTCATACGCACGGCCTCGAGGTCTGCCTCGCTGGGGTTCTCCTTGGTGTATACCGGGGTAAAGCAGTTGATCATGCCGATCTTGGCATCGCTGCGAACGGCGCCCTCGTCATAGGCGCGGCGGTAGTTGGCTACGGCCAGCGCGTGCGCCAGCGAGATGTGATACTGCACGGTGCGAGCGCGGCTAAAGTCGTGGAGTTGCGGGAACCACACGCCCTCCTGATAGCGCTGCTCGGGCTCGACGATGGGCTCGTTAAAGGTGAACCAGTACTTAATCTCCTGGCCAAACTCGTGGAAGGCGACGTCGGCGTAATGCGCGTACGCCTCGACAACCTCACGGCTCTCCCAGCCGCCACGGTTAAAGAGGTAGGTGGGCATGTCAAAGTGGTACAGGTTGACGAACGGCTCCAGACCAGCCTCGCGAGAGGCGCGGAACAGCTCGTGATACCACGCAGCGCCCTCCTCATTAAGGTTGCCGTCGGCATCGAGCAGACGGCTCCACTGGATGGAAGTGCGATAGGTATCCAGACCCAAGTCCTTCAAAATGCGAAGGTCTTCCTGGTACTTGGCCATAAAGTCATTGCCGGCGTAAGAGCCAACGCGGTTGTAGAACGAACCCAGATCCTGGATGGACCAGGTGTCCCACAGGTTCTCGAGCTTGCCGCCCTGGTTCCACTGACCCTCAGTCTGCGGGCCGGACATAGCAGCGCCAAAGAAGAAGTCGTTGGGCAGCTGATACTGTGCCATCAAAGTCCTCGCTTTCGTGTTCTAGAGCTTCCGGTTGGAGACGGGTTTGCTTTGGCAGGTTATCCGGCGCGGGCGCGCACCGGCCATACCGATATCCAACCCGCCAAAACAAAACCGTCCCCAAACGGTCGATCCTGTTGTGCGGAAGGATTCCGTTCGTTGCTTAAACTATAGCGCTCTAATTTTAAAAGTAAAGCGTCTTTTTCTTTTTTCTTTCTCGAACTTCTTAGATAAAAGTAATATGGATGCCCTGTTGAGGGTTATACTTACTTTTTGTATTCATATATGTCGGAAAGGAGGTTCCATGATTCCCAAATACGAGGCGATAGCTGCAGATATTCGTCG
>CAUHHV010000005.1 GCA_959606065.1 uncultured Collinsella sp.
ATGACATCGTGTGATGTTGAGTAGGTTTGCACGTGGATGCCGGCAATGGATAGGGTGTCACCGGGATCGAACTCCTCGACAGACAGATACGAAAGATTTTCTTTGCTCGAAAGTGTGCCCCTGCTGGCATAGAGGGGGCCGTGCCAGTGCTTGCACCAGACATCGAGACCTTTGATGTGGTCGCTGTGCTCATGAGTGATGAGAAGAGCCGAGACGTTATCTGCCGAGAGCCCCAGTTCTGCCATGCGCTTTAATGTCTCGCGGCGAGAAAGACCGTCGTCAATCATGATGAGCCCTCGGGGGCCTTCGATGAGCGCGCAGTTGCCTTTTGAGCCGCTGCCAAGGATATGAAGGTGCAGACGAGACATAAGATTCCAAAGGATACAATGGGTGCGAACGAATAGAGGAGGAAGCAAATGCCAACGGTATCTCAACATTATGGACACCATGCTGCATCGTGGGCCGATGATAGGGCCCTGGCAACGCGGCAGACGGCTGCCCCCGTGGTGCTCATGGTATCAGGTGGTGCGGACTCGACGGCTTTGCTCCTTATGGCATGCACATCAAAGTTGGATATTCTGGATGGGCGTGGTGTAGCCCCCATCGCGCGCGAGCGACTACACGTGCTGCATGTGAACCATCATCTGCGCGGCGAGGCATCCGATGGCGACGAGGCCTTTGTGCGCGAGCTCTGCGCGAAATATGGTTTACCGCTGTGCGTGGAGCACGCTTATTTTGATGATGAATCGGGCAATATCGAGGCGGCTGCCCGCGAGGTACGCTATGCCGCGGCACGGAGATACGTTCGTGAGCTCTGCGCCCAGACGGGCGCACCGCGGACGGCGGCCCGCATCTGTACGGCGCACACCTCGTCGGACCGTGCGGAAACGTTTTTGATGAATGCGATTAAGGGGTCGGGGCCCGCTGGTCTATCGAGCATCCCACGCCGTCGGAACATCGTGGTACGTCCCTTGCTCGACCTCACGCATGATGAGCTTGTGAACTATCTGCAGGTGCATGGCCAGCCATGGCGGGAGGATGAGAGCAACGAGGATGTTTCGTACCTGCGCAACTATGTGCGCCATCGAGTGATGCCGGTGGTGGCGCAGCGCAACGCGAGCGTCTGCAAAACGATTGGCGCCGCCTGCGAGATCTTAGGCGATGAGGACGCGTTTTTGTCTCAGCTTTCGGCACAGGCGTTTCGAAGCTGCCTGCGTAAGGAGGCGGCGGGCGCGCTGGTGCTCGATGCGCGCCGCCTTGCCGCGGCCGAGGTGGTGATTGCGCGGCGCATGGTGCGACTGGCAATTAAGCGCATCGACCCCGATGCTCGGCCGGAGATGCGGCATGTGGAGCGCGTGCTCGCCTGCGTTGCCGAGGGTGCGGGCTCGGTCACACTCCCGGCGGGAATTGATGCGCGCGTGGAGTTTGGAATGCTGGCACTCAAGGCCCCGGTGGCGCGCGAGGGCTTAGTTGCCGACTGGATCTCCGTTCCCGGGCGCCTGTCGTTGGGGGCGGGGCGTATGCTGGTGGCCGAGCCGATGGCCGTTGAGCCGGGATACGATGTCGTGCGTCGAGCCCGCGAGCTTGTGGCTGCCGGAGAGGTGGCCGCTATCGTGGATGCGGCGGCCTTGGGCTTTGCCGACCGCGATAGCGATCGGATGCTCGCCGGCTCGTGCGGAGAGATTCCCGCTGAGGCTCGATCGGCGCGCTTGTGGGTGGATAACCCTGTGCCGGGGGATGTGATGTGCCCGCTGGGAATGAGTGGTCGAAGCAAGAAAGTGTCCGACCTGCTCAACGAGGCGCGCATTCCCGTTTCCGAACGCTCTGGCGTGCCCGTGGTAAGAACGGCCCCGGGAGGAGCCGTGGTGTGGGTCGCGGGCGTTCGGGCCGACGAGCGTTTTAAATGCACGGCCGCAACGCGCGTGGCATATCTGCTCCGCGTAGTCGATGCGGAATAGTGACTTGTGCCTACTATTCTGTGCGACGTTGACGGTATTCCCGCGCTGATGGCGCACGGGCTGGTAAATATACCCCGTGCGCTGCTAGAATGTGTAGTTCGCGTCCATACGGCGGTGTGTGGGCGATAAGCACAAGAAAGGGTTGTCATGGCTTCTCAACATCCGGATATCGAGAAGGTTCTGTTTACGCAGGAGGATATCGACGGTATCGTCTCTCGCCTAGGCGAGCAGATTACTCGCGACTACGCGGGTAAGGATCTGGTGCTGATTGCGGTCCTGCGCGGCGCCGTGGTCTTTATGGGCGACCTGATGCGTAAGATCGAGCTGCCGACCAACATCGATTTCATGGCTGTTTCGAGCTACGGCGACGGTGTGAAGTCCTCGGGTATCGTGCGTATCATTAAGGACCTGGATATCGACATCCGCGGTCGCGACGTGCTGATCGTCGAGGACATTCTGGACTCGGGCCTGACGCTCAAGTATCTGATGAAGAACCTCGAGAGCCGCAAGCCCGCTTCTCTGGAGGTCGCCGCCTTCCTGTGGAAGGACGTTGAGGACCGCGTCTCGGCCATCACGCCCAAGTATGTTGGAACCCATTGCCCCGATGCCTTTGTGGTGGGCTACGGCCTCGACTATGCCGAGCGCTATCGCAACCTTCCGTATCTGGGCATTTTGAAACCGGAGGTTTATTCGTAAGATGCCCGACGACCGTAACGATAACAATTCCCAGACTCCCCGGGAGCCTAAGATCCCGGGGATGCCCGGAGGCAAGAAGCCTACGCGTACGGGCTGGCTGTATTTTCTTTTGGCTTGCGCGCTTCTGGGCTATGCCTTCTTTAATATGGGCTCCGGCTTTGCCAGCTCCAGCAATACCGTTAAGCTCGCGACGAGCGAGATGGTCAGCGCCATCAAGCAGGATCGCGTCGAAGATCTGACCTATACGGTTCAAGACGGAAGCGTGACGGGTCATTACTGGAAGACGAAGAAGGACAAGGGCGATACGAGCGAGCTCAAGAGCTTCTCCTCGACCTATGTCGGCTCCGATTCGCTTGCCGAGCTCATGGCGGAGCACCCCGATACCAAGTACATCGTCAACACCAACGATCCCGATTTTTGGGGCGATTTGGCGATGAGTGTGCTTCCGACGATCGCCCTTATCGCCATCATGTTCTACTTTATGCGCCAGATGATGGGTGCCAACAACAGGAACATGCAGTTTGGCAAGACCAACGCCAAGACCAACGAGGCAACGCGCCCCAAGGTCAAGTTTGAGGATGTTGCCGGTGTGGACGAGGCCGTCGAGGAACTCGAGGAGATTCGCGACTTTTTGAGCGATCCGGACCGCTATCGCAAGCTGGGCGCCAAGATCCCGCGTGGCGTGTTGCTGGTTGGCCCTCCGGGTACTGGTAAGACCCTGCTGGCCAAGGCCGTTGCCGGTGAGGCAGGCGTGCCGTTCTTTAGCATCTCGGGTTCCGACTTTGTCGAGATGTTCGTGGGCGTCGGCGCCAGCCGCGTGCGCGACCTCTTTAAGGAGGCCAAGTCCCAGGCCCCGTCGATCATCTTCATCGATGAGATCGATGCCGTGGGACGTCAGCGCGGAGCCGGCTTGGGCGGCGGTCACGACGAGCGCGAGCAGACGCTCAACCAGCTGCTGGTCGAGATGGACGGCTTTGAGGAAAGCGAGTCGGTCATCCTGATCGCTGCGACCAACCGTCCTGACATCCTAGATCCGGCGCTGCTGCGTCCCGGCCGTTTTGACCGTCAGGTTACGGTCGACCGTCCGGATGTGAAGGGCCGCGAGCAGATCTTGCGCGTGCATGCCGAGAACAAGCCGATGGACGAGGACGTTAAGTTTGAGAAGCTCGCCCAGATGACCGTTGGCTTTACTGGTGCCGATTTGGCGAACCTGCTCAACGAGTCTGCGCTGCTGGCCGCTCGCCGTCATCGTTCCGTGATCTCGATGGACGAGGTCGAGGAATCGATGGAGCGCGTGATTGCCGGTCCGCAGCGCAAGGGTCGCGTGATGACCGAGGCCGAGCGCACCACGATTGCCTACCACGAGAGCGGTCACGCCCTGGTGGGCCACATCCTGGAGCACTCCGATCCAGTCCACAAGATCTCGATCGTCAGCCGCGGTCAGGCCCTGGGCTACACGCTGCAGCTTCCGCAGGAGGACCACTTCCTCAAGACCAAGAACGAGATGCTCGACGAGCTTGCCGTGTTCTTGGGCGGTCGCGTTGCCGAGGAGCTCATGTGCGACGACATCACGTCGGGCGCGAGCAATGACCTGGAGCGCGCGACCAAGATGGCGCGCGAGATGGTTACGCGTTTGGGCATGAGCGAGGAACTGGGCACGCAAGTGTTTGGCGAGGCGCAGCATCAGGTGTTCCTGGGTCGCGACTATGCCGATCACCAGGATTACTCCGAGGAGACGGCGCGCCGCATCGATATCGAGGTTCAGCGCATTATGCGTGAGGCCCATCGCCGTGCGGCCGAGATTTTGGATGCCCGTCGCGATCAGCTCGATCTGATGGCCAAGGTGCTGCTTGAGCGCGAGACCGTCGAAGGCGACGCCGTGAACGCCCTGCTTGACAACGAGTGGGATGCTTACCTTGAGCGCGAGGGCGATATCCTGGCGGCCAAGGAGGAGCGCAATGCCAAGGCGGCCGGCATGCCGACCAAAAAGCGCGCGCCTCGCATGAGTGAGGAGGAGCTTGCGGCCGATGCCGCGGCGTTTGCGCAGGCGGCCATGCAGGAGGATGCCGAAGCCACATCCGACGATGCCGGCGATGACCATGTCGTCAACGCTGGCGGCAACACCGACGCCGACAAATAGTTCTTGTAGCGAAAGCCTCCGCGGGGAAACCTGCGGAGGCTTTTCTTTTAAGCGATATGTTGATTGGGGACAGACTTAAATGAGCGTTTTCACGCATTTAAGTCTGTCCCCAATCAACATTGCTGCGGCACTTTGCTCAGCTAAAGCGTACAATAGCGCCTATGTGAAAGGGGAACAGATGATCAACGAAACCATGTATGCTCGCGGTGCGGAAAGCTCCATCATCCGTGAGATCTTTAGCTATGGCCTTGAACGCAAGGCGCAGATCGGTGCGGAGAACGTATTCGATTTTTCGTTGGGCAACCCGAGTGTTCCGGCGCCCGCTGCTGTGGCTGAGTCCATTAAGAAGGCATTGGAGCTGCCGAGCGACCAGCTGCATGGATACACGCCTGCACCGGGTCTGCCGCAGTGCCGTACCGCCGTGGCCGAGTCGCTCAACCGCCGTTTTGGCACGAGCTATGAGGGCAAGGACGTCTTTATGACGGTGGGTGCGGCGGCTTCGCTCACCTGCACGCTCAACGCGATTACCAATCCGGGCGACGAGGTCATCGTTATCGCTCCGTACTTCCCGGAGTATCGCGTGTGGATCGAGAAAGCTGGTTGCACGTGCGTCGAGGCGCTCGCCGATGAAGATACGTTCCAGCTGAGCGTGGATAACGTGCTCAAGGCGATTACCGATAAGACCGCTGCCGTCATTATCGACTCACCCAACAACCCGACCGGTGCCGTATATACACGCGACACGCTGACGCGACTGGCCAATGTTCTGCGCGAGGCCAACGCTCAGCGCGATTCCGAGAATCCGATTATGCTCATCTCTGATGAGCCGTATCGCGAGATTGTCTATGGCGCCGAGGTGCCTTGGGTGCCTTCGATCTACGAGCACACCATCGTGTGCTACTCGTATTCCAAGTCGCTTTCGCTACCGGGCGAGCGCGTCGGGTGGATCCTGGTTCCCAATACGAATCCTCAGGCAGCTCGTCTAATGCCCGCCGCTGCCGGTGCCGCCCGTACGCTGGGCTTCGTGTGTGCACCGGCCCTCTTCCAGCGTGTAATCATCGACTGCATTGATGAACCGAGCGATGTCGAGGCCTATGCGCGCAACCGCACCGCGCTTACCGATGCACTAGCGGAGTACGGCTACACCTATGTTGAGCCGGATGGCGCGTTCTACCTATGGGTGAAAGCGCTGGAGTCCGATGCGAATGCGTTCTGTGAGCGCGCGAAGAAGTATGAGCTGCTCGCGGTGCCTTCGGATAGCTTTGGCATGCCGGGCTGGTTCCGCCTGGGCTACTGCGTGAGTTACGAGACGATTATCAATTCGCTACCCGCTTGGAAACAGTTGGCAGACGAGTATCGTTAAAAGTAAAGCGCTCTGCCTGTAATGTTTTACGTGAAACGGGGTTTGGTGTTAAGCCGAACCCTGTTGTCGTGTACGTTGTGTCGTTGGGATGGAGTGGTTTTACGACTATTGAAGGCTATGCGTACAATGAATATACGCGACGGCCATGCCGGATAAGGAGATCCGATGCCCTACCTGCTTTCTTGTGATATCCATACCCATACGATGTTCTCTGCGCATGCATATTCGACCATTGAGGAGAATGTGTACTGGGCGGCAGAGCGTGGCCTGCAGGTGCTCGGATCTGCCGACCATCTGAGCTCTATGGTTTCGCCTTGCCCCAATGACCTGCGTAGTTACCAGTTCTTTATCAATCAGGATATCTGGCCGCGCATTTGGAGCGGCGTACTGGTGCTGCGTGGTGCCGAGGCCGATATCGTTTCGCTGGACGGAAGCCTGTTTGGCGAGGACACTCCTGTCACGCTCGATATTGCCGGCGATTCGTACGGCCGTCAGCATTCACTGTTCGATTTGGTTACGCGTAATTTGGATTATTTGGTTGCAAGCGTGCATAATCCGCAGATTGCTGAGGGTGCGACGCTGGCCCAGACGACCGGGATGTATATCAATGCCCTGGAGCACCCCAAGGTGTTCATGCTGGGCCACACGGGGCGTTCGGGCGTGCCGTTCGATATCGACGAGGTGCTGCTGGCAGCTAAGGCCAAGCACAAGATTATCGAGATCAACAACCATAGTCTTGAACGCGGTGTCGACACTGAGCATTGGGCTGTATGCCGCAAGATCGCCGAGCGCTGCGCCGAACTGGGCGTGGGCATTGGCGTGTCGACCGATGCCCACATTGGCATGGCCATTGGCAAGCTCGATCACGCGCGCAAGATGCTCGACGAGATTCACTTCCCGCTGGATTTGATCGTGACGCGCGACCGCGAGACGCTGCTGTGCGAGATGGCGGCAGCCGGCGTGTGCAATCTGCGCAATGGGATGTAGCGGAGTTTATAAACCAAGCGAAGGGGGCGGCCCAGACGGGTCGCCCCCTTTCTTGTCCCAAAAATCTACTGAGGTTGGTTAGCGGCGTTCGAGGACCGCTACGGTTTCGGTGTGGTCGGTGTGAGGGAACATGTCGACGGGCGTGATCTTGAGCAGGCGATAGCCTCCGTCGAGGAGCTGATGCAGGTCGCGCTCTTGAGTTACGGGGTTGCAGCTGATATAGGTGATGCGGCGCGGCTTAAGCGCGCAGGCAGCTTCGAGGAACTCGGGCGTGGAGCCGGCGCGCGGCGGATCGATGGAAAGGACATCGACTCGCTCGTTGTTGTCGGCGGCATCTAGGATGTAGTCGGTGGCATCGTCGGCCATAAACCAAGCGCTGCGGGTGAGGCCGTTGAGCTCGGCATTACGACGTGCGTCGGCAATGCCGGCGTGGTTACGCTCCACGCCAAGCAGCATAATGCCGACGCCCTTGTCCTGGGCGGCTTTGGCTGCGCACAGGCCGATAGTTCCGCTACCGCAATAGGCATCCATGAGTACGTCGCCCTGCTGCAGGTCCATGCCGTCAATCGCGAGCTGATAGAGCAGCTCGGTCTGCTGCGGGTTGGTCTGGTAGAACGCGGTGGGGGAGATATCGAATTCGCAGCCGAGCAGCTGGTCGCGCATGCACTCGGCGCCATATACAATGCGGGTTTCCTCGCCGAGGATGGCGTTGCCGGGACGTCCGTTGATGTTTTGGGCGACGGTGACGATGTGCGGATTGAGTGCGGCGACAGCCTCAAAGAACTCCTGCGCATGCGGCAAGTCGCGCTGAGCGGTCACGAGCGTGACCATGACCTGGTCGGTACGCCAACCGCAGCGGACGACGGCATAGCGAAGCAAGCCAAGATGCTTGTCCTCATTAAAGGCGGGAATATGCAGCCGCTCAGCTTCGCGTGCGATGCCGTTGAGAATCTGACGGGCGCCCGGTGCCTCGACGGGGCATTCGGGTACGGCAACGATCTTGTGCGTGCCGCGCTCAAAGAAACCGCAACGGACGGCGCCCTCCTTACCGGGAGCAAAGGGAGTGGCAGCCTTATGACGAAAGCCACGCGGCGCAGGATATTTGCCCGGGTCGCCCAGGGTGACACCCATGCCACGAATAGGATCTACAGCAATGCCCTCACGCTCACAAAGCGAAGCAAAAAGCTCCTCCATAGCAGCCTGCTTGGCGGCGAGCTGCTTCTTATAAGGACGATTGAGCGCCGTACATCCACCGCAAGCTTTCATGATGGAACAAGGAGACTTGGGATCAACGGCCTTGCGCGCAGACGAAACCTGATCTTTATGCGAGCGCTTGGAGCGAGTCTGAGATGCCTTGACCTCGCTCCGACGAGAGTCAGAACGCTTGGTCTTAGCCCTGTTCTTGGTCGATTTGCTTTTTGCAGCTTTAGAAGACTTGGATTTCGTAGAAGATTTCTCCTCCTTCGACCCCTCAGCCGCCTCGATCAAAGCACGACGAGCCTTACGCTCCGCACGAGATCCTGCCATCAATAACTCCACTAATTCATGAATTAAAGCTGCAAGTATTGTACCGTGCCAAGCCAGCAGACGATATACAAGCGGTTTAATCGTGTCGGTGATAAGCCCAACGACGGTTGCCCGCCGCGTGAGGGGTGTGGGGGTTAAGTTTATCGCGAGTTCCGCACGAACAGGAGGCCACTTAATGTGGCCTCCGTCGTGAGCAGGACTGTAGAGCAGGAAACTTAACCCCCACACCCCTCACGCGGCGGGCAAACTCGCCTTGTGCTCTATCACGCTAAAGTGTATGATGCTGAACGTTACACGATTCACTTTACTTAACTAAAGTACCATCAAGGGGGATACCATGAATACCGATATGTCTCGTCGTCAGTTTGTTGGTCTAGCCGGCTCGCTCGCCACGGTGCTTGGCCTTGGTCTTGTCGGTTGCGGCGGTGGTGCCGGCAAGGGCTCCGCTGCCGGTTCTGCCGCAGCCAAGGATGTGAAGGGCGCTGCGGAGTCCAAGAAGCTCGTGGTGGGCTTTGATAAGTCCTATCCTCCGTACGGCTTTGTGGGCGATGACGGTGAGTACACGGGCTTTGACCTCGACCTTGCCAAGGCCGTTGCCGATAAGCAGGGCTGGGAAGTCGATTACGAGGCCATCGATTGGGATGCCAAGGACACGCTGCTCAACTCCGGCGCCATCAACTGCATCTGGAACGGCTTTACCATGGAGGGCCGCGAGGACGACTACACGTTCTCCGAGCCGTACATGCTCAACGAGCAGGTGCTGGTGGTAAAGAAGGATGCAGGCATCAAGAGCTGGGACGATCTTGCCGGCAAGACCGTGATTACCCAGACCGATTCCGCTGCGCAGGATGTGCTTGAGGGTGACCAGAAGGATCTGGCGGCGACGTTTGCCACGCTCGACACCATCGGTGAGTACAACACGGCGTTTATGCAGCTCGAGAGCGGCGCGGTCGATGCCGTGGCTTGCGACCTTTCGATTGCCCAGTATCAGCTTGCCGCCAAGCCTGATGCTTATACGCAGCTTGATGAGCCGCTGTCCAGCGAGCACTACGCCGTCGGCTTTAAGAAGGGCGACACCAAGTCGGCCGACGCCGTGACCGAGTCGCTCAAGGCGCTCTACGAGGACGGCACAGTCAAGGACCTGTGCGACAAGTATTCAAGCTATGGTCTATCTTTCGATAATTGGGTGCTCAAGTAATGTCTATTCAGGTCATGATGCAGATGCTTGGCCAGGGATTCTTGGTCAGTTTGCAGTTGTTTGTGCTGACGCTGCTGGGGTCGATTCCGCTGGGAATCCCCGTGGCGTTTATGCGCATGAGCAAAATCGCGCCGCTTCGCTGGATTGCGCGCATCTACATTTCGGTCATGCGCGGTACGCCGCTCATGCTGCAGATGTTTGCCATCTACTTTGCCCCGTACTACGTGTTTGGCATTTCGCTCACGCCCGATTCCAAGTGGACGGCGTGCGTCGTGGCGTTCATCATCAACTACGCCGGCTATTTTGCCGAGATCTATCGATCGGGCCTGCAGTCCATTCCGCGCGGTCAATATGAGGCCGCCGAGGTGCTGGGCTACTCGCGCATGCAAACGTTTCTGTATATCGTGATGCCGCAGGTCGCCAAGCGTATTCTGCCGGCGATGGGCAACGAGATCATCACACTGGTCAAGGACACGTCGCTGGCGTTTGCCATTGGCGTGGGTGAGATGTTCTCGACGGCCAAGGCGCTGGTCGCCTCGCAGGTGAGCATGGTGCCGTTTGCAATCGCGGCGCTGATCTACTGGGTCTTTAACTTCGTCGTCGAGATGCTGCTGGGCGCTGCCGAGAAAAAATTGGATTACTACCATGATTAATTCGGTAATGAATATATCGAACGCGCGTAAGGCGTTTGGCGGCAATGAGGTGCTCAAGGATATCTCGCTTGAGGTGAAGCGTGGCGAGGTCGTGGCGATTATCGGACCTTCGGGTGGCGGCAAGTCCACGCTGCTGCGGTGTGCCACGCTGCTCGAGACACTCGACGGAGGCTCGCTCTCGTTTGGAGACCTTGCCGTTGCGACGGATGCGGGTTCGGGCGCGGTCTATGCGAAGGGCGATGTGCCCAAGCAAGCGCGCTCGCGGTTTGGCCTGGTGTTTCAGAACTACAATCTGTTCCCGCACTATACCGTGATGAAAAACATCATCGATGCGCCGATTCGTGTGCTTAAGCGTCCGCGCGAGCAGGCGGAAGCCCGCGCTCACGAGCTGATTGCGCAAATGGGGCTGACGGGCAACGAGAACAAGGTGCCGTGTGAGCTTTCGGGCGGTCAGCAGCAGCGCGTGAGTATTGCCCGCGCCCTAGCGCTCGATCCGGAAATCTTATTCTTTGACGAGCCGACCTCGGCGCTCGATCCCGAGCTGACGGCCGAGGTGCTGCGTGTCATTAAAGACCTTGCCGCGCAGAATATGACGATGGTGATCGTGACCCACGCAATGCAGTTTGCGCGCGATGTTGCCGACCGCGTGGTCTTTATGGATGGCGGTCGTATTGTCGAGGAGGGTCCTGCCGAGCAGGTCATCGACCATCCGCGCGAGCAGCGCACCCGTGAGTTCTTGAGCCGTATCGAGGGGTAGGCTCAGCTATTTGCTCAACTGTTTATTGAGGTGAAACCGCCGCAGGTCTTATCATCTGCGGCGGTTTTTTGCATCCGCGGGGTTCAATAATCGCCTTGCAAGCTCGCCCCCTCCTCTCGCCGCCTGTATCCATACGCGTGCCGAAAGGTCTGCATGGACAGGCGGCTGCAAGGGTAGGGTGGTGGCATAGGACATTTGGAGGGTGAGTCGGCTCGGCTGCCGACCATGCTGCTCCCGGGACGGCATCGACCGCGAACTCTCCCCGTTGGCGTCGCGCATTGCGCGCGGCCCTGCAAGGAGGTCATCATGGGTGCTCCCAAGACCGGCAATGTAAGGAACGTGGTGCTCGTAGGCCAAGGCGGGGTGGGCAAGACTTCACTCGCCGAGGCCATGCTCCACCTTTCCGGCAAGACCGCCCGCCTGGGCGGCCACGACGGCACCAAGCCCACGCTCGACTATGACCCTGAAGAGGTCAAGCGTTCATTCTCCATCTCGACGACCATCGCGCCGATCGACTGGAAGGGCGCCCGCATCAACGTGCTCGATGCCCCGTGCTACCCCGATTTTATCGGTGACGCCTTTGCCGCTATGAGCGTTTGCGAGACGGCTCTGTTTGTGGTCGACGCCGAGGCCGGTCCGCAGCCTACGACCGTTAAGCTTTGGTATGCGGCGGAGGACCTGCGTCTGGCGCGTGCGGTGTTCGTGAACCGCCTGTCGCGTTCCGAGGCCAGCTTTACGACCACGATGGACCTGCTGCAGGAGCGTTTTGGTACGCGTTTGGGCGCCGTGACCCTTCCCTGGGGCGAGGGCGAGGACTTTAACGGCATTATCGACCTGGTGCGCATGAAGGCGCGCCATTGCAACGGCACCGAAGCCGTTGAGTCGGAGATTCCCGAGGAGTATCGTGCCCAGGCCGAGGAGGCTCACGACCATCTGTGCGAGCTGGTGGCCGAGGCTGACGACGAGCTGATGATGAAGTACCTGGAAGGCGAGGAGACGCTGACGCAGGAGGAGCTTGAAGGCCTGCTGTCGAAGGCGATCGCCGAGCGCATCTTTGTGCCGGTCTTTGCGGGCGATTGCATTAAAGAGCAGGGCGTCAACTCGCTGATGGATGACATCGCGACGTACTTCCCGGCGCCGACCGACTATGGCGAGATGCCGCTCATTGACGGCGATTCGCTCAAGATTTCGAGCGACGATGACCGCCCGGTGGCGTTTGTGTTTAAGACGCTGGCCGATCCGCAGCAGGGCCGCATCAGCTTTATCAAGGTGCTGACGGGCACGCTTGAGCCGGGCCTTGAGCTGATCAACGCGCGCACCCGCAAGAGCGATCGTCTGGCTCACCTGTATGTGATGTGCGGCCGCGACATGACCGAGGTCGGTCACGCCTATGCCGGCGACATTATCGTGGCGCCCAAGCTGGCGGCAGAGACGGGTGACACGCTCTCCATTACCGGCAAGGTCGAGGCGGCGGCGTTTAAGTTCCCCAACTCGCAGTACCGCATTGCCATCGAGGCCGAGAACCGCGGTGACGAGGAGAAGCTCTACACGTTTATTGAGAAGGCGTGCAAGGCCGACCCGACCATGAGTATCGATCGTGATGAGGAGACCGGCCAGACCATCATTTCGGCGGTGGGCGAGGCGCAGGTTTCGGTGCTGCTCAACCGTCTGGAGGACCGTACTAAGGTCGTGGCCAAAAGCGTGCCGATCCGCATTCCGTATCGCGAGACCATCCGCCGCACGGCGAGCGCACAGGGCCGCCACAAGAAGCAGACTGGCGGTGCCGGCCAGTATGGCGACTGCTGGCTGCGCGTTGAGCCGCTCATTGGGCCCGACGGTACGAGCGACGGCTACGAGTTTGTAGACGAGGTCGTGGGCGGTCGCATTCCGCGCTCGCTGATTCCCGCCGTGGACAAGGGTGTCCAGGAGACCATGAAAGACGGCATCATTGCCGGCTACCCGCTCACGGGCATTCGCGTGGCTGTGTACGACGGCTCGTATCACAGCGTCGACTCCAACGAGATGGCGTTCCGCGCGGCGGCTCGCATCGGCCTGCGCAAGGCATGCGCCGATGCCGATCCGGTGGTGCTGGAGCCCATCGAGGAAGTCACGGTGACTATCCCCGAGAGCTACGCTGGTGCCGTGATGGGTGACATCTCGGCCTCGCGCGGTCGCGTGACGGGCATGGAGACCGATGAGCGCGGAGACACCGTGGTTATCGCGCAGGCACCTCTCGCCGAGCTGACGGATTATTCGACGCGTCTGCGCTCTATCACGCGTGGCACGGGCGACTTTACCATGAAGCCCGCCGGCTACGAGCAGGTTCCCTATGACGTTCAGGCCAAGCTAGTCGAGCGCTATGAGGAGGGCCGAGCTAAGTAACGTGTGGCTTTGTCTGTGCCACGCATGTCGATGCAAGGGCCGCTCTGGGTGATCCGGAGCGGCCCTTTTTGATCCCTAGGGGATTGCAAATCGGTTCTTGTCGTGGGTAGGGCTAGTCCCCTGAGGCCTGATTGCGGCCGGTGGCGTAGTCGATCTGCACATGCGGTTGCAGGTTATAACAGTACACGTGGAAACACAGCGTCTTGCCGTGATCCTCGACCGATTGGGCCTCAAGGCGCACGCCGCGGCAGAGAAGTTCCTCTTCGTTGTACATGGGAGTGACGCGGTAGAGCACATGGTTGCCCGTGTCGTGGATGTAGCCGAGGACCTGCTCTTCAAACGGCAGCATGCCCGTCTCGTTGAGATAGCGCGTGCCGGTGAGGAGATTCTTGCGATTGGCGTTTTCGCCGCAGAGCGACCAGGCGATGAGGTGGCAACGGTTGTAGAGGCTCTGGCCCGGAATAAAGTCGTAGCGCTGCTGGTGCCATCCGGCGGGGTGGATACGCGAGATATCCCCGCGCTTGCCTTGACCGAGCGACTCGGGACCCGCACAGGCGAGCGCTTTGCGGGTGCGGCCCAAGCTGTCGAGCTTGGAGAACTTCTTAAAGCAGCCCTCTTCGGTAGCTCGTTCGTATTCGTCGAGCGTGAATGATGGCGTACCGAGCGGGTGCGTGCTGTCGGTGCGAAGGGCAACGTAGGGGTTGCCGGCGTAGTCGGGAATGCTGCTGAGATATACACCGCGGGCGCGGTTGAGGTCGGGGTTTTCGACCTCGTCGATGGGGGTGGCGACGCTGTCCGCGGAAGCGTCGTCGCCGGTGTCGGTTGCGACGGAATCGGAGCCATTGCCGGAGTCCTCGGAGCTCGCTGTTCCCGATTCGAGCCGGGCGACCAAGTCCGCTTCGTCGTCGGTACGGCTGGGACTCTCGTTTTGCTTCTCGGCCAGAGCCGCCGCCTGCTCATCACTTTGCGGCGACAGCAACTTGGGCGCCCCATCGAGCGATCCCGTAAACAGCGCAAACCCCAGCACCACGGCGGTGCCGATGGAAAGTGCTTGCTTGTAGGCGGACTTGCGCAACATGGGGGCTCCTGGATGGACGGTTGGGAATCTACTAGTCTAGCAGGAGCCGGCAGAGGCCGTTCTGTCGAACAAATACTTAAGATTTGGGACAAACGCCACTGGTTCATTTGCTTCATATTTGACGTATGGCTAGATCGAGGTGGAGTCGAGCCAGTTGAGCTTGCACTCGAGAATGCGCTGCTCGCCGGGTTGGCTGCTGCCGTCAAGCAAGGCGAGCAGCATCTCGGCCGCCTCCCTGCCTTCCTGGTCGACGGGCTCGATGATCGTGGAGACGGTCGGCGTGGTGAGGTTGGTCCAGTCTTCGCAGTTGAGTCCCAAAAGACCTATTTGCTGCGGAAGTAGATGGGCCATGGGTTGGAGGGCCTTGTAGACACGGGGAAGCGCCCATTGGTTTTGTACGAAGATGAGCGTGCGCTTGGCGGGGTTGAACTTGTATTTAAAGTATTCGGTGAGCTCGTTGATTGACGGCTTGTTGTGATCGATGGGGATGGCTTTGTAGAGCTGCCCATTCGCGGCCAATGCCTCGGCATATCCCTGAAAACGTTCCATGCGAGTGCGCATTTCGGTCATGTTGGCGGCGATGGAAAAGAAGTCTTCGTAGCCGGCGTCGAGAAGCGCCTGCGTGGCATTGTACACGCCGTCGTAGAGGTTGGTTTTGATCCAGCTGGTGCCTGGGCTGTAGATGGCCGCGTCAAAAAAGACGACGGGCTTGTCGGCGCGCTTGATGCGGTCGTGGACTGCCTTGAAATTTGCCGTGGGCTGGATGATAAAACCATCGACGCCCAGTGAGAGCATTTTGTCGACATACATGAGCTCGGTCTCGGGGTTAAAGTTGCTCGTGCAAACGACCGTCTGGTAGCCCGCGGGGAGCATGACCTGCTCCATGCCGTTGAGGACGAGGCCCGCCCATTTGTTGGTGTTATCCAAGATGATGATGGCGATGACGTGGGTTTGCTTGCCGGTGAGCGTTTGCGCTTGGGCGTTGGGAACGTATCCGAGTTCCTTGATGACGCGCGCAATCTTTGCCTGCGTCTTCTCGCTAAGCTTTTCTCGTTTGTCGTTGAGGTAATACGAGACGCTTGCCGTCGAGGTTCCCGCCTCTCGAGCGACGTCTGCGATCGTAACGCGCTGTTTTGCCACAGCGACTCCTTCCGACAGATGAGCATTTTCCAACATGATGACTTTGAGTCTTGGTGAGGGATGCGCTTTGGTGAGCGACTTTTCCTTTCATATGAGTATGCAACAAATGCGGTATATGGGTGGGGTCGAAATTTGTGACCGGCATGCGCATCTGCCGTCTACCGAGAAAATCAAATACTTCTTGACTTTTGAAATCGAGGGTAAAATCGCAGGATTCATTTTTAGTTAAACGCATAACTAAATAGCGTAACCAACGCTCTGACCTGCGCGTTTACCGAAATAAACTGGCATTAAGAAAAACGAGCACCTATATTGGTCTTGTCGAAAAGACAGCAAGTCCAAACGGCAGGGGATGCTCCGGAGGCCTCCGCAAACGGTGTCTTGCGCACGCAACTCTATGAAAAGAGGGAAGCAATGAAGATCGTAGGCGTTGCCGCCTGTACCGTGGGTATCGCCCACACGTATATGGCCCAGAAGGCGATTCAGGATGAATGCGCCGCTCGTGGCATCGAGTGCAAAGTCGAGGCTCAGGGTGGTCTGGGTATCGAGAATGAGCTCACGCAGGAAGACGTTGATTCCGCCGACCTGGTGCTCGAGTCCGTCGACGTGGGTGTCGAGAACGAGGACCGTTTTGAGCAGAAGATGGCCGAGGGCAAGTTCCTCAAGGTCGGCACCTCGGATGTAATCGCCGATCCGGTAAAGATTATCGACCAGGCTGTCGAGATCATCAAGGCGACGGGCGGTGCCGTTGACGCGTCCAAGGCCGAGGCCAAGGCAGAGAAGAAGGCCGTCTCCGCTGCCCCGCAGGCCCCGACACCGGCGTCCAAGCAGTCCATCTTTGCCGATCCTGGCAAGACGCTGCTCAATGCATTCAATACCGGTGTTTCCTATTTTATCCCCATCGTCGTTATCGGTGGCGTGTTCCTCGCCTTCTCGTTGGCATCCGGTACTGCCGGTGCTAGCGGTATGGAGGTCACCAACCCGTTGATGGTGAGTCTTAACACTATCGGCATGGCCGGCATCTCTATGATGATTCCGGTGCTTGCGGCATACATCGCCTACTCGATGGCCGGTAAGCCCGCACTTGCCCCCGGCTTCGTCCTGGGCTACTTGGTTAACAACGCCGTCGTCACCCCGAGCGGCAACAGCGTTTCGACCGGCTTCTTGGGCGCCATGATCATGGCTGTCATCTGCGGTTACTTTGTCCGCTGGATGAAGACCTGGAAGGTCAACAACACCATCCAGACCATCATGCCCATTCTGATCATCCCGATTCTGACCTCGCTCGTCCTGGGCATGGCTTACATCTACATCTTGGCCACGCCGCTTGGCTTTGTGATGGATTGGCTCACCAGCGTGCTCGGCAGCCTGCAGGGCGGCTCCGCCGTCGTCCTGGGCTTGGTCATTGGCGTTATGACCGCTTTCGATATGGGTGGCCCCATCAACAAGACCGCTTCAACCTTTACCATGGCCATCATGGCCTCCGGCATCTACGGCCCCAACGGTATGTTTCGCGTCGCCGTCGCCATTCCCCCGATTGCTTGCGGCCTCGCTGCGCTCATCGCCAAGAACAAGTTCGATGACGCTGACCGTCAGATGGGCATCTCTGCGCTGTTCATGGGCTGCATCGGTATTACCGAGGGCGCTATTCCCTTCGCGGTCAAGGATCTTGGCCACACCCTGCCCGGCATTTGCATCGGCTCTGCCGTGGGCGCGGCGCTTGCCGCCTTCCAGGGCATCGACTGCTATGTTCCGCATGGTGGCTTTATTGTCGCCCTGGCCACCAACAACGTCGCGCTGTTCTGCCTGGACATCGTGATTGGCTCCTTGGTCGCCGCTGCAATCCTGATTGCCATGAAGCCCACGCTCGATAAGCAGGCCAAGTAAACCTTTAAGGACTCCGGTTGTGCGGAGGGATGGATTTGACTCCGCACAACCGCCCCTACACAACAAAATCCATCCGCACTGATAGGGCCCACATCTGGGTCCCAGGGAACTTTTGTCAAAAATCCTCTGGAGAAGGAGAACAAAATGTCCAACCTCACCATCCGCCAGGCCGTTCAGGGCATGCTCAAGCTGCAGGACAGCGGCGATCACGCAACCATGGTCGGCATTGGTCCCATGAGCCCCAACCTGATTCAGGCCGTGTTCGAGCTTGCCAAGGACGAGGATTTCCCGCCCATGTTTATCGCTAGCCGCAACCAGGTCGATATGGACGAGATGGGCGCCGGCTACGTCAACGGTTGGGACCAGACGCGCTTTGCCGCCGACATTAAGAAGGTTGCCGACGAGGTGGGTTATACCGGTCCGTACTACCTGTGCCGCGATCACGGCGGTCCGTGGCAGCGCGACGAGGAGCGTAACGCCCACCTGCCCGAGGACGAGGCCATGGAGCTCGCCCGCAAGTCCTTTGTCGCCGACATGGAGGCAGGCTTTGACCTGCTGATGGTCGACCCCACCAAGGACCCCTATCAGATCGGCAAGGTTATTCCGCTCGACGTGGTGCTTCGCCGCACGATCGATCTTATCGACTATCTTGAGCAGTACCGTCGCGAGCATAACCTGCCCGAGGTTGCCTATGAGGTCGGTACCGAGGAGACCAATGGCGGCCTGACCTCCACCGACAAGTACGAGGAGTTCATTTCTCAGCTGCAGCCCGAGCTCGAGAAGCGCGGCTGCCCCATGCCCACCTTTATCGTCGGCCAGACCGGTACGCTCACCCGTTGGACCGAGCAGGTCGGTCATTACAACTTTAAGAATGCCCGCGAGCTCGCCGACATGGCCAAGCGCTACGGCGTGGGCCTGAAGGAGCACAACGCCGACTACCTGGACGACGCGACGCTGCTCGAGCACATCCCGGCACACGTGACCGCTTCCAATGTCGCCCCTCAGTACGGCACCGAGGAGACCCGCGCTTACCTCAAGCTCTGCGCTACCGAGCAGATTCTGGTCGACAACGGCCTGTGCGACGATCCCTCCGATCTGTATCACACGCTGCTGGTCAAGGCCATCAAGACCGAGCGCTGGCGCAAGTGGATGACCGGCGACGATGTCAACCTGCAGGTTGACGACATTCTGGCCGACGACGAGCTCAGCCTGAAGATTCTGGATGTCTCCGGCCACTACGCGTTCAACGATCCCGAGGTCAAGGAGCAGGTCGAGAAGCTCTATCGCAACCTCGCTGCCCAGGACATTGACGGCAAGCGCTTTGTGATCGAGCACATCAAGCGCCCGATCAAGCAGTACGTCGTCGGTCTTAACCTCAAGGGCGTCACGAGCCGCATCGAGAAGGCTCTCTAAGTAGCTTTTCCTACACGACGCCGGGCCTGGGGCATGTCCCAGCTGCAGGCCCGGCACATAGGACAAAGGGACATCCCCTTTGTCCTATTTTTTGAGTTTTGGATTCCTTAGAAGGAGTTTGCACCATGAAGTTCTTTATCGATACCGCCAACCTTGACGAGATCGTCGAGGCCAAGAGCTGGGGCTGCCTTGCCGGCGTCACCACCAACCCGTCCCTGTACGCCAAGACCGGCGGCAAGCTCGCCGACTTTGAACCCCATATGCTCAAGATTGCCGAGCTCTGCGAGGGCCTGCCCGTGTCTGCTGAGTCCACCGCGACCACTGCCGAGGGCATGATCGAGGAGGGCAAGCGTCTTGCCGCCCTGGCTCCCAACATCGTGGTCAAGCTTCCCGTGTGCGAGGCCGGCCTCGCCGCCTGCCGCGCCCTGGCCGATGCGGGCGTGCGCGTCAACATGACGCTTGTTTTCTCGCCGACGCAGGCCCTCATGGCCGCCAACGCCGGTGCCCGCTACATCAGCCCGTTTGTCGGCCGCTTTGACGACATCGCCGAGGACGGCATCTCGCAGCTCGACAATGTCGTGACATGCATCAAGAACTATGACTGGACCGGCAAGAACGTCGACGACACCGTCGAGATCATCACCGCTTCGGTCCGCACGCCCAACCACGTGACCCAGGCGGCTCTTCTTGGTGCCGACATCGCGACCGTGCCCATGGCCGCTCTCAAGAAGTGCCTGCATCACCCGCTGACCGACCAGGGCCTCGCCTCTTTTGAGGCTGACTGGCAGAAGGTCGTCGCTCAGGCTTAACGACCGGGTTGCCCTCGGCATCGCGCCATCCGGTGCCGGGGTTGTTCTCAAGAGAGGAATTCGTATGACCAACCAGGAGCTGGCGAAGGTCGCCAATGAGGTCAGGAAGGGTGTCGTGACTGCGGTTCACGCGGCCAAGTCGGGACATCCGGGTGGATCGCTCGGTGCAGCCGACATCATGACGTATCTGTACTTTGAGGAAATGAATATCGATCCTGCCGACCCTCACAAGGCCGATCGCGACCGCTTTGTGCTCTCCAAGGGTCACGCGGCGCCGGGCCTGTATTCGGTGTTGGCAAATCGCGGCTATTTTCCCGTCGAAGAGCTCGAGACGCTCCGCCATATTGGCAGCCGACTGCAGGGCCATCCCAACATGAACGATACCCCAGGCATCGATATGTCCACCGGCTCGCTCGGTCAGGGCATCTCTGCTGCAGTTGGAATGGCGCTTGCCGCTAAGCACTGGGGCGACAGCTACCGTGTCTACACGTTGCTGGGCGACGGTGAGTGCGAGGAAGGCCAGGTGTGGGAGGCGGCTATGTTTGCCGGCAACCATGCGCTCGACAATCTTGTTGCCGTCGTCGACCACAACGGCTTGCAGATTGACGGCACGATCGATGAAGTCAACTCGGCCATGCCGCTTGCCGACAAGTTCCGCGCCTTTAAGTGGCATGTGATAGAGCTAGCCGATGGCAACGACATGGCGCAGATTGAGGCGGCTTTCGCCGAAGCTCGCGAGGTGACCGGCGCGCCCGTCGCTATCATCGCCGAGACGGTGAAGGGCAAAGGCGTCTCCTTTATGGAGAACCAGGTTGGCTGGCATGGCAAGGCGCCCAATGACGAGCAGTTTGAGCAGGCCATGGCCGAGCTCGCGGCAGCAGGAGAGGAACTCTAATGGCAGAGGTCAAAAAAGTCGCCACGCGCGTAAGCTACGGCGAGGCACTCGTCGAGCTGGGCAATGAGCACGATGACTTTGTAGTGCTCGATGCCGACCTGGCTGCCGCTACGCAGACGGGTAAGTTTAAGACTGCCCATCCTGAGCGCTTTTACGATGCCGGCATCGCCGAGAGCAACCTGATGGGTCTTGCCGCCGGCATCGCGACCACGGGCCGCGTTGCTTTTGCGAGCACCTTTGCGATGTTTGCCGCCGGTCGCGCCTACGAGCAGGTCCGCAATTCCATTGGCTACCCGCACCTCAACGTCAAGATTGGCGCCACCCATGCCGGCATTTCGGTGGGCGAGGACGGCGCCACGCACCAGTGCTGCGAGGATATCGCACTCATGCGTACGATTCCGGGTATGACGGTGGTCGTTCCCGCCGACGATGTCGAGGCCCGCGCCTGTGTGCGCGCCGCCTATGAGTTTGAGGGGCCGGTCTACATGCGCTTCGGCCGCCTGGCAACACCGGTCATCAACGATCACGAGGACTACGAGTTCAAGATCGGCCGCGGTGTTGTTGTACGGGAGGGCTCTGATGTCACGATCGTCGCGTGCGGTCTCATGGTCGCTGAGGCACTCGCTGCTGCCGAGGCGCTCGCTGCCGACGGCATCGATGCTGAGGTCATCAACATGCATACGATCAAACCGCTCGATGAGCGTTTGGTGGTTGCCAGCGCCAAGAAGACCGGTCGCGTGGTCACCGCCGAGGAGCATTCGATTATCGGTGGTCTTGGCGAGGCCGTTGCCTCGGTGCTCGCGGAGCAGCATCCAGTGCCGATGCGTCGCGTCGGCGTGCGCGATGTGTACGGCGAGTCCGGCCCTGCGGTCGATTTGCTGCATAAGTACGGTTTGGACGCCGACGGCATCGAAGCTGCGGTCAGGTCCGTGTTGTAAGGAAGGCTTTCCATGGGGTTTGTATCTGCCAACCAAGTGACGATTGGCTACGCCGCCGCCTCGCGCGAGGACGCGCTGCATTATCTGTCCGAGCAGGCTGTTGAGCTTGGTTTTGCCGATGACGCGTCTGCTGTAGAGGCGGCTTTTATTGCTCGCGAAAACGAGGCCGAGACTGGCCTCGTCGCCGGTTTTGCCGTTCCGCATGCCAAGAGCGATGCGATCCATGCGCCGGGCGTGGCCGTGCTCAAGCTGTCCGAGCCTGTTGAGTGGCCGAGCTTTGATGGCGTGCCCGTCGATGTGGCGCTCGCGCTGTACGTGCCCGCCGGCGAAGCGGGAACCACGCACCTGCGTCTGCTCTCCAAGGCTGCCGTGATGCTGATGGATGCCGGCTTCCGTGACAGGGTGCGCGAAAGCACCGATCCTGTCGAGATTGCCGAGTTCATCAACGCCGGGCTCGAGGGCTAGAACGGGCTCTCCGTTCCATTAATCGATCCTTCTCCAAGGAAAAGGGCCGCGACGCTATAGGCGTCGCGGCCCTGTCTGCGTTTCCCCAGATAAAACCTGCCAAAATAAACCTGCCCCTTTTCAGCAGGTTGGCGCGATATGATATATACGTTATATACAAGTTGGATAGTGTGGTAGAGTGGCGGCAATACAAGCCGGCGAAGGGGACCGATATGATCAAGGCTGTCATTTTTGACATGGACGGAACGCTGGTCGATACCGAGCGTTTGGACATGAGCGCATGGAAGGTGGGCGCTGCCGAGCTGGGGATTGCGATTGATGATGCGCTGGTCCATCAGTTTATCGGTCGCTCGATGCCTGATGTCAGGGACATCCTTGAGGAGCATTACGGCAGCCGCGAAATCGTCGAGACGGTCGAAGCCCGCTACAGGGATGCTCTCGACGAGATGGTCAAGACCGATCTGAAGCTTAAGGCCGGCGCCGCCGAGTGCCTGGACGAACTGCTGGCTGCGGGCTATCACGTGGGCCTTGCGACGTCGTCGCGCCGCGTTGCGGCCGAGCGCAACCTTAAGACAGTCGGCCTCTTTGACAAGTTTGAGACGGTGACCTGTAACGAGGATACCCTGAACGGCAAGCCCGATCCCGAGATCTACCTGCTCGCCTGCGAGCGCGCGGGCTTTGCTCCCGAGGAGTGCGCCGTGGTCGAGGACTCACGCAACGGCTGCGTCTCGGGCATCGCGGCCGGCTGCCATGTCTTTGCCGTTCCCGACATCGTGCCGCTTCCGCAGGACGTGGCGGAGGGCTGCGAGGCCGTGCTCGATACGTTGTTCGATCTGACGGCGGCAGTCAAGGCCGTGAGCTAAAGGTATGCGCCGAAGCCGATGGCGGTGGCTTCGGCGTAGTTGCTTGCCGGGGTACTGCGCACTCGGCAATCTGGGTGCCGATGCCGTAGCTGTCGGCTGCGATGTTCCATTCATTAGAGGGGTCGCGCTCGTCTCTCTAAATGTCTCTCTAAAGATAAAGTCGGTTAGAAAGACAGCCTTAGGTAATCTAACAGCGAATTCGATATATCTCTCTAAAGGTCTCTCTAAAACAAAGTGCTTATCTCTCTAAAGTTAGAGAGATAAGCACTTTGTTTTAGAGAGACGGAATGCCAATGCTGCCGGATAAAGGACTCATTGAAGTAATGGGTTCATCGACGAGCCGCAACCGCCGCTATCGGAAGAGGTAGATGTGGCTGAGTCGCCTCTCTAGTGTCCCTCAAAGATAGATGGATGCTAGAGAGGCGGTTGCCCTGCGATATTTCCCCAGATAAAGCCTGCCAAAATAAACCTGTCCCTTTTTGGTAGGTTACTGGTTCATGTTGCCGTGGATGTAGGGGGTGACCTCGGGGGAGATATGGCCGCAGCCTAGGTTGCGCAGGGCAGATTCGATGGCGGCGGGAAGCGGGGCCTTGCCCTCGTCGTTGACCGCGGTGCTGTCGAGGGCGGCGATCTTGGCGACGTCTGCCGGCGCGGCCTCGATATGCATGCAGCCGCCGACGAGGCGTGCGCGGACCTGGTCCAGGCCAAGGTCGTGCAGGTAGTCCTCACAGGTGCGGATTACATCGACCTTCTCGCGCGTGAGCTCCTCGCCCGTGGGGACTCGCGTGGCCAGGCAGGCTCCTGCCGGCAGGTTCCAGACGGGATAGCCCCAGGCGCGTAGCAGCTCGCGCTCCTCGTCCTTGGTAAAGCCGACCTCCATAAGCGGCGAGCGCACGCCGAGCTCCTGGGCGGCGCGCATGCCGGGGCGGTAGTCGCCGCGGTCGCTTGCGTTGCTGCCGTCGATGACGGTGGGAAAACCCAGCGACCTGGCGTGGTTGACGATGGCGGTAAAGCCGGCGCGCTTGCAGTGGTAGCAGCGGTCGGCGTCGTTGCAGGCTACCTGGGGGAGCTGCAGCTGATCGACCGAGAGGTTGAGCACGGGGAGCTTGAAATGTGGCCCCTCATCGGCCTGCCCGTCAACCGCCCGCTCAAACGAAGCCTGCTCGGGCGTGCCGATGAACGGCGTGGTGAGGTGAACGAGAAGCGTGCTGGCGGGCATGATGCGGGCGCAGACGGCGGCCAAAAAACTGCTGTCGACGCCACCGGAAAAGCCGATGGCGACGCGACCGTATGCTAAAAGCAGCTGCTCGAGCGCTGCGAGTTTATCCTGAAGCCCCTCTGCGGGTGCGGTGGTGTCTGAAAGCATGAATTGATCCTTACCAATATGTACTCGGTCGAAAACTATAATCCTACTGGACTGCTTGTCATAAGACTTCTATCTATGTAACGAAAGTGCAATATGCTATATACGTTATATACAAGTTTACAAGTGCGGTAAAGTTGCGGGAGTACAGCAGCGCGAAGCGATGGGGGACCGATATGATCAAGGCCGTTATTTTTGACATGGACGGAACGCTGGTCGATACCGAGCGTTTGGGTATCAAGGCGTGGAAGGCGGGCGCGGCCGAGCTGGGATTCGCGATTGATGACACGCTGATTCATCAATTTATCGGTCGCACACTGCCCGATGTCATGGACATCCTTGAGGCGCATTGCGGCAGCAGAGAAACCGCCGAGGCGCTCTATCATCGCCACAAGGAGATTCGCGACGAGATGGTCAAGACCGATCTGGAGCTTAAGGCCGGCGCTGCCGAGTGCATAGACGAGCTGCTGGCTGCGGGCTATCACGTGGGCCTTGCAACGTCGTCGCGCCTCGTTACGGCCGAGCGCAACCTTAAGATGGTCGGCCTCTTTGACAAGTTTGAGACGGTGACTTGCGGCGAGGACGTCGTGCACGGCAAGCCCGATCCCGAGATGTATCTGCTTGCCTGCGAGCGCGCGGGCTTTGCCCCCGAGGAATGTGCCGTGGTCGAGGATTCGCGCAACGGCTGCGTCTCGGGCATCACGGCCGGCTGCCATGTCTTTGCCGTTCCCGATATCGTGCCGCTGCCGCAGGACGTGGTGGATGGCTGCGAGGCGGTGCTCGATACGTTGTTCGACCTGACGGCCGCGGTCAAGGCCGTGTGCTAAAGGTAGGCGCCGAGGTTGATGGCGGTGGCTTCGGTGTGACTGCTTGCCTGGGTGCTGGCGCGCTCCAGTAAAAACGGGCGTACGAGCTCTTGGCGGTTGATGTCCTCGACGGCCGTGACCGCGGTGACGATGCGTGCGGCGGAACCGATACGGGCGTGCTTGGTCTTCGCCGGGGCTTTGTTTTCGATTTGCTCCATGAGCAATTGAATGCCCTTGCGGCCAATCTCGTAGCCTGGGGGTGCCACCGTGGTGAGTGGGACCGACCCGCTCCAGGCGAGCGGGTTGCCGTCGCAGCCAGCCACGCGGACCTGCTCGGGGACGGAGATGCCTTTATCGACCAGCGCCGAGATGACGCCCGACGCCAGTACGTCGGTCAGGCCGATGACAAAATCGGGGCGCTCGTCGCCGGAGCGCCCGGCAATCTGAGCGCCAATGCTGTAGCCGTCGGCTGCGGTATTCCACTCTCCGGCGTCAATGACCTCAATTTTGATATCGGGATGCAGGGCGAGGGCCTTGTGGATGCCAAGTACGCGCAAGGTGAGCTGCATAAATGCCGCCCTTCCCACAACGGTGATATGGCGTGCGCCACGGGCAACGGCGAGCTCGGCGATAATGCGGCCTTGTGCCTCGTTGTCGGCAGCCACGTAGTAGCCGGGCTCGGAACAGTGGATGTCAAGATGGACGATCGGCACGGGCATTTTGGTCATGGCGGGGTGCCAGTCGGGAGACGCCATGGGCTGAACCATGACGCCGGACATCTGCGTGCCCATAAAATAGCGCAGGTAATGATCCTCGAGAATATCGTCGTTATCGGCATTGGCGATGAGTAAATCGTAGCCGTGCTTGCGGGCCTCGTTGTGGGCGCCGCTGGCAATTTGGAGCGAGAAGCCGTGGTCGAGGCGGGGGAGGACTAGGCCAAAGGACTTGGTGGCGCCGCCTGCGAGCTGACGGGCGCTTTGGTTGGGCAGGTAGCCCAGTCGATTGATGGTTTCGTTGATAAGTTTGAGGGTCTCGGGGCGCAGCTTTTCGGGATGGTTGAGCGCGTTGGAAACCGTGCCCAGCGAGACTCCCGCCTCGCGCGCGACATCGCTGATTTTTACCTTTGCCATAGCGGCCCCTTTGATGCGTTTCAAGTACAAGCCAGATTGTAGCATCGCCCGCCCCTAGGGTGTCAAAACCTGCCAATTAGGGACAGGTTTATTTTGGTAGGTTTTATCTGGGCAAACGCTGGAGCCCAAACCACCACAAAGGTGCCTGTCCCCATCGTGGTGGTTTGGACCGGCTGGACGTGTGTGCATCGGGTGGTATCTAAGTTGGGATACCACTTCTGGTATATCAGCTTGCGTCTGCGTGAGTACAATACTCGAACGTTATACGTCTCAGCGCCCCATGTGCGTGGACGTTTTGCAGTCACGCGGACGAAGGGATTTATCCTATGTGCGGAATCGTCGGCTACACCGGCTCTGATATTGCAAAGAACATCCTGGTCACGGGTCTTAAACGTATGGAGTATCGCGGCTATGACTCCTCGGGCGTCGCACTCGAGGTGGGCGAGGGCGCCGCGGCGCACCTCGACGTCATCCGTCGCGTGGGCAAGGTCGCGGGCCTGGAGAGCGAGCTTTCCAACATCGACAGCGACGCTACCTGCGGCATCGGTCACACCCGCTGGGCTACCCACGGCAAGCCTTCCGTCGTTAACGCCCATCCCCACACCAGCTGCGATGGCCGTATCGCCATCGTCCACAACGGCATCATCGAGAACTTCGCCGAGCTGCGCGAAGAGCTGGAGGGCCGCGGCCATCACTTTAAGAGCGAGACCGATACCGAGGTCTTCGCGCATCTGATCGAAGAGGCCTATGCCGAGACGCACGACCTGATGGCTTCCGTGCGCGAGGCCTGCACCCACGTGGTGGGCGCCTATGGCTTGGCCGCCGTGTGCGCCGACGAGCCCGGCGTGATCGCCGTGGCCCGCAAGGATTCCCCGATCGTAGTCGGCGCGGGCGAAACCGGCTCTTATGTTGCTTCCGATGTCATCGCGCTCATCGACGCAACCCGCGACGTCGTGGTGCTCGAGGACGGCCAGTTTGCCAAGCTCACGCCCGCAGGCGTCGAGTATACCGACGAGGCCGGCAATGTGATTGAGCCTAAGGTTACCCATATCGACTGGGATCTGGACATGGCCGAAAAGGGCGGCTACCCCGACTTTATGCTCAAGGAGATTCACGAGCAGCCGCGCGTCGTGCGCGATACCCTGGTGGGCCGCATGACCCCCGCCGGTGAGCTTGATATCGATGAGCTGGGCCTTTCGCTCGAGGAACTCAACGATATCGACCGCGTCTACGTGATCGCTTGCGGCACCAGCTACCATGCCGGTCTCATTGCCAAGAACCTTATCGAGGGCTGGGCTCGCATCCCTACTGAGGTTGAGGCGGCCAGCGAGTTCCGCTATCGCAATCCCATCATTACGCCGACGACGCTTGTCGTTGCCGTGTCCCAGTCGGGCGAGACGGCCGATACCCTTGCCGCCATTCGTGACGCGCGCATCAAGGGCGCCAAGGTCTTCGGCATCACCAACGTGGTGGGCAGCCCGGTGGCGCGTGAGAGCGACGGCGTTATCTACACCAAGGCCAACAAGGAGATCGCGGTCGCCTCGACCAAGAGCTTTATCGGCCAGGTCGTGAGCCTGACGCTTTTGGCTCTGCTGTTGGCGCAGGTCAAGTACCGCTTGACCACCAAGCAGGCGCGTATGCTGTTCCGCGAGCTTTCCGATACGGCCGAGCAGATCCAGTGGATTTTGGATACCCAGACCGAGTCCGTGCATGAGGCCGCCCTGCTGTGCAAGGACGCGCAGTCGGCGCTGTTCGTGGGCCGTGGCATGGGTGCCGCTATCTCCTACGAGGGCGCGCTCAAGCTCAAAGAGGTCAGCTACCTGCACGCCGAGGCCTACGCCGCCGGCGAGATGAAGCACGGCCCCATTGCCTTGATCGACCCGGGCTTCCCTGTCATCGCCGTGGCCACCAAGAGCGCCACCTATGACAAGACCGTGTCGAACCTCATGGAGTGCAAGGCGCGTGGCGCCAAGGTTATCGTCGTTGCCACCGAGGGCGATGAGGAGATCAACAAGATTGCCGATTGCATCATTCGCGTGCCGGCCGTCCGCGACGTGTTCAGTCCCATCACGGCGAGCGTTCCGCTGCAGCTGCTCGCCCGCGAGGTGGCCATCCTGCGCGGTTGCGACGTCGACCAGCCTCGTAACCTGGCGAAAAGCGTTACTGTCGAGTAATTGTTGTTCCGCCGTTCTGCCGAACGGCGGACCGGTCGACGCTGCGCGAGCCGCATTCACGCCAATCTGACGTTCAATTTCGAGGGCGCGACCAGAAGGTCAGCGCCCTCTCATTTCACGTCACCTTGGCGCAAATGCGGCTCGCTCACTGTTGACGACTGACATCGAGTGCTCTGTTGTCGAAACGCGCCAACAACAAGGCCCGGCTCCGTTGTGGCGGAGTCGGGCCTTGTTGCATTTGCCCAGATAAAACCTGCCGAAATAAACCTGTCCCTTTTTGGCAGGTTAGCGGAGCTTGCTGGTCTCGAAGTACTTGGGATATTGGTCCAGGACCTCGGTCTGGTTGCGGAACATCATATGCAGGTGCTTGCTGACCAAAAAGCTCGCCTCGATGGGGTCGCGGCCGGCGATGGCTCGGCGGATTTGCTTGTGCTCGTTAACAATCTCCTGATTGTCGAGCCTCTGCGTGGCGGCGCGCAGCCAGCGGAAGCGCTCCAGGTCGGCATTGGTCGCCTCGAGCCACGACCACACGGTGCTGCGGCACGCGATGCTAAAGATCATGCGGTGCATGAGGTTGTCGCTTAAAAAGAATCCGATGCGATCCTCTTCGGCCATGGCCTTTTCCTGCAGCGCGATGGCTCGGTCGAGCTGCTCGATGCCTGCCGAGGTGGCACGGGCGCAGCACTCCACAATTACCTGTTTTTCCAGGTGTTCGCGAATGTAGCAGGCGCTCTCGGCAAAGGTGAGGTTGATGGGCGAGACATAGGTGCCGCTTTGGGGCACGGTGCGCACCAGGCCCTCTTGCGCCAGACGCACCAGTGCCTCGCGCACAGGGGTGCGCCCCATATCCAGGTCGTCGCAAAGCTGCTTGACGCCTAGCTTTTCGCCCGGCTTGTAGTCCAGGTAGACGATTTTGCGTCGAATGGTGTGGTAGGACTGGTCCTGTAGGCTCGTTTCCTGCTCGCCGACGTGCATCGATTCTTCCATAGTGCCTCACAACCGTTCTATCACACTCATATATCAGCTGTTAATTATGCCGCGAATCAGCTCTCCGCGGCGGGTAATTCGGCTGTTGCCCAAGAACTATTGCGGCATCTTAGTCTGTATTTGCGCAGGGCTGTGCCCAATGTTGCCGTATCATAAGCCGTCGCAAACGTGAAATAGAAAGAAGGAATCCCATATGCAACTGGCAAATATCGTACGCGAGCGCTGGAAGGGCGTCTTGTTCTGCCTCATCATCGCCATCCCCGCGACGTTGTTTGGCAAACAGATTGAGGTGGTCGGTGGGCCGGTATTTGCCATCCTCTTTGGCATGGTTCTGGCGCTTGTCTTTCCCAAGAATCGCCGCGAACAGCTCGCCGCCGGTGTCACCTATACGTCTAAAAAAGTCTTGCAGTACGCGGTTATCCTGCTTGGCTTTGGCATGAACCTCTCGCAGATTCTGTCCAAGGGCGCCCAGTCGCTGCCGATTATCGTGGCGACGATCTCGACCTCGCTTGTCATCGCCTTTGTGCTCTGCCGCGTTATGAACGTGCCGGGCAAGATCGCGACGCTTGTGGGTGTGGGCTCGTCGATTTGCGGCGGTTCGGCCATCGCTGCGACCGCGCCCGTTATCGATGCTGATGATCGCGAGATTGCCCAAGCCATTTCGGTCATCTTCCTGTTTAACGTTATCGCGGCGCTCGTGTTTCCGACGCTCGGCGGCATGCTCGGGCTGACCAACGAGGGCTTTGGCCTGTTTGCCGGCACCGCCATCAACGACACCTCGTCCGTAACGGCTGCGGCGAGTGCCTGGGACAGCATGCATCCCGGCGCCAATGTGCTCGAAAGCGCCACAGTGGTTAAGCTCACCAGGACGCTGGCCATTATTCCCATTACATTGGCTCTCGCATGCTGGCAGATGCATCTGGCGCGCAAGGCCGGCGGCGACGCCAAAAGCACGTTCTCGCTTAAACGTGCGTTTCCCATGTTTGTGTTGTTCTTTGTGCTGGCGAGCGTGATCACCACGGTGCTTCAGCTTCCTGCATCTATTACGGCGCCCATCAAGGAGCTGTCGAAGTTCTTTATTGTGATGGCCATGGCGGCTATTGGCTTTAATACCGATATCGTCGAGCTGGTCAAAAAGGGCGGCAAACCTATCGCATTGGGCTTTTGCTGCTGGATTGGCATTGCATGCATGAGTTTGGGAATGCAGCACGTGCTGGGAATCTGGTAGAGAAGTAGCTGATTTGCGTGTTGCGTGCTGGCGAGCGCATTCTCACGGTGGAGCGATAGGAGCTCTTGCGGGTATGGCTTGTCCGCAGGTTGATAGGTCCCGAAGAGCTCTTATCGCCCCGCCAGGATGGCGATGCGGGGCAATTCATATACTCGCAGGACGGCGACTTTTGCCCTATAGTGTTTGGTGAGTAATATCGTTCAATTTTGAAACACTCGGTCGTGCGACCGTCGGCGGTTGCACGTCGCCGCGGACAGGGACAAATCATGGATAGCGATGCCAAGCTGCAGATTCTGATTGAGGCATTGTCCGCAGCCGGAGCATCGGCGCTGGCAATCGACGAGCGCGGTGGCGTTGTGATCTCGACTATGAGTGACGCGGCGCTCGAGCAGGATATCGCTGCTTTTGTTTCCGAGCGTCTCGCTCGCGTGGGCGATGGGGCGCGCCTGGTGATGGGCCACGAGGGCGTGCGGTTGAGCTTGACGGTGCGCCCGACGGCCAAGGAGCGCGGAGCGCTTTGGGTGGTCGTGGCGCATGAGGTGCGCGCCGCTGCGACGCATGCGGGCATCGAGTGGCTCAATGCCGACGAAGTCGAGGCTCGCTACGCGTCGAGCACGTACGGCATCGTCGAAGACGCGGCGGCGGTCGCTGTCCCCGTACGGGAGAGCTATGCGCGTGGGGTGCCCCTTATGCTCGAGGGCGAGCTGGGCGCGGGACAGGATCAGATTGCAAGACGCCTGTACCTGGATGGACCCTATGCCGATCAGCCCTTTGTGTCCGTTGCGCTCGATGAGCTTACGGATCGCGGCTGGCGCCATCTGCTCAAAAGTTCCGAATCGCCGCTATTCCAAACGGGGCTGACACTTTGTATGGGCGGCTGGCATGCTGTTGGCCCCCAACGTCTGCGCGAGCTCGTGTCCGCAATGATCGACACGGCGCTCGCAACTCGTTGCCATGTGGTGTTGACGGCAAACGATATGCCGGGCGGCGGCGAAAGCGATCAGGCTGCTTTTGTAACCGAGCGTCTGGCCTGTGCCGTGAGTGTGGCGCCGGCGATTGCCGAGCAGGGCGGCGCGTCGGAAAAGGTTGCGCGCTATCTGGGGTATCTGGCAGATATGTTTAAGACGGGTGCCCCCATGTTGTCCGCCGCCGCGGCAGAGACGCTCGATGCGTACCGTTGGCCCCGCAATTACCTGCAGCTGCGTGAAGTCTCTGAACGACTCTATATATTAGTGGGGGCTGGAACGGTGGAGCGTGCCGTGGCGAAAGAGGTGCTTGCCCAGGAGGACGTTATCAAGACCGCGACCTTTGGCGCCCCGGCGCTCGAAAGCGATTTGTACATCTTGCGTCCCCTGGCCGATACCGAGCGCGATGTCGCACGGTTGGTTCTGCAGCACCTTCACGGCAACAGGACACGTGCGGCAGAGGTGCTCGGTATAAGCCGCACGACTTTATGGCGCCTGCTGAAGGACAACGACCGCTGAGCGAGGCGCCGTGACCGCGTGCGGCGCGTGTGATACAGTCCAAAGAAGCATTGTTTCGATTGTGTTACGGCGTGCGGGGGAGTATGGCGGAGACTTCAAAAACGAACCGAACAAAGCGAAGTGCGGCGCCGGTCGGCCGGCGTACGACTTCGCGGACGTGGGGCAAAAGCGCCTCGGGGTTCGACGGCTCGTTCAAGCGCACAAAATATGGCTATCCTTCGGCAAGCGCTCGCTTGGCCATGCAGGCCGAGTCCTCGTTGTGGGGACGAAGGCGCGTGGTGGGCTCAAAGCTCAAGCACGATGGAACGCTTGGCTACATTAGCCGCGGTGCTGCCCGCCGTAGCGGCCTCAATCCTGCAGGCTGGCATCGTTACGTGCCGATCGTGGTCGTTGCCGCGATAATCGTCATCGCGCTCGCGGCGCTCGGATATGCCGGCGACGGCGCGAGTCTGGGCGCGATGTTCAAATCGCCTGAACTTGCGCATGCTGGCACGGAGCTTGTTGAAGGCGCACAAGACCAGACGGGTGTGGCGCCCCAGCGCGGTATGGTCGCAGCTGCTGCCACCATTGCCGATGCTCAAAAGGACGAAGGCGGGCAAAGCGACGACGCCGATGCGAGTCAGACGAGCGAAACGGCAACAACTCCATCGGCAAGATAAGTTGCGAGTGGGGCAGCAAATATGGGACGGGGCCTTTCAGCGGGTCCGCCGTTCGTTAGAACGGCGGAACATACACCACGTTTTCGCGGCGGGGCTTGGCCTCGGGAAGCGTGCCCTCGGCATAGCCCAGGATGCAGTTGCCAACACCGCGCAGGCTTCCGTCGGCGGACAGACCCCAGCTGGCCAGCAGCTCCAGGCCCTCGGGCGAATCGAAAACCTCGTGGGCGCGATGAATCCAGCATGAATCAACGCCCAGCGCATAGGCTGCGTTGAGCAGGTTGCCCATGGCGAGCGAGCCGTCTTCCAGGTGCGTGGGCACGCTGCGGTCGACCAGCACCACCACAACGGTCTTGGCGCCGTAGAAGGGATCTCCCTCTCTGCCCATAACTTGGGCGTTGAGCTGCGAGAGGCGCTCGACGGTTGCGGGGTCGGTGACGGCGACGAACGTGACCGGCTGGCGTCCCATGCCGCTCGGCGCGTACTGGCCGGCTTCGATAATGCGTGCGAGCTTCTCGGCCTCGACAGGGCGATCGCTGTATTTGCGGCAGCTGCGGCGGTGGATGAGTGCTTCGATGGTCTCCATGGGTCCTCCTGACGTTGGTTTCGATGCCTCGCTCTTACCCGCCGAACCAAAACCGTAATCGCGTAGTCGGCCCCAAACAACGCAAGCTACCAAGTGGAAAAGTTGGTTTGCATAAAACTTCAGCCAGAATGTGACAAACCGGTGGGATGGTTAAACGTTTTATCCCGTCTACCCTGCGGTTTTTTACCACTTGCCTAAATGATGCGCGCATAAGCTCTGATAAAGGTTTTACTAAAGGAGCACCAACGTTTATCAACGCGCCATGGTGGCGCCGGGCCAGGAGGTAACTATCATGTTCCAGGCTGGAGATGTCGTCGAGACCGACTTCGAAGGATTTCTGAAGCTGCTGCGTTCCAAGACGCGCGCTTTCGTGTCGATCAATGATCACGAGTACTACATCACGCACACCGATGGCTATTGGCGTGTTCAGGATTGCGAGGCCCTCAACGATAAGGGCCACTTTACTGACTGCTCCGAGCTGGTCAACACGGTCTGCGAGGTCGTCGAACTGCCGTGGATCTGTGGCAAGAGCCTGCACGACAGCTTCTCGGGCGCCACGGTCTACGAGGCCGTCGCTGCGTAACAGCCAACAATCGATATTTTCTTGCAACCGCCGGCGCCGCCCCCGCGCCGGCGGTCTTTTTTGTCGACATGTTGTTATGGGTCGCACGTCTTGCACGGCCGCCCTTGACGATAGTCAAAACTCGGACTAACCTGAAACCCTAATTAGTCAAAACTCGGACTATCGAATGGCGGGAGAGATGAATAGTACAGTTAGCCCGGTCGATTTCGACCGGATGCTCAACGGGCTTGTCCGTATCTATTCGGAGTTCGCGCGCACCTGCGGTCTTTCGGATTGCGCCTACTGGATGCTCGTCGACACGAGTGCAGCGGGTGGAAGCGTTGCCGTGAGTCGGCTGACGAGTGAATGGTTCTACAGCAAACAGACCATCAATTCGGCGATCAAGACGCTTAGGGCGCGAGGGCTCGCGACGTTGGAGTTTGCCGAGGGCAGTCGTAAGAACAAGGTTGTGCGACTGACCGAAGAAGGCGTGCAGTTTGCCAAGCACTACGCGTTGCCGGCGCAAAAGGCCGAGCAGCAGGCATTCGAGGCGCTCGAGCCGTGGGAACAGCGCGAGATCATGCGCTTGGTCGGTAAGTTTTCCCATGTTCTTAACGAAGAGTGCGAGGCATTTAAACGGCAAGTTGCCGCCGAGAACGAGGCTGACGATAAGGGCGAGGGGGAGACATGCGACTCTTAATGAGGTTTATGAGGCCGTACCGCGGTCTGATCGCGGTGACGCTGCTGGTGCTGCTAATCGACAACGTCGGTACGCTGCTCGTGCCCACGATGTTGGCGAACATGGTCAACACGGGCATCACGACGGGCGACGTCGATTACATCTTGCGCAACGGTCTGTACATGCTCATCGCGACCGGCATGGCCAGCGGCGGCGCGGTGCTGGGCTGCTATCTTTCGGCCCGTCTGGCGGCCAATGTGGCCTGCGACATCCGCAACGCCGTCTACGATAAGTCGCTCGAGCTGTCCGCCAGCGACTTTGAGCGCTTTGGCACGGGTTCGATGATCACGCGCTCGCTCAACGACATCAACGTGATCCAGCAAGCGATCCTGCAGACGATTCAGCTGGTGCTGCCGGTACCGTTCTTGGCCGTGGCGGGCATCATCTTTGCCTGGTTTATCGATCCTGCCATGGGCACGCTGCTGGGCGTGGTCGTTGCGATCGTGCTGGTGGCGGCGGTCTTTACCGTTGCCAACGCCGCGCCGATCTTTATGCGCCTGCAGAGCTTTATCGACCGCATGAACGTGGTGCTGCGCGAGAACATCGTGGGCGTGCGCGTCATCCGCGCATTTAACAAGGAGCGCCACGAGGAGCAGCGCCTGGACGAGGTGTTTAGCGATTACGCGGCCAACGCCATCAAGGTCAACCACCTGTTTGTGGGTCTCGACAGCTCCAGCTTCTTTTTGATGAACATCGCCGAGGTGGCGGTGCTGTGGGTGGGCGGCAACCGCGTGGGCGTCCATGCCATGCAAATCGGCAGCATTTCGGCCGTGCTGGAGTACGCGATTCTGATCCTGTTCTTTGTGATGATGGCGCAGATGGTGGTGCTGACGCTTCCGCGCGCCGCGGCGTGCCTCAACCGTGCGCAACAGGTGCTCGAGATCGAGCCGAGCATCGTGGACGGTAAGGCTACGCTGGGCGACGGGGCGCCTGAGTCCGCAGGCGGGGCCGACGTGGTGGCCGTGTTCGATCACATGTCGTTCCGTTTTGACGATGCCGACGAGGACACCCTGTGCAACCTGAGTTTTGCCTGCCGCCGCGGACAGACGACCGCGATCGTGGGCTCAACGGGCTCGGGCAAGTCAACGGTGGCCAAGCTCTTGCTTCGCTTCCACGATGCCACGAAGGGCGCCATTCGCCTGAACGGCGTCGACCTGCGCGACCTTTCGCAAGACGACATCCGCGGGCGTATCGCCTATGTGCCGCAGAAGGCATGGCTGTTCTCGGGTACGGTGGCGAGCAACCTGCGCTTTGGTAACGAGGGTGCGACCGAGGCTGACATGCTCCATGCGCTGGAGGTTGCCCAGAGCACCTTTGTGCTCGACCAGCCGCAGGGGCTCGATACGCCGGTGGCCCAGGGCGGCACGAACTTCTCGGGTGGTCAGCGCCAGCGCCTGGCGATTGCCCGCGCACTCATGAAGCATGCCGATCTGTATATCTTCGACGACAGTTTTTCGGCCCTGGACTTTAAGACCGATGCGGCGCTGCGCCATGCGCTGCAGGACGAGACGTGCGATGCCGCGGTGCTCATCATCGCCCAGCGCATCTCGACTATTTTGCATGCCGATCAGATCGTGGTGCTCAAAGACGGCGAGATCGTGGGCCTAGGCACGCACGACGAGCTCATGGAAACCTGCGAGGTGTACCGCGCTATCGCGGAATCGCAGATGAAGGGAGGTGAGTAGTATGACCGAGGAGCTCAAGAAGCAGGGAATTGCCGATGACGCCGCGGTTGCAGAGACAGTCGAGGAGGCGGGCGCCACGCCCGGCCTGGACGAAGCCGCCAGGGCTGCGGCCGAGCGCGAGGCTCGCCGCCAGGCACTCTACGAGGAAAACGAGCGCGCCGAGGACGAGCGCGCCCGCGCTGAGGCAGAGCGCATGCGCGACGTTGACGACGGGGACGAGGACGAGACGCCCCGCGACACCTGGGCGACGGTGCGCCGCCTGTGGAGCGAGGCCGCCGGCGACCATTGGCGCTTCTATATCGTGTTCGCGAGCATTGTGTTCTATGCCATCTTTAACACCGCTGCACCGGCATATAGTGCTCGCGTGATCGATGAGCTGTGGGGGCACATGAAGTTGGCGTTTGCCAACAACACTACCTTCAGCATTACCTGGGAGAACTGCGGCAGGACCATCTTCATCTACTTTATGATTTGGACGGCTGCTGCCTCGTTCTACGCGCTCCAGAGCTTTTTGATGTCGAGCGTGGCCGAACGCCTCAACCTGCGCCTACGCAACCGCATCGCACAAAAGCTCAACCGTCTGCCGCTTGCCTACTTTGACGCGCATCGTCCCGGCGAGGTCGTCAGCCGTGCGACCAACGACTTGGACAAGATGTCCGAGAGCATGCAGCGCGGCTTGCTGCAGCTGCTGGTGTCGATCGGTACCGTGGTGGGCGCCGTGAGCGTGATGTTCGTGTTTAGCGTGCCGCTCACGCTCGTCTTTTTGTTCTTTACGGCGCTTTCGCTGCTGGTGACGAAGGTCGTGTCGCGCCGCACGCACGATGTGACGGGCGAGCGCCAGGAGTGGGTGTCCAAGATTACGAGCGCGGTCGAGGAGGGCTACTCGGGCCGTCTGGTGATTCGTGCGTTTAACCGCGAGCACCAGAGCTCTGTCGAGGTGCACGAGGCTTCGAAGGAGCTGGCGCGCGTGAGCACCAAGGCCGACTTTATGATTAACGCCGTCGGTCCCGCGGTGCGCTTTATCGGCCGCTTGGCGCAGATCGTGATTGCGCTTGTGGGCTGCAGCATGTTGGTTGCCGGGCATATGACCGTCGGCGTGTTCCAGGCGTTCTTCCAGTTTATCTACGAGGCGTCCGAGCCCATGACGCAGCTGTCGTTTACCTTTAACTCGCTGCAGAGCGCGCTGGCGAGTGCGGAGCGCGTGTTCGACCTGCTCGACGAGTCCGAGATGGAAGCCGATCCGCTGCCGGCGGTCGCCGCCAAGCTGCCGGGTCGCATTGAGGGCCGCGTCGCTTTTGAGCACGTGCGCTTTGGCTATGCGCCCGACAAGCCGCTCATGCGCGACGTGTCGTTTACCGCCGAGCCGGGCCAGAAGATTGCCGTGGTGGGAACCACGGGCGCAGGCAAGACGACGCTCATCAACCTGCTCATGCGCTTTTACGAGATCGACGGCGGCCGTATTACGCTTGACGGTGTGGATACGCGCCTCATGGACCGCGGCGAGCTACGGCAGCAGTTTGGCATGGTGCTACAGGACGCCTGGCTGTTCGACGGCACGATTGCCGAGAACATCGCCTACGGCTGCCCCGAGGCAACGCGCGAGGAGATTGCTGCGGCCGCTCGCGCCGCCCAGGTCGACTTCTTTGTGCGCACCATGCCTCAGGGCTACGACACGCGCGTAGCCAACGATGCCGAAAGCATCAGCCAGGGCCAGCGTCAGCTGCTAACCATCGCACGCGTGCTGCTCAACAACCCGGCGATTCTCATCCTGGACGAGGCGACGTCGAGCGTGGATACGCGCACCGAGCTTGCCATCGGCCGCGCCATGGACGCACTTATGCGTGGGCGCACAAGTTTTGTGATCGCGCATCGCCTGTCGACGATCGTGGATGCCGACCTGATTCTGGTCATGGATCACGGCAATATCATCGAGCAGGGCACGCATAAGGAGCTGCTGGCAGTCGAGGGCGCCTACGCCGACCTCTATCTGAGCCAGTTCGCATAATGTGACAAAGGAATAGTCCCTTTGTCACATCAGGAATAAGGCGCGCCGGGGATGGATTCCCTGGCGCGCCTTTGCGTTGGCGTCGATGTTGTCGGCGGCCGTCCGCTTTTAGCGTTCGTCCACGAGTTTGGCGACGAGGGCCTTAAGCTCGGCCACCTCTTGCTCGAGCTCTTTGACCCGGCGTGCGTTCTCGGTGATGCCTTGGCGGTTGAGGGCGCTTTGCTCGGCTGCGTCGTCGGGCATGTACTCGCGATGCTGCTTGGCGTCGAAGGTCTCCTTGAACACGCGGCAGCCGTTGCGTTTGATAATGCGGCCGGGCACGCCCACGACGGTGCAGTTGTCGGGCACGTCTTTGACGACAACCGAGTTGCCGCCGATTTTGACGTTGTTGCCAATGCGAATGTTGCCGAGCACCTTGGCGCCTGTGCCCACGGTGACGTTGTTGCCCAGGGTGGGGTGGCGCTTGCCGGTCTCGTTGCCGGTGCCGCCAAGTGTGACGCCCTGATAGAGCACGCAGTTGTCGCCCACAATGGCGGTTTCGCCGATGACAACGCCCATGGCGTGGTCGATAAAGAAATGCTTGCCGATCTGTGCGGCGGGATGAATCTCGACGCCAGTGATATGGCGGGTGATTTGCGAGAGCACGCGGGCGAGCGAGCGATGTCCATGTTCCCACAGCCAGTGCTCGGGCACGTGGTTCCACTTGGCGTGCAGGCCGGGGTAAGAAAGGAAGATGACTAGGCCGTTTTGCGCGGCGGGGTCCTGTGCCTGGACGGTCTTGATGTCCTCGCGAATGGTATTGATAAAGCTCACCGGCCGCCCTCCCTTAGCGCCGCGACAATGCAATTCAATAAAGTATAGCGATTCGCTAGGGATTAGGAAGAGCAATCTTGCTCGGCTTTGCGCGACAGGTGTCAATTATGCAAACTTGCTGGTAATGAAGTCACGCTTTTGTAAGGTCGTGTGCGTTGCCGCGTCACAACCGTATACTGGTCAACTTGGACGTGTCCGCGCCCACAACTGAGAGGTTTTACTTCATGGGTTTCATCAATTTTATCGCCGAGCTGCTTAAGGATCCGCGCACCGCGATCGCCAGCTGGATCGCTGCCGGCCCGCTTATGGCCTATGGCTGCGTGTTCCTGATCATCTTTATCGAGACGGGCGTGGTGTTCTTCCCGTTCCTTCCCGGCGATTCGCTGCTGTTTGCCTCAGGTTTCTTTGCCCACAACGGCGGCTTTAACATCGTGGCTCTGCTGGCCGTCGCATGGACGGCTGCTATCTTGGGCGATCAGTGCAACTTTATGATCGGTCATTTCTTTGGCCAAAAGATCATCGCCTCGGGCAAGGTGAAGGCCATGACGCCCGAGCGTATCAAAAAGTCCGAGGACTTCCTGGACAAGTGGGGCCACCTGGCCATCTTCCTGGGTCGCTTCTTCCCGTTTATCCGCACCTTTGTGCCTTTCATCGCCGGCATGGGCGGCATGCACTGGCGCAACTTTGTCATCTTTAACGTGCTGGGCGGCATTACCTGGTCGACGGTCTTCACTCTGCTGGGCTACTTCTTTGGCGGCATTCCCTTTGTGCAGGAGCACTTTGAGCTGCTGATTATCGGCATCGTCGCCGTGTCGATCATCCCGACCGTGGTCGGTCTGGTTAAGGCTAAGCTCGGTAAAAAGAACGCCTAGTCCGAGCTTGTTTTCGGATGTTAATTCCAAGGCCCGTCATCGGATTCGATGGCGGGCCTTTTGTGTTGAAGGCAAATGAAAATACTTTACTTAGTTAAAGAAAAGCGTTTTATCCAAGGCGTGCGGGGAGTACAATCACCTGCATGCGAATCGACGCGCCATCGGCTTTGATGCTGCCCGCGTGTCCTGCCCGGCTCTACGCTCCGGGTATGCGACGTTGCGACGCGGCCTGCTTCGGTCCTTGCGTGCGGGTTCGCGAGTATGCAACCGCGTATGTAAGGAGCGACATATGACTGTCGAGAAGAAAGATATCGATTGGGGTAGCCTCGGCTTTGGCTACATGAAGACCGATTACAGCTACGAGGCTCATTGGAAGGATGGCGAGTGGGACGAGGGCGGCCTGACCACCGACCACACCCTGCACGTCTCCGAGTGCGGCGGTATCTTCCACTACTGCCAGGAGGTCTTTGAGGGCCTGAAGGCCTACACCGCCGAGGACGGCAGCATCGTCTGCTTCCGTCCCGACATGAACGCCGAGCGTATGTACAACTCCGCCCAGCGTCTGGAGATGCCCCCGTTCCCCAAGGATAAGTTTGTCGAGGCCGTCAAGCAGGTCGTCTCTGCCAACGCCGCATGGGTTCCGCCCTTCGGTTCCGGCGCAACCCTGTACGTGCGTCCATTTATGATCGGCTCCGGTGACGTGATCGGCGTGGCTCCCGCTCCTGAGTACACGTTCCGTATTCTCGTGACCCCGGTCGGTCCGTACTTTAAGGGCGGCCTCAAGCCTGTCAAGCTGCGCGTTTCCGAGTACGACCGCGCCGCACCGCACGGCACCGGCAACATCAAGGCCGGCCTCAACTACGCCATGTCCCTGAAGCCCACGATGGAGGCTCACCGCGAGGGCTATGCCGAGAACCTGTATCTCGACTCCGAGTCCCGCACCTATGTCGAGGAGACCGGTGGCGCCAACATCCTGTTCGTGAAGGAAGATGGCACGCTTGTTGTCCCGCAGTCGCACACCGACTCCATTCTTCCCTCCATCACCCGCCGTTCGCTCGTTCAGGTTGCTCAGGACCTGGGCATGACCGTCGACCAGCGTCCCGTCGAGTGGGCCGAGGTTAAGGCCGGCACCTTTGTTGAGTGCGGTCTGTGCGGCACCGCTGCCGTTATCTCCCCGGTCGGCGAGATCGACAACAAGGTCTACGGTGCCGACGAGACTGTGACCTTCCCGGCTGGCTACACCGAGATCGGTCCTGTGATGAAGAGGCTCCGCGAGACCCTGACGGGCATCCAGTCTGGTGCTGTCGAGGATAAGCACAACTGGGTTTACACCGTGGCGTAACCTGGCTTCGTAATTCCCATCAAGCCCCGACCGAGGCGGACCGGCCTATCTCCCGGCGCGTCCTCGGACATGAAAGAACCTCCGCTGCGCACTACGTGCGGCGGAGGTTCTTTCGTCCTGTGGAATGCGCCGGGAGATAGGCCGGTCCGCCTCGGTCGAGTGCTCTGCATTCCTTGCCAGGAGGTTACTGGGCTGTAGGGAAGATGGTGCGCGGCCTTTTGACCGCGCCTTTTATTGGCTGTTAGGGCTTTGCCGTAGTTGCAGCCGAAGAGGGGACGTGCACGTTTTTTCGGTTGCCGCTCGCCTGGGGTGGGGCGGGGCGTGCATTTTTGGGAGTTTTCAGCAGTCGAGGGTGCCTGCATACTGGTTTTTGGACGAAAGTCAGGCGCCATGAGCCGCATCCTGTAAAAAAATGAGCGATCTCTGAGGCGCTGAGGGCTCAGAATCAAGGTTTTCAACGCGGTTCTGTGGGTCCGTTCCTGCCCTGTGGGTTCCGGGATGCTGAAAACTCCAAAATTTGCACGCCGTCCCTGGGGGTACCTTCGGGCAAAAAGCAACCGCCCCGTCGAAGTATGCATTCGACGGGGCGGTTTATGCATATAGCCGAATTGGGATACGTTGCCAACTGGTTAGAACTTGACGGTCGGTGCCTGGCGGGCGGCCTCGGCGGCCTCGAAGCCCTGGCGCTCCTTAAACTGGAAGATGCCGGCAAAGATAACGGCCGGGAACGTCTGGATGGCGTTGTTGTAGCTGAGCACGCAGTCGTTGTAGCTCTGGCGCGCGTAGCTAATCTTGTTCTCGGTATCCTCGAGCGATGCCTGGAGCTGCGTAAAGTTGGTGTTCGCCTTAAGGTCGGGGTAGGCCTCGGCCACGGCAAAGAGCTGGCGCAGCGCACCGGTCAGCACGTTGTCGGCTTCCATCTTGGCCTCGGGGGTGGTGGCGCTTACGGCGGCGTTGCGCGCGTTGACCACGGCGGCGAGCGTGTCCTGCTCGTGTTTTGCGTAGCCCTTGACGGTCTCGACCAAGTTGGGGATCAGGTCGTTGCGGCGCTGCAGTTGCGTGTCGATGTTCTGCCAAGCGTTATCGATGCGATTGCGCTTGGTGACCATGTTGTTGTAGATGCCGGCGATGGCGCAGGCGATCACAACGACAACAACGATACCGATGATGACGGGAAGCATGATGTCTCCGTTTCGAATGGCAGCGGCGTTTTGCGCCTGCCGTTGTTGGTATAACGTATCTAGTATACCCGCAACCTTTGGCGGTGCCGAACTTTCCGGTAAGCGTTGTGTTTCAATCAGGGAGGGGGCGCCAATAACGAACGGGTGGTACAGGTGTAAGATATGCGACAAATTAAGGAATGCTGTCTACGCCTTGAGGATGGCGATACGGATGGACCTTCGCATCAAGAAAACCTATCGTGCCCTGTTCGATGCCTTTACCGAGCTTTTGGAAGAGCATCGGTTTGAGGATTTGACGGTTGCTATGCTTTGCGACCGTGCCCTGATTCGTCGCACGACGTTCTATAAGCACTTTCGCGATAAAAACGATTACTTTGCCTTTTATATCGATGAGCTTATGACGGGCTTGCCGCAAAAACAGCCCGATGAGGCCGGCGCAGTGTCTGCCGAGGACGTGCGCGCGCTCCGACACGCGATTTTGGACGATGCCATGGATTTGATTTTGGCGCACGAGCAGCTCATGGATAACATTTTGGCAAGCAGCATGTCGGGCATGTTGACCAACGTTATTTGCGACCGCATTGCCCGCTCCATTCGCGAGCGTGTGATGAACGTGCTTGCCGAGGATGCCCTGGCGCCCGTTTCGCTCGAGACAACATCGGAGTTTATCGCCGGTGGCATTATTCGACTGTTCACAAATTGGTGGGAGTCGGGTCACGATCTTGAGCGTCGACCCGAGATGGCCGACGTGGTTGATGCACTGTTTGAGCGCACCATGACGCCGGTGCATCACTAGAAGTGGCGGAGAGAGGGGGATTCGAACCCCCGGAACGCTCTCGCGCTCAACGGTTTTCAAGACCGCCGCATTCAACCGCTCTGCCATCTCTCCGTGAGTCGTAATGATAGCATCGTTTTGAATTTGCAACAGGGAAGGCGAACGATGACGAGCACCGAAATCGACGAGAAGTTCATGCGCGAGGCGCTGGCCGAGGCGCGCGCCGCCGCTGCGGTGGGCGAGGTACCGATTGGCGCCGTGGTAGTGCGCGCGGGCGAGATTGTCGCGAGGGCGCATAATCGCCGAGAACTCGACCAGGACCCTGCGGCGCATGCCGAGTTTTCGGCCCTGTGCGCTGCCGCTCGGTTGCTCGGTCGTTGGCGCCTTTCCGATTGCACGGTCTATGTAACGCTCGAGCCTTGCTGCATGTGTGCGGGGCTTATGGTCAACGCGCGCGTGGGGCGCTGCGTGTATGGCGCGACTGATGCCAAGGCGGGCGCGCTGGGTTCGCTATATGACCTGAATGCCGATTCGCGCCTGAACCATCGGTTTAATGTAACCGCCGGCGTGCTGGCGGATGAGTGTCGTGAGGTGTTGAGCGGCTATTTTAGTGGGCTGCGTGGCGCCGATGGTGCTGGCTGCGGTTGTGGGGCCGATCTTGAGGCGCATGCCACTCATGCCGAGGCACTCGCGTGTGCCGAAGATATTGCCGTTGAGGCGGTTGACTTTGGCCCCGTGCAGCGGCGGGCCCGCCGTGTGCTGCTGGCAATCGACTCCTTTAAGGGCAGCGTGTCGAGTGCACAGGCGGAGGCGGCGGTTGTCGAAGGCGTGCGCCGTGTGTGGTCCGACGCCGAGATGGCCGCGTTGCCGCTGGCAGATGGTGGCGAGGGGACGCTCGACGCCATCGCCGCACGCGGTGGCGAGCTTGTGACCTGTGAGGTTGCAGGCCCCTTGGGCGACCGCGTGTCTGCACGGATGCTGGTGGATGCCGAGCGCGAGTCGGCTGTAATTGAGATGGCCGAAGCCGCGGGCATCGGGTACTCGCCTTGCACGGAGTCGGCGGCGTTGGCGGCCACAACCTATGGCGTGGGTGAGCTGATGCTCCGTGCGGTCCGTGTCGGGGCAAAGACTATCTATATTGGCTTGGGCGGCAGTGCCACCAACGACGGCGGCGCCGGCATGCTGCAGGCGCTGGGCGCGCGTCTTGTCGATGACCGTGGCTGCGATATCGCGCCGGGGCTCGCGGGCCTTGAACGAGTCGCCGGTGTTGACCTGACGCCGGCGCTTCGGGTGCTGGGCGGCGCACGCATCGTGGTGCTTTCCGATGTCGAGAATCCGCTCGTGGGGCGTCGCGGGGCGCTTGCGGTGTTTGGCGGGCAAAAGGGCCTGCCGGCGGGGGATGCCGAGGCCCTGGGCAAGTACGACAGCTGGATGGTCGGTTACGGCCGCCTGCTCGATGCGGCGATTACCGGGGTGCGGGCTCAGGGGTTGTTGCGCGTGCTCGAGGGTGCACGGACATTTGGCTCGGTGCTCGGTGTGCCCGGCGCCGGTGCCGCCGGCGGCCTGGGCGCCGCACTGTTGGCGCTCGGCGCCGAGCTACGTTCGGGCGTGGAGACGGTGCTCGATCTGATTGGGTTTGACGAGCGCGTACGCGATGTCGACCTGGTCATTACAGGCGAGGGTAATATGGACGAGCAATCCGCCGCCGGTAAGGCACCGGTGGGCGTGGCCCGTCGTGCGAAGCGATATGGCAAGCCGGTGGTCGCCGTCGTGGGCGGTCGTGCCGACAACCTGGATGCGGCGTATGGGCAGGGTGTCGACTTAGTTCTGCCGGTCTGTCGCAGACCCATGCCCCTTGACCAAGCGCTCGACCCCCAGGAAGCCACAATCAACCTCATCTGCGCCGGCGAAGCGGCCGCTCGATCCTACGACTTTGGCCGTATCTAAAACCCATCCCCTCGATAAGTTGCGGTGAAATACGGAGTGTTTTTGCCTTTAAGGGGCCAATTCAGTCCGTATTCCACCGCAACTTCGAGAATGGCCATTCGAGGTTGGCTGCCTTGGGTCTCGAGCCGGACCGCCTGCCACGAAAGGCGGCCATCTACTACGTTAAACCGGCCACCCTCGACCATTCCGGGATTTGCAAAAATAAAACCGCAGGTAGAGAGCTTGCCGCTATTCGAAAAAGCACGCTATGGTTGACCCCTGCGACCAAAACGTAGTAGATGGGCCCTTTTCGTGGCGCAGCGTCAGACCAGTCTTTTTGGAACGGGGCTATTTTGGCTACTTGCCGATCTGATTGCCCGAGTAGTCAAAAAAGCTCCGTCCCAAATTAGCCACCTTGCCCTGTCGAGCAGGAGCAGGTAAGATATACCGAGCGCCTAGCGCGTTCGATGGGTTCGGATGACGACATGTTCCGAATCTGGTCAGGTCCGGAAGGAAGCAGCCATAAGGAGCCTCTGTCGGGCATCCGAATCCATCGAACGCACGGGCGCTTTTTGGTGCCGCGACATGGCCCGGCCGGTGACGAGGTATTTGGTGTCTCGCTGGTCCTCGGCTTCGCCTGCGGGATCGCGCGACTACCAAGCGCCCTGCCGGCACTCGCGGGTAGCCGACCAAAACCGCCTGAAGGGTCACATTTATCTGATAATTGAATCCCTGGCGTTATGCCGCTCGCTGGCGTTGCCAAAACATCGGCTGCTACATGCCTTGGGCGCTAGTGACCGTCGCCCTTACATCTGTAACGAGTTGCTTACGCATCTCCAGGGCTCGCCGTACTATCATGAATCAGATTGAAGAGAGATGATGATAGGGAGCGCCTTTTTATGATTGAGTTGCTTAGGCGTTTTGGTGGCAAGTTTCGCCGCTATATGGTGATTGGCCCTGCGTGCAAGCTGATCGAAGTGATCTTTGACCTGCTGACGCCGCTGGTGATTGCCCAGATGATCGATAAGGGCATCGGCGCACGCGATGTGAACGCCGTTATTCACTACGGTATGGTGCTTGGCGCCATGGCTGTGATCGGCATCTCGTTTACGCTTGTTTGCCAAAAGATGGCGGCGCTCACCTCGCAGGGCATGGGCACCGACATTCGCGGTGCGCTCTACCAGCACATCAATAAGCTGAGCTATGCCGAACTCGACCGCTTTGGCACGCCGTCGCTCATCACGCGTATCACCAACGATGTCAACCAGGTGCAGCTTGCCGTGGCGCTGGGCGTGCGCATGCTCATCCGCTGGCCCTTCCTGGCGGTGGGCTCCATGTGCGCGGCCCTTGCCATCGACCTTGGGCTCGGCATGATCTTTTTGATTTGCACGCCCGCCATCGGCCTGGTGTTTTGGTTTGTCATGGCGCGCTGCATCCCGTACTACAAGCAGCTGCAGGCAAAGCTCGACCGCATCGCGCTTATCTGCCGCGAAGGCCTTTCGGGCGCTCGCGTGGTTCGCGCCTTCGTGCGCGAGGACCACGAGCGCGAGCGCTTTGCCCAAGCTGCCGATGACCAGGCCAATACTGCCATCGCGGTGGGCAAGCTCTCGTCGATTCTCAATCCCGTCACGTTTCTTGTGATGAACCTGGGCGTGTGCGCCATCCTGTGGGTGGGCGGCATCCAGGTCAACGTGGGCGAACTCACGCAGGGCCAGGTCATGGCGTTTGTGAACTACATGACGCAGACCCTGACCTCCATCGTGTATGTCGCCAACCTGGTCGTGGTCTTTACCAAGGCGAGCGCGAGCGCGTCGCGTATCAACGAGGTGCTCAACTGCGAGCCGAGCATCACCGACGAGGACAACGAGCCGGTCGTGCTGCCCGAGCCGAGCGAACTGGCGGGTGGCGCTGTTCCGGTTCCCGCGCTGAGCTTGAGCCATGCGAGCTTCTCGCTTGGCGCCGGCGCGGCCAATGCCGTGAGCGATGTGACGCTGGAACTCCCGCTGGGCAAGACGCTCGGCATTATCGGCGGTACGGGTAGCGGTAAGTCCACGCTCGTTTCGCTTATCCCGCGCCTGTACGATGCGGGCACCGGCAGCGTGTGCGTGATGGGCGCCGACGTGCGCGCTTGGCCGCTCGACCAGCTGCGCCGTGTGGTCGCGACCGTTCCACAGCGCGCGTCGCTGGTGAGCGGCACGATCCGCAGCAACCTAACCTGGCGCGACGAGGCAGCAACCGACGAGGAGCTCTGGGCGGCGCTCGACATGGCGCAGGCGAGCGAGTTCGTGCGCAACAAGCCGCAGGGGCTCGACGCCCCGGTCGAGGCGGGCGGCAAGAACTTTAGCGGTGGCCAACGCCAGCGCCTGACCATCGCGCGCGCCCTGGTGGGCTCTCCGCAGGTCCTAATCATGGACGACTCCGCCTCGGCGCTCGACTTTAAGACCGATGCAGCGCTTCGCCATGCCATTCGCGAACGAAGCATGCGCGGTGCCGCCGAGGGCGGGCTGCCGCTGACCACGGTGATTGTGAGCCAGCGCGTCTCGACCGTGCGCGACGCCGATATGATCTGCGTTCTCGACCACGGCTCGGTCGCGGGCCTGGGCACGCATGACGAGCTGTACGCGACCTGCCAGCTCTACCGCGAGATTTGCCAGTCGCAGTTTCGCCGCGAGGAACTCGAGGGCCAGCAGGGGAGTGCGGCGCTCGCGTCCGCACCGATCGCCTCCGCATCCGTCTGCGCAAAGGAGGGCTGCTAAATGAATCCGTACACTTCTTCCGGTTCGGTCGCCACGATGACGGCCAACGTGTCCGGTAACGATAACCTCAACGACCTGGGCGACGGTCCGCGCCAGCCCGGCGACCCCGAGCGCTATCCCGTGGGTGCGGTGACCCGCCGCCTGCTGGGCTATGTTCGCCCGCACCGCGCCTCGTTTACGGCGTCGTTTGTGAGCGCCGCCATCTCGGTGATCTTGCAACTCTATACGCCCATCCTTATCGGCGAGGGCATCGACCTCATCGTCGCCACCGGGCAGGTGGACTTCGATGCGCTGCTGCCGCTCGTTACTAAGCTCGCGATTGTCGTGGTGGGCGCGGCGGCCTTCCAGTGGCTACAGGGCTATTGCGTCAACCGCCTGTCCTACGAGACGGTGCGCGACATGCGCGTGGAGGCGAGCGATAAGCTCAGCCGCATGCCGCTCAGCTTTATCGACAGTCATGCCCACGGCGACCTTATGAGCCGTGTGGTCAACGACGTCGATCAGGTGGGCGACGGTCTGCTGCAAGGCTTTACCCAGCTTTTCACCGGCGTTATCACCATCGTGGGCACGCTCGCGTTTATGCTCTCCATCAACCTGACCATGACGCTCGTGGTGGTGCTCGTCACACCGCTCTCCATCTTTGCGGCCGGCGCCATCGCCAAGCTCTCCAACAAGAGCTTTACGGCACAGCAGCGTATTCAAGGGCAGCTCGGTGGTCATATTGAGGAGTACGTAGGCGAGCAGAAGCTTGTCGACGCCTTTGCCTATGGCCCCAACGCGCAGCTGCGCTTTGATGCCCTTAACGCCGAGCTCTATACGGCAGGCGAGCGCGCGCAGTTTATGGGTTCGCTCTCCAACCCCGGCACGCGCTTTATCAACAACATCATCTACGCCGTGGTTGCCGTGATTGGCTGCGTGGGCGTGATCACAGGCGTGCCGGCGGCGCTTACGGTAGGCGGCGTGCAGATCTTCCTGTCCTATGCCAACCAGTACACCAAACCGTTCAACGAGGTTACCAACGTCATTACGCAAATCCAAACGGCGTATGCCTCGGCGCGTCGTATGTTTGCGTTGCTCGACGCCCGCGAGCAAGAGCCCGATGCGCCAGATGCCGTGGAGCTTGCTGCCCCACAGGGCGAGGTGACCTTTGAGCACGTGGACTTTAGCTACGTGCCCGACCGCAAGCTGCTGCAGGATATCTGCATCGAGGCCAAGCCGGGCATGCGCTTTGCCCTGGTCGGTCCCACGGGCTGCGGCAAGACGACGCTCATCAACCTGCTGCTGCGTTTTTACGATATTGATGCCGGCCGCATCGCGGTCGATGGCAAGGCTTCGCGCGATTACACACGCTCGAGCCTGCGCCGTGCCTTTGGCATGGTGCTGCAGGATACCTGGCTGTTCGAGGGCACCGTGGCGGAAAACATCGCGTACGGTTGCCCCGATGCCACGCGTGAGCAGGTCATCGAAGCCGCCAAGCGCGCGCACGCGCATAAGTTTATCGTGCAGCTGCCAGGCGGCTACGATACGGTGATCGGCGAGGACGGCGGCGCGTTTAGCCAGGGCCAAAAGCAGCTGCTGTGCATCGCCCGCGTTATGCTTACCGATCCGGCCATATTGTTGCTGGACGAGGCGACCTCGAGCATCGATACGCGCACCGAGCTGCAGGTGCAGGCGGCATTCGACGAGCTCATGGCTGGCCGCACGAGCTTTGTCGTGGCACACCGCCTGTCGACGATCCGCAACGCCGACTGCATTCTGGTGATGCGCGACGGCCAGATTATCGAGCGCGGCACGCATGACGAGCTGCTAGCGGCAGGCGGCTTCTACGCCGAACTCTACCGCAGCCAGTTCGCCCAGTAGGGAATACCGATTAGCGGCAGATGGTTTACATCTGCGCCGTTAGTACTAAGATATGCTTCTAACAAACTGCATTAATGGCTCGAGTTTCGGGGGAAACGAGGCAACGTGACTATGACATGCTCTATGGTGGTCAACAGCAAGAGCGGTAATACCAGGATGGTTTCGGGGGCGATTAAGCGCGCCCTGCAGGCTGCAGGCGTTGAGTTTATCCATGCCGCCGCGCTGAGCGATGATGCAGATCCGGAGCAGGTCGCGCACGAGGCTGAGGGCGCCTGTGCCGCCGATACGGTGCTCGTTGGTTTTTGGTGCGACAAGGGTGCCTGCACGCCCTCGGTGGCGGCACTGCTTTCCGCCCTGCACGGCAAGCGCGTCTTTTTGTTTGGCACCTGCGGCTTCGGCGCGAGCAAGGACTACTTTAAGCAGATTATCGACCGCGTTTCGTCCAATTTGGCTGGGGATGCCGAGCTTGCGGGCTGGGCGATGTGCCAGGGCAAGATGGGCCCTGCGGTCAAGCAGCGCTACGAGGCAATGCTCGAGCAAGATCCTGACAATACTCGCTTTAAGATGCTGCTCGACAACTGGGTTGCCGCAAAGGATCATCCCACCAAGGAGGATCTGGACAACATGACCGCAGCCGCCAAGAAGGCCGTGCTGGGCGAGTAGATAATCGCCGTCGCGCGCTCGAAATAATACAAACGTGAAAGCCTCGAAATTCTCGAGGCTTTTTTCTTAACACGGGGGTGCGCCGTGGCGAGCGTCTGGGGCGACGTTTTCCATCATCCGGATGATGAGTCGGTTTTGAATGATACAGTCTCGTGCATTCGCTGGATGTATCGCCAGATGGAGTACGGTTACCAGACGTATCCGGGCTTCTTTACGCATCACTCGATGGGATTCATACAGCAAGACGCCGCCGGGCGGGCGCCACGTTGCAGAACCTAGGCCTAGCAGGTGGCTGATAATTCCATACCCAAATGTATCCAGAGTGGGATGGGCTTTCCGGATGGGTGGGGTTGCGGAAGCTGCGTCCCGGAATTTGCCTTTGGAATGGGATGCGGTTTCCAGTTGAAGGCTCTGTGGAAACTACATCCCAGTATTTGGCCGAGAAACGGGATGCCGTTTCCGGTTGAGGGCCTTGATGGAAAGTGCAACCCGGAATTCGTGATTGAAGCGGGATGTGGCTTCCCAACGGGGCCACAAGCGGAAACCGCATCCCACTCCGGACGCGAATTCTGGGACATGGCTTCCAGAGGGCTGTGGGCCGCGAACTACATGGGGCTGTCATAAAGCTACAAAAAGAGGGTTAAAAATAGACGGTACTTCCAGCAGTATTTTTAATGTGGGGGGGGGGTACGATATCTGAGTTTTTCAAAGTATTTAACCCTCTATGGAGGGATTGCGTAGGGGGTTAGTCACAGATATTGGATAAAACAGACTAATTTGGGAATTAATGACCACTTACGTCAAAATAAGTAGCATTTAGCGACAAAACATTGAAAAATGTGTAGCACATCGCTATGTTTTTATTACGAAAAGATTCCAAATTGGCTTATTTCGGACTCACTTTTCAATCGCCTTGCGGTTCCTGTTGAAACTTGCTGACCTTTGGATGGGTCGAATAAAGCCTCGATGGGATGAATTAATCATTATGGCGGCGCGCGGACTCAAACGATTTATTGCACTTCTAAGCAGTTTGGCGATTGCGCTCGTCATGGCTCTTGCCGTCGTTTCTTTTGTCCCTCGTGCATTTGGATACACGCCCTATGCAGTGCTTTCGGGCTCTATGGAACCCGAGCTTCCCGTCGGCTCCATGGTGTTTGTTCACCAGGTTGATCCAACGGATATTGCCATGGGTGACAATGCAACTTTTTACCGATCGGACGGCGCCGTAGTGACCCACCAGGTGTACGAGGTCGACCCTGTGGCGCAGACGATCAGTACACAGGGAATCGCAAACAAAAATGCAGATGGAACCATCATGCACGACGCCGAGCAGACGCCTTTTTCACGTGTGATCGGCGTCGTTTCTTTTTGTGTCCCTTACCTGGGCTTCGTTAACGCATATTGCACGACGATGCCCGGTTTGCTTGTTGTGGTGGCCGTTCTGGCGCTGCTGGTCGCGGCGTCGATAGTGCTCGATCGGATGGTTCCCGATGGGCCTGCTGGCAAGCATGCCCGCGCGCATGCGAGGGAGCGGCGTTCATAGCGGCAGGGGAGAGGTGTCGGCAACGGCAAGGGCCGTTGCCGGGGAAGTCGATTTTCGAAAGGAAGAGGACGATGGAAAACAAGAAGAAAAAGCGCTACGGCATCGTTGCCGCCCTGCTGCTGCTGGTGCTGGCTGCCGGTGTGGGCACCTACGCCTGGCTGACAGCTACCGATACGGAGACCAATGAGTTCACGGTCGGTAATATCGGCAAGCCCGAAGTGAAGCCCGACCCTGATCATCCGGACAAGCCCGGCACTGATCCCACAAACCCCTCAGTGGATGGTTATCTGTTCGAGACCAAATGGACCGATGGCTCCAAGATGATTCCCGGCACCGCCGTCAATAAGAACCCCAACGTCGGCATCGGCAAGGATTCCGATAGCTCCTATGTGTTCATCTATGTGAAGAACGCAATTGTGGAGACAGGCGCCGAAAACGCCCTTGCCAAGACCCCGTACTTCACCCTTAATCCCAACTGGAAGCCGGTTGCTACTGACCAGGTGAAGACCAACGGTAACAATGACCAGTACGTGAGCGGTCTGTTCATGTATGTCGCTGATGGCAACAGCACTCCTGCAAAGCTTACTCCCGCTGATAACAAGGCTGCTTACACCGGTGAGCTGTTCAGCACCGTGCATATCCCGGCTGCCTTGAACAGCACGGATGTTGTTCAAGGTCCCGCTATGACGGTCTCCTGCTACATCTTCGGTGCCGACCAGAAGGGCAACGAGACTGACGCTGCCGCCAACGCCGTTGCTCAGGCCAAGACTTGGGCTGCCACCCAGAAGTAATCCCGCTCCCCCCACTGAGATCCCGGTCCGCTCCCCATCCCCATTTTCGGGTCGGGATCTCGGTCCCCCTTTGATCGACGATTGGCGAACGTAATGCTCAACAATCTTTCCGACAATCAGAAACGCACCTTGGCGCTTGCCGCGATGGCGCTGTTGGCCCTGGCGTGCCTGTGTGGCACGCTGGCTTTTACCGTTGATATGGTTCCGGCGAACAACGTCCTATCGTTTGGCAGCGTGAAGGTACGAGTCTGCGAATACACCCTAAACGAGCAGGGCGAGGAGATTCCGTTTGAGGCCGACGAGCGCGGCGACTATCCCGACACCGAGGCCGGGGGCTCTGACATCAGCCGCATTGTGCGCGTGGAGAACGCCGGCGCGCAGCCTGAGTACGTTCGCGCTCGTCTGCGCATGACGTCGGTGGCGCCCGACGGTTCGAGTGCGGACGCCTCGGGCAACGTCGCCTTTCACGTGAACGCGGGCGAGGGGTCCCCGTGGATCGATGGCGGCGATGGGTGGTACTACTACCGCGGATTGGCCGGATGCGGGGGCGTGCTCGATTCCGGTGCCATGACGGAGAGCCTCATGGACTCGCTGCGATTTGTGGGCGACTACCACGATGCCGCGCGCGGCGGCTCATACAGGCTCGATATCGACGTCCAGGCCGTGCAGGCCAAAAACCGGCAGGCAAACGATACCGTCCTCGACGTGCTCGACGTCGTGGGCTGGCCGGAGGCGAACTAGCCCATGGAGATTAAGAACAGAAACCGAGGCGTGCTCGGCAGGCTGATCGCTGTGGTGGCAATCGCCCTTTGCTGCGTTGTAGCGCTGCCGGCGGCAGCGCATGCCGAGGATCAGACCGAATTCCATATCACAAACAGGAACGACTTCCTGGCGTGTGTCGCGCTGTCGCGACAGCGCGACACGTCGCAGTGGCTCGTCTATCTCGATAACGATATCGTTCTTAACGATGATGATATGAACGCCATTGTTGAGGATACGGTCAAGCACCTCTCCTTTGGCAACAAAGAACATCCCTTTAAGGGCGTCTTTGACGGTAAAAACCATACCGTGAAGGGCCTGAACTACGAGAATAAGGTCTTGGATCCCGAGCGCGATACGGGCTTTTTTGCCGAGACCGATGGCGCCACCATCAAGAACTTCCTGGTCAAGGATGCCAACATCTGGGCTGACTTCCGCGGCGGCATTATCGTGGGCAGGGCGATCAAGACCCACTTCGAAAACGTTATGGTCATGGAGAGCACCCTGCACGTTACGTGTGCCAACAACATGCTCAATGTGATTACCAATGCGGGTTTTGAGGGGGGCCTGATTGCCGGCGAGCTCGATGGTTGCACCCTCTACAACTGCGAGGTCCGTGGTGGCCGCGCCGTTAACAACACGACTTCGGGCGTGCAGGCAATCGGTGGCGAGGGCCTGTATATGGCGGCGTTTGCCGGCTACGTTAAGAACTCGACCATCGAGTATTGCCGCGTGACGCCTACGCGCAACGAGGATGGCTCGATTGCCGAGAAGGGCATGACCGACGTTACCAATAAATACGATGTGGCCATTGGCGCCCTGGGCGGCAACAACGTGTACGCCTCGGGTTTTGTGGGCTGCATGGCAGAAGGCGCTAAAGTCATTGACTGCTTTTCAACGGCGAAATGCTATAGCTATGCTGCTTCTTACGTGGGCGTTGTCTCCGTAACGCGCGCTTGGACGGGCGGTCTTGCAGGCCGCATCTTGTCTAAGAGCGGTAACGAGATCACTCGCAGCCATTTCGCCGGCGATTTGAGCTCGCGCCAGTACAACCCCATCGCCGTGATCCCCATTATTCAAAACGACGTGAACCTGGGCGGTATTGCTGCACGCGCTAATGCGGGTGATGCGACTATCACTGATTGCTACTTCAAGCCCAGTGTCAGCCTATCCGGGTTTAGTCAGGGTACGGCAGCCAAGAAGAAGATTTACGCCCTTGCGGGTGATGGCACGGTATCCGGTGCCGGATTCGGTCCCTGGGACGACGAACGCTACGTCACACGTGAGCTGTGGGAGCAGCATGATTACGACTTCTGTGCCGGCACCATGCGCTCGACTGCTAACGATGCGTATCCGAATGACTCACACCCCAATGAGTGGGCGATGGACTACAAACTGAATATCCCCGTACACGGCGAAAGCGTGAAGACGACGACCGACTTCCCCGGCGCGGGTACGGCAACCGTTCTGGCAACCATGTTGGGAAAAGATCAATCTACCAGCGATCCGTACACCTTTGCCGTGAGCGCCGTGCTGGCGGGAACGGCCCAGGGCTTGGCCAAGGGCGATACGTTGGTAACGTTTAAGCAGGATACCTCCGCAAAGCCTGAGGGGCTGAGCGAGGAGAACGGCGGCTACCGCTTTATGGGCTGGTTCCGCGAGCCCGATGTGCGTGTGAACCGAATTGGACAAGACAACAGCTGGTTTGACGGCAAGACCGATGCCGATGCTGTGGCTGCTGGCAAGCAGGTCCAGAAGAGCGAGTTGCACGACGAAACGTCAACCTATACTGCCGATAACGCGAAAGTGGCCAAGGCTTTTGAGGGCAATGACCTGTTTATCGCTTCGTACGAGGCACAGGTGCTGTTCTATAACGTTAAGGGCGAGACGCTTGATTGGAAAACCGGTGCTGCGCACGGCAAGTCAACTGATTGGTACCGCTATGGCGTGGGTTTGACGCCCGCTGCCCCCGCGGATCGCGGCAACTTGAAGCCTACCGCGACATTTATCGGCTGGACCACGCAGCCTAGCAGCGAGGCGGGGATGAATGGTGGCTATGCCGCCATCACCTCGACTCAGTTAGCCGAGCTTAAAAATCAGGGAGCTTTTTATCCTGCGGGTAGCGAGATTACGGTTGTCCGTCCTACCGACTTCTACCCGGTGTACAGCGACTACGTGTCGAACATCATGACGGTGTTCGAGGGCAATGAGCGGGACACAACCGACGATAAGACTCTGCGCGACGGCGTGGGCAAAACCAATGTCGACGTCCAGACTACCGAGGACGGCACCAGCGTCTACACGGTACAGGTGTGCAACACGGAAGGTACGCCCCTGTCCAATGGCGGCAAACTGCCCGATGGCTATCGCTTCTTGGGTTGGTACGAAAACAAGGGAACCGAGGATGCTCCGCTCGAGGTGCGCGTAAGCCGCGATCCCAGCTATACGCTCCCCGCAGATGTCGATTTAACCGCGCCGCATACCTACATCGCCCGCTTTGAGTACCGAGTGGATTATTACGTTCGGGCTTATACCAACCATGAGTTTACGGACAGCAAGCTACTTTGTTCCGTTTGGAATCGCTATCAAACGCCCTTTGAGGAAAACGTCGGTAGTACCTTCGTGCGTGAAAACGTCGTCCACTGGGGTCCGGAGCATGTTGACCACGGTATAAAGGATAGGTATGACGAAACGTGTGGCACGCGCTTCACGAAGGAAACCCTTGTCGTGAGTCCCCTTAACGCGTACTCGCACAACGTTAAAAACGATACGGGAGCCGATACTCTAAAAAACCTCTATGCCGATACTGATTTTCCAGGCGCTGCAACGCTAAGCGATACTTGGACTTCGGCTTCGCTGAACGTAAAGGCCAAACTGGTGAATGATCGCTATCGCCTGAATTTCTGGACGCTTGAGCGCGATGGTGAATATTGGACATATGTGAAAAATCCCATCGAGAGCATAGTGCGTACAGATAAGAAGTACTACGTTCGCGCGATGATTACCACGGATGTTAATTTCTACAACAAGGGCGATAATGTCGTGAGGACTGCCACGCGGCGCTATGAGAGTAACTTGCTGCAGACCAAGGTGAACGGGGCGGATCCGACGTTCACGTATTACTACCCGCATGTTAATAAGTCGGTTAAAGTGGCCGAAAAACCAGAAGATGGTGAGAAGGGATCGTATGAGAGCCCCCTGACCCTCGAAGCTTCCCCGACCGATGCCGACATGGCCGTGCCGGGCTATAAGTTCCTGGGCTGGATTTCGACCGCCGAGGTCAAGAAGGATTCTGCCGTCTGGAACTATATCTATGATGTTGCCGACGACTCCTATGTGACGAGCGATCCGGAAAAGGCGGCGCCATACTTGGCGACGGATGACTCCAAGGTCACCCAGTGTCAGGATGCCTATCCCGTCTACGCAAAGTTCGACGTCAACTACACCACCAACCTGCACCGCGCCGGTTTTAATGGCACTTCCGAGGTGAATGTTCCTAGGTATGACATCACCCCTAATCTCAATGCGGACACCGATCCCGCCACGGCAACGGTGACTCCTGATATCGAAACGACGGTATACAAGTCAGGCGGCGAGCGATACAAGCTGAATAAGGTCGAAATCGAACTCCCGAACGGTGAGGTTAAGGAGCTCGAATCTGACGGCAATAACTCGTATACCTATCCGGTGGAGCCGGGCAAGCCTTACATGTTTGTGGCCTACTACACGCCCATTGCGGTGGTGTATCACCTGAACGACACCGATATCGATGGCAAGCTCGCGCAGGAGGGCAATACGCTCGGCAGCCTTAAGGATGGCATGCCGCTGCCAACGTATAACGTTGGAGACATCGATGCTGCGACGGGTGCATACAATGCCTTCGTAGGCTGGACGGAAACTAAGCCGGTACCTGGCAAGGGTTATGTCGTTTGGTCGGACGGCGTTTCCATGGTGGATAAAAACACTGTGGTCAAGGCCCCCATGGAGCTGTACCCGGTTTACCGTCCCAGCGCGGTAAAAGTCCAATCGAATATCGATGCCAAGCTGGATAACCCCGATTCCGTGCGTTCTCTTTCGCGCACCGACTCTGTCGATCAAATTTCGCTGGAAGTAAGAGCTACAGCTGAGGTTGTCGGCAAGGATGGCACCAAGTACGACTTTGTCGGCTGGTCGCGTGACTATGAACCCGATGGCAAATACACCCTGTTGACCGATGACGAGAAGTATCCCCTCGAGGGCAGCGAGCCCTTTGAGAGCGCGACGTATACCGCGGTGTACAAGGTCACGCCGTATAAGGTGCGCTATCACGGCGTCGACGGGGCGGTCATCTTTACAGCGACGGTCGACTCGGACGGCGAGCGAGCGACGGGCGCCGGCTTTGTCCATAACGTCGATGTTCCCAAGGTGGATGAGAGCGGCAACCCGGTCTATGACAAAAACGGCAATCCCGAGATGGAGAAAAAGTCCGTGGCATACGACCCGGACGCCCACTCCAAGATCGTCGCGCTGCTCGATGAACAGGCGGCCAGCGGTGACGTACGCGAGCTCTTCCTGGAGTGGCGATATGTGCCTGCCGTTGGCGCTCCGAAGTCTTGGAATGAGTTTAAGGGCGAGCCGGTCACGGGAGACATGGACCTGTATCCCGTGACGTATCGCGTGGTTGCCAACGATACGTCTGATCCCGCGAGCCCCGTAACTATGACCGCGCAGCTTAAATGGCTGCTCGATCCCGCCGCCGCCAACACCGTCGATGACGGTGCCGACAAGGCGCCGTTTAAGGTCTGCTTCGCCGAGCCGTTTATGGGGACGCAGCTGACTGTTACCGTTAAGCGGGCGAGCTACGGTCCTGGTGCGTCCATGGCGGAGGAACCCGTTAACGACCAGTATGTCTCGCTCTACAGCTTGGGCTCGGGTAACGGTTCGTTCGACTTGGCCAACCGTCTGGAGTCCAAGAAGACAGGCGAAGGCGAGCAAGATCCCGGTAATGCCGTGTTCAACTTTGCCCAGACTCATGCGCTGACGATCGTCAAAAAGACCACCGACGCCAGCGCCATGGGACAGACGTTCCGCTTTAAGGTGACACGCAAGGCGTCGGAGGATTCTCCTGCCGAGACGCGCATGGTCGAGGTGAAAGTTAGCGAGAGGCGCGACGAAGACGGCGAGACCTGGTATGTCGGCAGCGTGCAATTTGCCGCGCCGACGGGCATCTATACCGTCGAGGAAGACACGAATTGGGCATGGCGCTACGAGGGCGAGCTGAGCACGCCGGGCAAGGCGCCCGGTAAATCTGCCGAGCTGACGATTTCGTCTGCTTCGAGCGCGGGCGATGCGGTGGTGACGTGCGTCAACACGCGCGCGAAGGACAAATGGGTCGATGGCGGCTCGCGTGCCAAGAATGTTTGGGAAAACGGCACGCTGAGGAGGGAGGACAAGGATGACTAAGCGCAAGCGGATCGTTGCCCTCCTTGTCGGCGTCCTCCTTTTGGCCGGCGTCGTCGGCACCTTTGCGTGGCTTTCGGTTACGGGCGTGCTGGTCAACGAGTTTGGCTTTGGCTCGGTGGCGCCTTCGGTGGACGAGACGCTCAAGGACAACGTGATGAAAAGGGATGTCTCGGTAAAAAACACGGGCTCGGCTCCGGCATACCTGCGTGTCGCGGTGGATATCTACTGGCAGGATAAGGATGGCGCGCGCCTGTGGGATGAGCCGGTTGCCGGCACCGACTACACCATTGAGTGGGGCGATAAAGGCGATGCCTCCGCCACTAACAGACCTTCGTCTTGGGTTCTTGCGAGCGACGGGTTCTACTACTGGACGTCTTCTGTTAAGCCGCTCGACAAGACGGGCGTGCTCATCAAGAGCGTGTCCGAAAAGAAGGCAGATGGTAAAAACCTAGTCGTCGACATTTCGACCCAGGCGATTCAGTCCACGCCCGACGATGCGGTCACCGAGGCATGGAACTGTACGGTCAAAGATGGCGTGCTGGTGCCGCCGCACGGAGGTGCGTAAGTATGGCGTTCCCGATTCGCAGAGGCGTTGCGCGCTCCTTGCGTTGCATGGTCGCGGCCATTCTCTGCGTGGTCGCGCTCGCCGTTCCCGCCCGCGCGTTTGCCGATGCTCCCGCGATTGCCTATGACGGAAATGCGCGCCAGCTGACGGTAACGGGGGCGACGGGCTCCTCGGGGGAGCCCGATCTGTTTCCCGCCTTTAAAGATCTAATGCCCGGCGATGCGCGCGAGCAGCAGATCGAGGTTCGTGCCACGGGCGTAAAGTCCCAGGTACGCGTGTTTGTGCGGGCCGTTGTCAATCACGAGACGGCACACCTGCTGTCGCCCATTACCTTAACGGCGTCGGCTGGCGATGCGTCTGACGGTTGGCTCCAGACGGGAACGCCGGGCAGCGTGTTCGCCTATCCCACGCAGGTCGCCACGTTCACGAGCGATGGCAGCACGGTGCTCAATTTGCAACTAAGTGTCCCGACGTCGGTGGGCAACGAGCTTGCCGACGCAAGCAAGACCATCCACTGGGAAATCACCGCCGAGGACGATGGCGAGAAGATTCCCGTACAACCTGCTGACAGTAAGAGCCCCGGTCTGTTTGGCCTGGCGGCAACCGGCGACAGCACGCTCGCATGGCTTTTGATGCTGCTGACGCTTGCAATCATCGCTTTTATGGCCGCGCTGCTTTTGTCCCGGAGGGATAAGCGCTAGGTCCATCTTCTAAACGCAACGCCCGGGAGGGCGCCCCTTTATTGATGGAAGGCCTAATAAGCTGATAGTTCCATGCCCCGATGCGTTCAGAGTGGGACGGGCTTTCCGAATACAAAGAAGGCCACTTAATGTGGCCTACAACTTACATATGTTGCGGATGCTCTCATGACAAGCCGCGCTTCAACACCGAGGCGTCTGCCCGGCGACGCGGAATGTAAGGTTCATCGCGAGTTCCGCACGAGCCGGAGAGCACTTAATGTGCTCTCCGTGCGAGCAGGACTGTCCGAGCAGGGAACCTTACGTTCCACGCCGCCGGGCAGACGAACCAGTTAAGACGTGTCGCTATTTAATCTTGGTCGTACCCGGTGCCAGGTTGGGGTCGGTCTCGTTGGCCTCGGTCTGGAAGTGCTCCGTATAGACGTTCTTGCCATCGCGGAACATCTCGTAGTACTGCATCTTGGCGTAATCCTCGCGCGCCTTGGTGGCGGCTGCTGCGGCGGCGTCGTCACCGGTGACGTTGGAGGAGAGCGCCCAGCGCAGGCTGGCGTCCTCGTAGCCCACGGAGTTGATGGCGGGCAGCGACTCGCGCAGTGTCATGTGCGCTTTCTGGTAGTCGGTCAGCGGTGCGCCGATCAGTTGCATCAGCTGGGTGGACAGGTAGTTGGTGGACAGGTCGTCGACCTCGCTCGTCTGGTCGCAGCCGGCAACGTCGTAGTTGGCCCAGATGATGTAGTCGGTCTGCCACAGACGTTCCTGGTGGGTGGCGTCGTCCTCGCCGGTAAACCACTTATCGTTGAACTTGGACGGGAAGAACGGCTGGTGATCGCCCCAGAACACCACGACTACCTTGCGGTCGAGCTTGCTCAGGGCGTTGAGGAAGTAGCGCAGCGCCTGGTCGGACTGCTCGATGCACGAGACATACTCGTCGACATCGGACAGCGTGCCGTCCTCGACGGTCTTGGCGTCCAGGTCGGTCGTGTCGATGTTCAGGTGCATCTGCTTGTCGACCGGCAGCAGGCCTGTGTCGTAGCCCGAGTGGTTCTGCATGGTCACGTCGAAGATAAACTGCGGATCGGCGTTCTGGTCGAGCAGCTCAAGAATCTTGTCGTAGGTCGCCTGGTCGGTCACCATGCCGCGCAGGGTGTCGGCTCCCTGGAAGTCGTTGATGGACAGGAACTGGTCAAAGCCAAAGTCCTTGTAGACGTTCTCGCGGTTCCAGTTGGTGGCGTGGTTGGGGTGCATGGCCGTGGTGGAATAGCCGAGCGACTTGAACTGCTCTGCTAGATTCCCGGTCGTTTCCATGTTGTAGATGGTGTAGGGGTACACGCCCGAGCCCAGGTTGGCCATGGAGTTGCCGGTCATAAACTCAAACTCGGTATTGGCGGTGCCGCCGCCGTAGGCGCTCACGTAGAGCTTGCCGCGGCTGAGGCAGTTGGACAGGTTTTTAAAGTACTGCGGACCCTCGTAGCCGGCGCGCATGTTCTGGTAGATCGACAGATCCGAGAAGGTCTCGTTCATGATGGCGATGACCGTGGGCTTCTCGCTGTCGAACTGCTCCTTTGCGGCGGTGCGCTCGTCGCTCTTGGCGGCGTCGGACTTGTCGTAGGCCTTGGCGTACTTTTTGAGCGTGGCCTTGGCATCGTCGACGGAGTAGTCGGCGGGTTTGGGCGGCTTGATGGACTGCGCTGCACTAATAAAAGCGGGCAGGTAGCCCTCGCGCCAGTAGCTCTCGAGCGGGCGCCAGGTGTAGACGGTGATGCCGAGAGTGTTGTAGTAGTCGATGAGCGTGACATGCGCGGTCACGCCACCCAGGCACAGCACGGCGACGAGCAGGTTGGTGAGCAGCATGCGCTTGGCGTTGGCGGCACCCTTCTGACGGTGCGGTGCCACCAGGCCGGCGTACTCGCATAGCAGCATGGCGATGGCGGTAAAGCCCATGGATAGCACGCAGAACAGCGAGATCGAGAAGGTGTAGCCGGTGCCGGCGACCGCGGCGGCAGTGGAGATGGCCGAAAGGTCACCCGGCTGGATGGGCATGGATTTAAACGTGATGACGAAGAACTCGGCAATGCCCAGGACAAAGAGGGCAAAGGCCAGGACCGCGGGAGCTGCGCCGTGGCGCTGGAACAGGAAGAACAGGCCGGTCATGAGCACGGTGATGATGGCCCACTCGAGCAGGATGCATAGGGGGTAGACCCAGGTAAAGTCGTGGTTGGACGAAACCTCTATGCCCAGCAGCGCAAAGACGCCGGCGAGCAGCAGGCACAGGACGGCGGCGACGAGCGGTTTGCCCACAAAGGCGCCGCGCAGGCGGGCGAGCTTGCCGGTGGGGGCGGGGGCGTCGGGCTTGGCGAACGCAAAGACGCGCGGGGCGATGCGGTCGCGGGCGATGCTGGCCCAAGCGCAACCGGTGAGAATGGCATTGGTCAGGATGAGCATCACAAAGGCGAGCGGCTCGTTTTGCGCGACGAGACCAATAGCGCCCCAGACGGTCAAAAAGACCTGGAACAGACCGAAGGCGACGCTCCAGGCGATAGCGCCCTTGGCAACGGTGCTCGACTGTGCGCGAATGGCCTTGGCCTCGCGCAAGACAAGGTAGACGGTCGCCGCAAGACCGACGAGCGAGATGGCGGCAGCGAACATGCTGAGACTCCTCACAAACTAAAACCTACGAAAGCGGGGGTTTACCCGATTGTTACCAAGATATGCGCTGCAATTGGTGGCTGCGCACAACAACCAGCCATATTAACGCGCGCGTGTGGCGGTGTGGCGCAATGTAGTGGCGACCTGCGCGATAATGGACGGGAATTACACGGAAACGTAAAGGCTTCTTAAAGAAATGGCGAGGGCAGGGCGATGAGCGAGCAGGTTTGTATGACGGGCGCCGAGTACTGCGACGGAGCTGTGGGCGTGGATACGTGTGGCTATCCGGTCGAGACGACGGGCAATGCGGTGCTGGACACGTTGGAGCACCGTTCCTCCACGCGTGCCTTCGCGCGTGATGACGACGACCGCCCCGTGGCGGTGACCGACGAGCAGCGGGCGGCGATTCTGCATGCGGCGAGCCGTGCGCCGTCGGCAGGCGCCATGATGATGTATTCCATCGTGAGCATTCGCGAGCAGGCTACGCTGGATCGTCTGGCCGACCTGTGCGACCACCAGCCCATGATCGCCAAGGCGCCTTGGGCACTAATATTTGTGGTCGACTATGCCAAGTGGATCGATCTGTTTGAGCATGTGGGTTGCTTTGAGCCCGAGTTTGTAGAGCGTACGGGCAAGGCGCCCCGTCGTGCACCGGGTCTGGGCGACTTTGCCATCGCGGCGCAGGACGCCGTGATCGCCGCCCAAAACGCCGTGGTTGCCGCCGAGGCTCTGGGCCTGGGGAGCTGCTACATTGGCGATATCGTCGAGAACGCCGAGGAAGTTGCCGCGCTGCTGGACTTGCCGCCCTATACCATGCCGCTGTCGATGCTCATCATCGGCACGCCCCGTAAGGAGCGTCCGGCGATCGCGCATCCCGTGGTGAACCTGGTGCACGAGGAGCGCTACTGCCGTGCGGATGCCGCGACCATGGACGCGCAGGTGGCCGAGATGGACGCGATGTTTCGTCCGCACGCCCGCGAGGTGGGGGAGCGCGTCGTGGACATCTATACCCGCAAGCACACGAGTCCCTTTATGGTCGAGATGAGCCGCTCCATGGAGTGGTGGTTCAAAAACTGGCTCGGAAAATGACGAATGTGACAAGGGGACAGTCCCTTTGTCACATTCCATATCGCCGCGGTAGCCTAAAGACTGTATAAATCTTTATCTAGCTGGGAAAACAGTGCATTAAAACATGGGCCGATTACCTATAATCCCCTCGAACGTTAAAGTTGGGAGGAAACCGGCTTATGGAACAAAAGGCCAAGGAGGCAGCCTCGCACGCTGCGATTCCTGTGAGTATCTCGGCGATGCTCGTCACGCTGGGCGTGGTGTACGGCGATATCGGCACCAGCCCTATGTATGTAACCAAGGCGCTCGTTGCCGGCAACGGCGGCATCGGAAGCGTCACGGAGGAGTTCGTGCTTGGTGCGCTCTCCCTTGTCGTGTGGACGGTCACGCTGCTGACGACCGTCAAGTACGTGCTGATCTCGCTGCGCGCCGACAACCACGGCGAGGGCGGTATCTTTGCCCTGTACAGCCTGGTCAAGCGCTGCGGCAAGTGGCTCATCATCCCCGCCATGCTGGGCGGCGCCGCATTGCTCGCTGACGGCATCCTGACGCCCGCCGTTACCGTTACCACGGCCATCGAGGGCCTGCGCACCATCCCGGCGGTCCATGCCGTGCTCGGGGATGATCAGGGCCGCGTCGTCGCCATTACGCTCGCCATCATCATCGCGCTCTTCTTGGTACAGCGCATCGGTACGGCCAAGATCGGTCACGCCTTTGGCCCCATCATGACGCTGTGGTTCCTGTTCCTGGGCGGCACGGGTCTGTTCTTTGTCTTCCAGCACCCCGCCGTGCTGCTGTGCCTCAACCCGGTGCGCGGCATCGCCTTTTTGCTGAGCCCCAACAACCACGCGGGCATCATGATTCTGGGCAGCTGCTTCCTCGCCACCACCGGTGCCGAGGCGCTCTACTCCGACATGGGCCATGTGGGTCGCGGCAACATTTACGCCACCTGGCCGTTCGTTAAGTGCTGCTTGCTGCTGTCCTATATGGGCCAGGGCGCTTGGCTTATGAACAACGCTGCCAACCCCGAGCTCATGGGCATTGCCGACCTTAACCCGTTCTACCAGATGCTCGCCCCGGGCCTGCGTCCGTTTGCCGTCGGCCTTTCAACCATCGCGGCCATCATTGCCTCGCAGGCGCTCATCACCGGCGCGTTTTCGCTGGTGTCCGAGGCCAGCCGCCTGGACCTTATGCCGCACATGCAGGTCTTCTACCCTGCCGAGACCAAGGGCCAGCTCTACATCCCCATGGTCAACAACGTCATGCTTGTCGGCTGCGTCATCGTGGTGCTGCTGTTCCAGAACTCGGCGCATATGGAAGCCGCCTACGGCCTTGCCATTACGCTGACTATGATGTGCACCACGCTGCTGCTCTTCTTCTACCTGCACGAGGAGCGCAAGCTCAAGGTTGCTCCGTGGATCTTCGCGGCCTTCTTCCTTTTGCTCGAAGGCTTCTTCTTCGTGAGCTCACTCACCAAGTTCTTCCACGGCGGCTACTTCACCATCCTCATGGCTGCACTCATCATGGGCATTATGGTGTGCTGGTACAACGGCACGGCGGTCGAACAGCGCCAGTTTACGCTGCTGCCGCTGCGCAGCTATCTGCCGCAGCTCAAGCGCCTGCGCGACGACGACCGTTACGAGCGCATGAGCGACAACATCGTGTACCTGACCAAGGACACCCATACCGACTACATCGACCGTGATATCGTCTACTCGATCTTGGACAAGCATCCCAAGCGCGCTCGCGCCTGGTGGTTCGTGAACGTCGAGACCATGGACGAGCCGCATACCTTTGCCTATTCGGTCGAGACGTTCGGCACCGACTACGTGTTCCGCGTGCATCTGTACCTGGGCTACAAGATTAACCAACGCGTCAATGCCTACCTGCGCCAAGTTGTTCAGGACCTGGCTGCCAGCGGCGAGCTGCCGTCGCAGACGCACGACTACTCGGTCTATAAGGATCCGGGCAACATTGGCACGTTCAAGTTCGTCATGATCCGCAAGCTGCTGGCGCCCGAAAGCGACGTGGAGCCGAGCGAGCGCACGGCCATCACGCTCAAGTACATCATCCGCCGCGCCGCCGGCACGCCCGCGCGCTGGTACGGCCTGGAGAACTCCAACGTGAGCTTTGAGTACGTGCCGCTGTTCACCAAGTTTAAGGCCGTGAGCAAGATGCAGCGCCTTGCCCCCAACGAGCGCCCGTAGCCGACGGAGACTACACGGAGTTGGTTATCGATGAGCAAAACTAAAGCCGGGGAGGTAAACATGGATGCAAGGACACTTGACGTCCGTGAGGCGCGCGTCGACGCCGCCGAAGATCGGTTCTTTACGAATCGGGCCAACATGGACATGGTCGATCGCGTGATTTCGATCGTGGCATTGGTATTTGGAGCGGTGTGCGTGTGCGCCCTGCTCGCGCACGTGCTGTTTGTCTAACGACCGCAGGCTGTAAAGGCTATACACTTGGAACCACCACAAGGGGAAACCACCACAAAGGTGCCTGTCCCCTTTGTGGTGGTTTTTGTTTTTGAGAGAGGGGCGGGGCGCTGATGGACGTCCATGCGGACGGCGATATTGCCGAGAACTTTTGGTGGCGGCGCACGACGCTGACGCGTCGCAGCCCTCTGTATGACGCCTGCGTATCGGCGGGGCTGCTGGTCGCGGCGACGATTGCGGGCGCGCTGCTCGACCATCCGGGTCTCGCGCCGAGCATCATGATCGTCTATGTGTTCGCCGTGCAGCTGTGCGCTTTCTTTACCTGGAGCCGCCTGTATTGCCTGCTGAGCTCGGCTGCCGCCGTGGCGCTCTACAACTATTTGTTTGTCGACCCGCGCTACTCGCTGTCGCTCATCGACCGCGTCTATCCCGGCATGTTCTTTATCATGTTTGCGGTCTCGCTCGTGTCGAGCTCGATTGCGCTGGCCCTGCGCCGTGCCTTGGCGCAGGCCGCCGCCAGCGACCGTCGTACGCAGATGGTACTCGAGACCAATCGCATGCTGCAGCGCTGCGCCGATCAGCAGCAGATTGTCCATGCTATGGCAACGCAGCTGGCGCGTCTTTCGGGCTGTCCGGTCGTGTGGTACAGCGCCGATCCGGAAGACGATGACCTGTTGCCGCGCGCGACGTACACGGCCGTGGGCGATGCCGCGCCGGTGCACGAGCTGGTGCCGCAGATGCCGCCACGGCTCTCGGCGTCCGCCTATGTGGGAACGCCGCTCGATGCCACCTACGGCGGCTCGGCGTTCTACGGCATCTACCTGACCGTGCGCTCGGGCGACACCATGGTGCGCGCGGGCGATCCCGCCTCGGTGGTGGGCGTGCTGGCTATCGTTGCCGAGCCCGACGTGCTGACGCACGAGGAGCGGACACTTGCCGATGCCATCGTGAGCGAAGGAGAGCTGGCGCTCGATCGCGCCCGCGCCATGGAGGCCCGCGAGGAGGCGGCGGTGCTCGCTAAAAATGAGCAGCTGCGTGCCAACTTGCTGCGCTCCATCTCGCACGACCTGCGCACGCCGCTTACCAGTATTTCGGGCAATGCCGATGTGCTGCTCGACCAGGGCTCGACCGGCACGGCCGTGCTCGACGACCAGACGCGCCGCGGCATGCTCCTGTCCATTCGCTCGGATGCACAATGGCTCAACGCCACCGTCGAGAACCTGCTCGCCATCACCAAGCTCGAGGGTGGTGGCATGCGCCTGTCGATCACGCTCGAGCTCATGGACGATATCGTCGAGGAGGCGCTGCGCCACGTAAATCCGGCTGTGCGCGAGCACGACCTTAAGGTAGTGGCGTGCGACGAGCCAGCGCTCGTCAACGTCGATGCGCGCCTGATGGTACAGCTCGTGGTCAACCTGGTGAACAACGCCATTGCCTATACGCCTGCGGGTTCGCATATCGTGATCTCGATTGGCGCTGACGGCGGGTGCGTGAGGTGTTCGGTCGCCGACGACGGGCCGGGCATTGCACCCGAGGACCGCGAGCGCATCTTTGAGTCGTTCTACACCGCCAACCATGGCTTGGCCGATAGCCAACGCAGCGTGGGCCTGGGATTGTCCCTGTGCCGCTCCATTGCGCTGGCACATGGCGGTAGCATAGAGGTTGCCGCGGCGGAGCCGCACGGCTCGGTCTTTACGATTGAGCTTCCCGCCGCCGACGTTTCGTTTGATAAGGAGTAGCGCTGTGCCGAACTCTGCCGTAAAACCGCTCATCTTGGTCGTTGAGGACGATCCCGCCGTCCGCAATCTTATCGTTGCCGCGCTCGAGGCACACGGCTTGCGCCATATGGCTGTGGAGACCGCTCACGCCGCCATCGCCGCCGCCTCGTCGCAGGCGCCGAGCATCGTGCTGCTCGATCTGGGCCTGCCCGATATGGACGGCGTCAAGGTGGTGGAGTCGGTGCGTGCATGGTCGGGCATGCCGATCATCGTGGTCTCGGCGCGCAGCGAGGACGCGGACAAGATTCGCGCGCTCGATGCCGGCGCCGACGACTACCTGACCAAGCCGTTTTCGGTCGAGGAGCTGCTCGCGCGTATTCGCACGACGCTCAGGCGCCTTTCGTATACGCAAACGGGCAGTGTTGCCTCCGAGGGCTCGTTCGATACCGGCGAGCTGCATATCGACTTTGATGCCGGCATCGCCACGATGGATGGCGAGGAGCTGCATCTGACGCCGATCGAGTACAAGCTTTTGTGCCTGCTGGCGCACAATGCCGACAAGGTACTGACGCACCAGTTTATCCTGCACGAGATTTGGGGTACGGCAACTAAGAGCGACCTAGCGAGCCTGCGTGTCTTTATGGGCACGCTGCGCAAGAAGATCGAGTCCGACCCCGCGCATCCGCGCTATATTCAAACGCACGTGGGTATCGGTTACCGATTGGTCACCCAAGGCTAGATCGCCAATCACCATCCCAATATGAGTTGCGGTGGAATACGGTCTAAATTTGCCTAATTCCAGGCAAAACAGTCCGTATTCCACCGCAACTTTGTTATCTGCCCTTGGGCTTGCTGGCGTAGAACTTCTTCTTTTTGGGCTTTCCGGCGGGGGAGGGTTTGCCGGCAAAGTTGGACTTGCCGTTGCCGGCCTGCGCGTGCGCGGGCGCCGTTGCACGAGGCTTACGGGCCTCGGGGCTGCGCAGCTCCTCAACGCGCTCGGCAATTTCCTCGGCGCTAAAGCCGATCTCGGCCATGGCGTCCTCGATGGGCAGGCGGCGCACGATATAGCAGTGGTGCACCTTCTGGTTGCGTGCGAAATCCTCGGGGATGGTCTGCGCCGTAATGTCCTCCAGCACGACGCCCGCGCGTGCGAGCTTGCGCGTCTCGGGACGGAAGCCGCGCAGGTTGCAGCTAAAGATGGCATGTCCGCCCTGTGCGAGCAGGCGAGATACGCCGGCCAAAAGCTCAACATGGTCGCGCTGGACATCCCAGGTGCGGCGGCCCATCTTGGACGAGTTCGAAAACGTGGGCGGGTCGACAAAGATAAGGTCCCAGCGGTTGCGCGTCTGGCGCTGGTCGCGAATCCAGGCGAGCACGTCGTCGCGCACAAAGTGATGCTGCGGGCCCACAAAGCCGTTCTGGCGCATGTTGCGCTCGGCCCAGTCCAGGTAGGTGTTGGAAAGGTCGACCGTCACGGTTTCCTCGACGCCGCCATCTGCCGCGTAGCAGGTGGCAGTGCCGGTGTAGGCGAACAGGTTGAGGAAGCGGCGCGCCTGTTTGGCGTGCTCGCGCACCAGGTTGCGGGTGACGCGGTGGTCCAAGAAGATGCCCACGTCCAGGTAATCGTCAAAGTTGACGGCAAAGGTGAGGCCACCCTCTTCGATGAGCGGCAGGCGACGGCGCGCGATGTTGGCGCGTTCGCCCGATCCGCCCTTGCCGGCGCCCTGCTTGCCGTACTGCGAGCCGCCACGCGAACGCATGCGGGCCTTGGCGTGCACATGCTCGGCGGGAACATCTAGGATGCGCGGCGCGATGGCCAAGATGTCGAGCATGCGGGCCTGGGCCAGCGCGGGGTCGATGGTCTTGGGCGCGGCGTATTCGGCGATGACGAGCCAGCGGCCCGGCGTCTGCGGACAACCCTCGTACAGGTCGATGGCAGCAGAGTAGTCGGGCAGGTCGGCATCGTAGACGCGGTAGCAGCTCACGCCCTCGCGCTTTGCCCACTTGCGACGCAGGCGTGCGTTCTTGCGCAGGCGGTTGGCGAACTGCTCGGACTCGGGGATGAGCACGGGCAGCGGCTTGCCGTCGCCCAGGTCGAGCATGGCGGCAGGCTCGGGCATGGGGGCGTTGGCGGCTTCGTCCACGGCGTCTGCGGTCTGCTCCTCGGCATCTGCGCCGGTCGCAGCTTCAAATGCCGCGGCGGCGTGGTCGAGCGAGGGCCAAACCTCAATAGTTGCCTCTTCGTTATTGGGCATGACAGCTATGGAGCGCGCGGGCTCGGCATGGAGCGCGCGGGCCATAAGGCCATCGCGGGTGAGCGCGGCGACCGGCGCGGCGGTAAGCTCGGGCGCGCGGCGCAGCTCGCCGACCAGCGTCATGGCGTCGTGCATGAGCGAAAGCGGGGTCTCGGTGGTGTCTGCGACCACGGCGGCGCCGGCGACAGCGCCTGCATGGTCCAACACGGTGGCGGGCTTGGCAGCGCAAAAGTCGACAAAACGCTTGTAGCCGGCACACTTGACCATGCGCTCAGCGGTCTTGCGGGCGGCGGGGTCGATGTCCACGGCCACGATGCGCACCTGGCGCTCGCGCGCTGCCGCCTCGCGCTCGCGCGCCTCGGCACGCAGCTGCTCCCACAGGGCGGCGTCGTGCAGCTGCCAGCCCTCAAAGCCCCAGTGCTCGCGGGCGGCGCCCGGAGCGCGGTCGGTTAGGATATTCACGGCCTCTAGCAGCAGGCCGCCGCCGGCGCACGAGGCGTCGACCAGCGTGGGCAGGGCTTCGTTCTCGTAATCGTCGGCCGTCAGCTCGCGCTCGCACAGTGCGGTCCAGCCGACCTGCGCCAACACCAGGGCGGCGTAGTCGGGGCGCAGCACGTGCGCGCCCTCGCCGGCGCGGGTCGCGGCGGGCGGCAGGCGCTTGAACAGCGGGTCACCCGAAAGGTCCAGGCTGATGCTCGCGCGGCGCTGACGCAGCGAAAGCAGCAGGTGAACGTCGGGATCGGCGGCGTCGACATCGGCGCGACGGCCCGTGGTCTCGGCCAGACGGTCGCACAGCGCGTCCTTGGCGCGCAGGGCCGAGAAGCGCGTGTTGCGCAGCTGCTCGGTCACGCCGCGGGCGGTAATGGCGATGGTGGCGCCGGGGCGGACGATGCTCTCCCAGGCGATGTCGTAAACGCTATCGTACAGCTCGTCGGCATCCTGCGCCTCAAAGCGTCCAAGCACCACAAACACGCGGCTGGCCAGGCGCGACCACAGACAGGCGCGGTAGCCTTCTTCGAGCTCGCCCTCAAACGTAGCGCGGCCCTTCAGGCGGCGGACATGCGAAAGCCCGAGCCACTTGAGCTCGTCGGCGAGTGCGGATTCAAAGCCCTCGGGGCAGCTTGCATAAAATTCCATGGGTGACCTCTCTGGTTGCGTCGCTCCATTATATGATGGATGCTTCGTTTGCCATCGCCCTCGAAAGGAACCCATATGATTGATGCGTGCTCCGATTCCGCTGTATTGTTTTTTGACGTGGACGGCACGCTGACGTCGTTCGACCCCGACAACATGACCGACAAGGACTTTTCGGCGGTTCGCCCTTCGCAGACGGTCGTCGAGGCGTTTCATCGTCTGCGCGACGCAGGGCACAAGGCGTTTATCTGCACGGGTCGCCCCTTGTGGCTGATTGCGGACAGCCTGCGCGCGCTCGACCCTGCGGGTGTCGTGGCCATGGCGGGCGCCACGCTCGAGGTCGAGGGGCGTGTGGTGCACGAGGATTGCTTTGACGAGGGTATTGTCGAGGAGCTTGCACGTCGCATTGTCGCGGCAGGGTTCGAGGCCTTTTTCGAGACCAACGCTGCGACCTTTGCGCTGGAGCCCGCGGGCGTTGAGCAGTCGTCTTTGATCGGCGCTGCTGCGGTGCACAGCGCCGAGGAAATGCGCATCGACGGTCGTCTGCGCGTGGGCAAGGTGTGCCTTAAAGCGCCCAGCTTGGCTCGCGTAGCCAACGACGACGGCTTTATCGATCGTAGCTTTGAGCTGAGCAATACCGGCGGTTCGAACCGCGAGCTGAGCCCCAAGGGTATCGACAAGGGCGTGGGTGTGGCGCGGGCACTGGAGTATCTGGGTCGCGAAGGAAATGCGCGCACCTTTGGCTTTGGCGATTCGGGTAACGACCTGGGCATGCTCGCTGCCGTCGAGACGGCCGTGGCCATGGGCAACGCCATGCCCGAGGTCAAGGCGCTCGCCGACTACGTGACCGACGACGTCGCGAACGACGGCACCGTCACAGCGATGCAGCATTTTGGGTTGATCTAGCGGGAACCGCCCAATTACCGTTCACCCGCGGCGGGCGGCTCAAATCGGCCCGCCCTGCAAAATCGTTTTGCCGCTGGAGGGTGTGCTCAAAAACGCTAAAGCGTTTATACCGTTCGCCGAGAAGATAAAAACTCGCAGCTCACGCCCTGATAAACGTAGGTAAAGTGTTTAGCAGTGCAACGCCCATGTGCAAGCGAAAGGAATCAGGCAGATGGCAATCAAGGTGTTCGCTGACGGTGCAAACCTCGAGGGCATGCTCGACATGTACGAGAACGGCAACGTTCAGGGTTTCACGACCAACCCGTCCCTTATGAAGAAGGGTGGCGTGACGGACTATCGCGCGTTTGCCAAGGAGGTCCTGGCCCACATCACCGATGTGTCTGTGTCGTTTGAGGTCTTTGCCGACGACGTCGAGACCATGGAGGTCGAGGCTCGCGAGATCGCCACCTGGGCCGAGAACGTCTACGTCAAGATTCCGTGCGTGACCACCAAGGGCGAGTCCACCGCCGAGCTGGTCCGCAAGCTTTCGGCCGACGGCATCAAGGTTAACGTCACCACCATCTTTACGCCTAAGCAGGTCGATGAGATGGTCGAGGCCGTTGACGCCGAGACGCCGTCCATCATCTCGCTCTTTGCCGGCCGCATCGCCGATACCGGCGTCGATCCCATTCCGTTTATGACGGAGTCGGTCAAGAAGGCCGCCGCAAAGCCCAGCTGTGAGGTCTTGTGGGCGTCCACGCGCGAGCTCATCAACATTTACCAGGCGGAAGGATGCGGTTGCCAGATCATCACGGTGCCCAACAGCATCCTGGCCAAGCGTAAGAACATCGGCCGTGACCCGTACGAGGTCTCGCTCGATACCGTGCGCGGTTTTGCCAAGGATATCGCCGCTTTGGGCTTCCATATTCTGCCGTAGGGCGAACACTGGCTGCGCCGTGGGCTGTTCGCCCCGGCCTTCCCTTTCCCTATCGCTCACGCGCTTTGCGAGGGTCGCGCTAGGGAAAGGGAAGGCCGGGGCTGCCGGCACGAGCTTGCCAGTAGGTTCTGAGCTGAATGAGACTTTGTTGGTGCCGCCTCTTTGATGGGCGGCACCTTTTTGTTGTGGTATCTGCAAGTTTTCCCATTGGGTGAGAAAACTTGCAAGTTCGACGATGGGCAGCGGTGGTTCGTCCTTTGCTGTTACTTCCCCTGCACCATGGTGAGGGAGATCTTTTTGCGGTCGCGATCAACCTTCTCGACCCAAACCTTGACCGTATCGCCGACGCGCACCACGTCGCTCGGGTGCTTGACAAAGCGGTTGGCCAGCTTGGAGATGTGCACGAGGCCGTCCTGGTGTACGCCCACGTCGACGAAGGCGCCAAAATCCACGACGTTGCGCACCGTGCCTTTGAGCTCCATGCCGGGCTCTAGGTCGTCGATGGAAAGCGCCGAGCGGCTGAAGACCACCTCGGGTGCGTCGTCGCGCGGGTCGCGACCGGGCTTCTTGAGCTCGTTGACGATGTCGATGAGCGTGAGGGTGCCGCAGTCCAGGTCGCTTGCCAGCGCCGAGATGCTGCCCAGGCGGTGCTCGATGTCGGGCACGCCGCCGCGGCTGAGCTCGCTGGCTTGAACGCCGGCGCGCTCCAGGACGGCCGTGGCCACCTCGTAGCTCTCGGGGTGGACGCTTGTCGCGTCGAGCGGGTTCTTACCGCCGCTGATGCGCAGGAAGCCCGCGGCGTTGAGATATGCCTTGGGTCCCAGCTTGGGGACCTTCTTGAGCTGGCGGCGATCGGTAAAGGCACCGTTTTCCTCGCGGTAGGCCACGATGTTTTTGGCTACGCTCGGCGTAATGCCCGATACGTATCCCAGTAGACTTGCGCTCGCGGTGTTTACGTCGACGCCCACGCGGTTGACGACGTCCTCCACCACGTGGCCCAGGGTACGTGAAAGCTCGGCCTGGTCAAGGTCGTGCTGGTACTGGCCAACGCCGATGGACTGGGGCGGAATCTTGACGAGCTCTGCCAGCGGGTCTTGCAGGCGGCGGCCCAGGCTCATGGCGCCACGTACGGTGACATCCAGGTCGGGATACTCCTGGCTTGCGAGCTCGGAGGCGGAGTACACCGATGCGCCGGCCTCGTTGACGATGGTGTATCGCAGCCCAGGAGCCTGCTCGGCGATGAACTCCGAGACGACTTCCTCGGTCTCGCGGCTAGCGGTGCCATTGCCGATGACGATGGTGTTGACGCCGTCCTTCTTGACGAGGCGAGCGAGCTCGCGCTTGGTGCCGGCGACGTCGTGGCGCGGCTTGGTGGGGTAGACCACGCCGTGGTCGAGCAGCTTGCCGGTCTCGTCCATGACGGCGACCTTGCAGCCGGTGCGGTAGCCCGGATCGAGTGCGAGCACGCGGGCGCCGCGCACGGGGCGTGCCGAGAGCAGGCCCTCGAGATTCTTGGCAAAGACGTTGATGGCCTCGGTCTGGGCGCGAACGGTGAGTTTGGCGCGGGCCTCGCGCTCTAGCGAGGGGGCCATGAGGCGCTTGTAGCCGTCGGCGATGGCGGCATCGAAAACGGGCGCGAAGACGCCCTGGCGTCGGGGCCAACGACTGCCGAGGCGCGCCGTGGCGGCGGCGCCGTCGACGTTCACGCGCACGCGGAGCTTGCCCTCGCGCTCACCGCGGTCGATAGCCAGCACGCGGTGATTGGGTATACGGCGCAGCGGTTCGTCATAGCTGTAGTACGGCTCGTAGGGGGTCTTCTCGGCGGGGTCGGTGGCCTCGACGACGATATCGGCAGTGTTTTGCGTAAAGGAGCGCAGGTCGGCGACGTTCTCCGGGTCCTCGGCTACCGTCTCGGCCACGATGTCGGCGGCGCCGGCGAGCGCCTTCTCGGGCGTGTTGAAGCCGGCCTCCTCGTTGACGTATGCCGCGGCGGCGTCGAGTGCGCTGCCCTTGGCGGATGCCTGCATGATGATCATGTTGGCGAGCGGCTCCAAGCCTGCCTCGCGGGCCTTCTGCGCGCGGGTCATGCGCTTTTTGCGGTAGGGCTTGTAGAGGTCCTCGACACGCTGGAGCTGCGTGGCCTCGCAAATCTGCTGCTCGAGTTCGGGCGTGAGTTTGCCCTGGGCGTCGATAAGCAGAATGACGTCCTCTTTACGCTGCTCAAGATTGCGCAGGTAAGACAGGCGCTCGTCGAGGGCGCGCAGGGCGACGTCGTCCATGCCGCCCGTGGCTTCCTTGCGGTAGCGCGAGATAAAGGGAATGGTGTTGCCCTCGTCGATGAGCTTGACGGCCGCCTCGACGTTGGCGGCCTTAAGGTTGAGCTCGCGGGCGAGCTGGGCGATAAGATCCATGGGACTCCTTGCGTTTAAGGTGCGTTTGCAGCACAGGGCTACCAAGGATACCACCCGTCCCAAAAGACTGTTTTGGGGCCGCGCCACGAAAATGACCTATCTACTACGTTTGAACCGTATGGGTCGACCATGCCTGGTTTTACAGAAAATCGGCAAGCCGTTTACCTGCGGTTTTTATTTCGCGAAATTTGGCATGGTTGAGGGCGATCGGTTAAACGTAGTAGATAGGCCGCTTTCGTGGCGAACGAATCAAGCTGAGGTGCAAAAAGGCCCCCATCTCAGAAAAATCGTCAGCGAAGTAGCAAAAAGCCCCGCGGGCAGGAGGCTGCTCGCGGGGCAAAGAAGAGGGGCTTATTTGTGGCGGACCGAGGGACTCGGCATGGGGTTTCTGCCGCGGCCGCTCTCAAGGCATTACAGCTCGACGAGCTGGCCGGTCTCGGCGGCCTCCTTGATGGCGTTGAGAAGCGTGAGCGTCTTGACGTTGTCGGCGGGGGTCACGACGGGCTCAACCTCACGGCGGACAACCTTCACAAAGTGCTTGAGCTGCATCTTGTGCGGCAGCGCCGGGTCCACGGCCGGAATCTCCATCTGCAGCGGCTTGTGCCAGTTGGAGGCGCCGTCGTAGGAGAACTGGTGCAGGCGGGGCAGCGAAAGGGCGCCCAAGGTTCCGCCGATAAAGTAGGCGTCGGCGTCGAAGGGACGGTACTGCGGGTCCTCGCGAGCGGTGGCCTCCCAGTTCCAGGGGCTGGCGGTGGCATCGGAGATGGTCATGCTTGCGAGCGCGCCATCGGCAAAACGGACGTTGACCACGGCGGAGTCCTCAGTCTCAAAACCGCGGGCGGCGCTGGACTGCATACCCTGGACGGCAACGGGCTCGCCCAGCAGATAGCGGAGCAGGTCGACGTCGTGAACCAGGTTAACCAGGATCGGGCCGGCACCCTTCTTGTGGCGCCACTCGACATCGAAGTACTCGTCATTCTTATAGATCATGTAGTGGAAGCTCGACACGGTGAGCTTGCCCAGCTCGCCGGACTCGATGATCTCCTTGGCCTTGTTGACGAAGGGGTTGTGGCGACGGTGCTGGCCCACGAGCACGGGCACGCCGGCGGTCTCGGCCTCGGCGGCGAAGGCCTGGGCATCCTCGAGGTCATTGGAGATCGGCTTTTCGACCAGCGGCACGATGTTGCGCTTCACGGCCTCGCGGGCAACGCCCAGATGCAGGTCGTTGGGGGTGGCGATGATGACGGCCTCGGGCTTGACCTCGTCCATCATCTGGGCGGGATCGGTGTAAAACGGCACGCCGGCGGCCTCGGCCGTGGCGCGGGCGCCCTCAAAGGCGTCGGCGATGGCGACGAGCTCGGCCTCGGGCTCCTCGGTGACAAAGCGGATGTGGTTGCGGCCCATGGCGCCGGCGCCGATAACGGCAATGCGGACGGGGTTGAGCTCAGACATTTCGACTCCTTAATACTGGTGACCGGTGGAATGCGGCAAGAGGACGGCCCTTGCCGCGTCAAGCAAAACTAGGCGGACTTCTTCTTGCTGTCGGAGACCATCATGTAGACGGTGAGCACGACGGCGATGGCGGCGATCACGATGGCGCCGTAGAAGGACTGCTGGTAGGCGGCGCTGCCGGCCTCAGCGTGATACAGCACGGCAGTGATGGGCTGGCTGATCCAGGTAGAAGCGGCGTAGCCCAGGAACATGATGCCGTAGTTGACGCCGATGTTGCTGGTACCAAAGGCGCCACCGGTAAGCGGCGGGTAGATGACGAGCAGGGCGCCAAAGCTAAAGCCGAGCAGGGCGAGCGCCACAAAGAACATGCTCTGCGTAAAGCTCATCGACATGATGACGAGCGCGACGATGGTGACGACAAGGCTGATGAGCAGCGACTTGTAGGCGCCGAGCTTGTCGATGATCTGGCCAAAGGACAGACGGCCGACCAGGTTGGCGCAGGTGTTGACGGAGACGACCACGCCGCCGAGGGCGACGGCCGCGGCGCTCGTGGGGTCGGCGAAGAGCTGGACAGCGGCGATGGAGGCAACCTTGCCCACGAGCAGGGTGCCCGCGGTGGCGGCGAAGGCGAAGGTGGCGATGAGGACCCAGAAGCGCGGGGTTTTGACCATCTCGCCCGGGGTGAGGTCGCCGAAGGTGCCGGCGTGCGCGCCGCCCTTGGGGGCCTCGAAGCCCTCGGGCAGCCAACCGGCCTCGGGGGCCTTCAGGAACAGGGCGGAGGCGGCGATCGCCACAAAGAAGATGACGCCGAGTGCCTTAAGGGCGCCAAAGATGCCAAGGCTCGGGATGAGCAGCGAGGCGAGCACCGGGGACAGCACGGCGGGGCCGGCGGTCGAAGCGGCCAGGGTGATGCCGGAGGCGAGGCCCTTTTTGTCGATGAACCACTTTTGGCCCGTGGTGAGCGCGGGGTTGTAGCCCAGGCCGTTGCCGATGGCGGCGACGAGCGAGAACCACAGGTAGAACTGCCACGGCTCGGTGACGGTGCCAGACATGAACCAGCCTAGGCCGTAGCACACGGCGGCGGCGATCACGACGTTGCGGGGGCCGATCTTATCGGAGATGCGGCCGGCGAAGATGCCCGTCACGGCCATGATGGTCTGAAAGACCGGGAAAGCCCAGGTAAGAGCGCTGGACCACTCGGGGTAGACGGCGAGCAGGTTCTTGCTCACGACGGAATACAGCGCGATGGAGCTGATGAAGAACATGGTGACGCACGCGGCGGAAAGCACGACGGCGCGACCCTTGTTGGAGTTGGTGGAAGCCATTGGACTCTTTCTAATCGATGCGGGGGAGGGGCAGGCGTCACCGCGAGCCTCCCTGTCAGGCTGGTTTACTGGTCAGTGGGCTTTGCGACGCCAGACTCGTCGGACCAAAGCTCGACACCCTTGTTCTTGAGGTAGTTGTCGGCAAAGGCTCGACGGCCGCCGGGCTTGGCGGTGAGGTCGCCCATCATATTGGAGAAGCCGCCATCGACCTTGATGGCGTCGCCGGTGGTAAAGTCCGAGCGCTTGGACGCCAGGAACATGACGGCGTTGGCGATATCACTGACCTCGCCGATGCGGCGCGTGGCGATGAGGCGGCTGCGGCTCTTCTCGACCTCGGGGTCGGCGTAAAAGCTCGCCGACATCGGGGTCTTAACAAAGCAGGGCTCGACGCAGTTGGAGCGCACGCCGTAGGGGCCCCACTCGGCGGCGAGCATCTTGGACATCATGTTGACGCCGGCCTTGGTGGAGCTGTACACGCCCGAGAACGTCTCGGGGGAGTGGCTGGCAACGGTCGAGATGTGCACCAGGCGACCCTGGCCAGCCTTGATCATTTCGCGACCAAAGCGCTGCGAGGTGATGAAGTAGCCGGTGAGGTTGACGTTGATGACCTCGTTCCAGTCGGAGAGCGGCAGGTCCTCCATGGCTGCGAAGCGCAGGATGCCGGCGGTGTTGACGAGGACGTCGACACGGCCGAAGTTGGCGATGGTGGCGTCGACGGCAGCCTGAACCTCGGCCTCGTCGGTGGCGTTCATCTTGTAACCCTCGGCGTGGATGCCAAACTCGGCAGCAAGGTCGGCGGCAGCGGCCTTGACCTTCTCCTCGTCCAGGTCGAGCAGGACGACGTTGGCGCCGTTGCGGGCGAACTCGCGGCAAATCTCGACGCCCATACCGCCGAGCGCGCCGGTCACGGCGCAGACATCGCCCTCGAGCTTAAGCCAATTGCTCATAGGAACTTCCCTTCTTATGCCTCCCGGTGGGTCGCTCCCATTAACCGACCCACGTGGTTTTCGCTGGTTATCGTATGCTTTGCATTTGCGCAGGTGAATTGCATATTTGTTAGAATGGCGTTAACCATAGGTTTACACTGTGCGATGCAGTTTATTCTCAATTGAGCGCATGACCTGCGAAAACAACCTCCTGTGGCACCATGTGGCCACGGGCGCGAAAACGGGAGATTAACGTGTACGATCGACGACTTGAGGCCATATCGGCCGCCGCGGAGCTGGGAAGCTTCTCGCGCGCGGCGGCAAAACTACGTGTGTCGACCCCGGCTCTCGTCAAACAGGTGTCGGGGTTCGAGGCCGAGTTTGGCATCACGTTGTTCGAGCGCTCGCATTCGGGCGTTAAGGTGACGCCGGCGGGTGCGCTGCTGGTAGACGATGCGCGCTCGATCATGCGTCAGTCCGAGGATGCGTTGCGCCGTGCCCGACGCGCGGCGGGCGATGGCGGTGCCGTGCGCCTGGGCGTGTCGATGATGTGCCCGGGGCGCCAAACGCTGTCGATGTGGTCGGGCATCCACGATCTGGAACCGTCGCTGCGATTTGAGATCGTGCCGGTAAGCGATCTCTACGACGAGCGCGAGACCGTCATGCGCAGCTTGGGCCGCGAGGTCGATGTGGTGCAATCGAGTTTTTCAACCCCACGCTGGGGTGATGCCTGCCAAAAGCTCCTTATCGTCAACGTACCGTTTTATATTGATGTGCCGCGCACGAGCCCGCTGGCGCGCAAGAATCGCATTACGGTTGCCGACTTGGAGGGTATGCGTCTGCGCGTACTGCGCCACGGCAACGACGCCATGGACAGCCTGCGCATCGATCTTTTGGCCGATGGCGGCGTGGACGTGATCGACGTGGACAGTTTTGACTTTGCGCTCTTTAACGAGGCGGAGGAAAAGGGCGACGCGGTGCTCACTTGCGGGGCGTGGTCGGGCGTGCACCCGGCTTTTGTAGGCGTGCCGTTCCTATGTGGCCGCGAGGTGCCGGTCTTCTTGCACTACCCGCTCGAGCCCACCCTCCAAGTCCAAAAATTCGTCAACGCCATGGCCCAACTCCTCAACTAGCTCATTTGGCGCGGGTAGTCTTTTTGGGACGGGGCTTTTTTAGCTACTTTCGCCGCCCTGCCTGCGCACCCTCAAAGTAGTCAAAAAGCCCCGTCCCAAAAAGACTAACAAAACGAGGCCCTGGCCAAACGGCCAGGGCCTCACTAACCTTTATTCCGTTTTAAACAACGGGCTGATTGCGCGCAGGAGGGTGCCCCGGGGCGGCGGGGTATTTCCTCCGCGCGCAGTTTCGCAGCGAAGCGAGAATGTTTGAGCACGGAGGAATTACCCCGACGCCCCGGGGCACCCTCCGTCAGTAACCGTTCCTACTCCAGCTCAAACGCTCCCGTGTACAGCTGGTAGTAGTACCCGCGCTTGGCGATTAGCTCGTCGTGGTTGCCGCGCTCGATGATGCGGCCGTGGTCCAGGCAGATGATCGCGTCGGAGTTGCGCACGGTGGAAAGGCGGTGCGCGATGACAAACGTCGTGCGGCCCTCCATGAGCTTGTCCATACCCGCCTGCACGATAGCCTCGGTGCGGGTGTCAATGCTCGACGTTGCCTCGTCCAGGATCATCGCCGGCGGATCGGCGACGGCGGCGCGCGCGATCGAAATTAGCTGACGCTGGCCCTGCGACAGCTGGGCGCCGTTGCCGGTGAGCATCGTGTCGTAGCCGTCGGGCAGGCGGGTGATAAAGTCGTCCGCGCCCGCGAGCTTGGCCGCCGCGATGCACTCCTCGTCGGTCGCATCCAGGTTGCCGTAGCGGATGTTATCCATCACGGTGCCGGTGAACAGGTTCACGTCCTGCAGCACGACGCCCAGCGAGCGGCGCAGATCGGCCTTGCGGATCTTGTTGACGTTGATGCCGTCGTAGCGAATCTTGCCGTCGGCGATGTCATAGAAGCGGTTGATGAGGTTGGTGATGGTCGTCTTGCCGGCACCGGTGGCGCCGACAAACGCGACCTTCTGGCCCGGCTTGGCAAACACGGACACGCCGTGCAGCACCTCGTGGTCGGGCGTGTAGCCAAAGTCGACGTTGTCCATGACCAGGTCGCCGCGCAGCGGTACGTACTCGATCTCGCCGGTTGCGCGGTGCGGATGTTTCCATGCCCACATGCCGGTGTGGTGGTCGGCCTCTTCGAACTCCCAGGTCTCGGGGTTCACCTGTGCGTTGACGAGCGTCACGTAGCCTTCGTCGGCCTCGGGCTTCTCGTCGATGAGCTCAAAGATGCGGTCGGCGCCGGCGAGGCCCATGACCACGGCGTTGATCTGCTGCGAGATCTGGCCGATCTGTCCGCAGAACTGCTTGGTCATGTTGAGGAACGGCACCACGACGGCGATGGACAGCGCCATGCCCGAGATGCTCAGGTTGGGCACGCCCAGCGCCAGGAAAATGCCGCCGGCAAGGGCCACCAGCACGTAGAGCAGGTTGCCCAGGTTCATAAGGATGGGCATGAGGATGTTGGCGTACATGTTGGCCTTCTGGGAGACCTCGAAGAGCTTTTCGTTGCGCTCGTCAAAATCGGCCTCGGCGGCAGACTCGTGGCAGAACGCCTTGACGACCTTCTGACCGTTCATGACTTCCTCGATATGGCCCTCGACCACGCCGAGCTCGGTCTGCTGCGCAATGAAGAAGCGCGCGGAGTTGGAGCCGAGCAGCTTGGTCATAAAGGTCATAAAGGCGACGCCGGCCACAATGACCAGGCACATCCACACGCTGTAGTACAGCATGATAAAGAACACCGTGACGATGACGATGGTCGTCATGAGCAGGTTGGGCAGCGACTGACTGATCATCTGGCGCAGCGTATCGATGTCGTTGGTGTAGTGGCTCATGATATCGCCGCGCTGGTGCGTGTCGAAGTAGCGGATCGGCAGGTCCTGCATGCGGTTGAACATCATCTCGCGCAGCTTCTCGAGCGAGCCCTGCGTGACGATAGCCATGGCGCGGTTCCAGAAGAGTGAGGACAGGACACCGACGCCGTAGATGCAGGCGAGGGTGGTCACGAGCTGCAGAATCTTGGGCTGTGCGGCTTCCCAATCGCCCGACTGCCACGATTCGCTAATAATCTGCAGGGCGCTCTGCAGGAAGGTCGCGCCGATGGAGTTGATGATGGCGCAGAGCACCACGCCGGCGACGACAAGGGGCAAAAGCACGGGATAGAAGCCAAAGAGCGTCTTGATGAGGCGCGACATGGTGCCGCCCTTACGGTTGAGCGCGCGCTCGGCGGTCGTTGCCTTACTCATGTGCCTCGCCTCCTTCCTGGGTCTGAGCTTGCGTTGCGGATGCCTCGGTGTCGGCCTCGACGGCCCCTTCGCCCTCGGCGCTCATCTTGTTTTGCGAGGTGAAGGTCTCGCGGTAGATCTCGCTTGTCTTAAGCAGCTCGTCATGGTTGCCGATCTGCGCGATACGGCCGCCCTCCATGACGATGATACGGTCTGCGTCCTGCACGGAGCTGATGCGCTGGGCGATGATGAGCTTGGTCGTGTTGGGCAGATAGCTTGCCAGTCCTGCGCGGATCTTTGCGTCGGTCTTGGTGTCGACGGCGCTGGTGGAGTCGTCCAGGATCAAGATCTTGGGGCGACGCAGCAGGGCGCGTGCAATGCACAGGCGCTGCTTCTGACCGCCCGAAACATTAGAGCCGCCCTGTTCGATCCAGGTGTCGTAGCCCTTGGGGAAACCGTCGACAAACTCGTCGGCGCAGGCCAGATGCGCTGCCTCGCGGACTTCCTCGTCGGTGGCGTTCGGGTCGCCCCAACGCAGGTTCTCGGCGATGGTGCCGCTAAACAGCACGTTTTTCTGCAGCACCATGGCGACCTGGTGACGCAGCGCGTCCAGGTCGTAGTCGCGCACGTCCACGCCGCCCACGCGCACAGCGCCTTCGGTGGTGTCGTACAGGCGGGCGATGAGGTTAACGAGCGTGGACTTGGCCGAGCCGGTGCCGCCGATGATGCCGATGGTCTCGCCGCTCGTAATGTGCAGGTCGATATCGTCGAGCGCCTGGCGCTTCGCATGCTTGGAATACTTAAAACTCACGTGGTCAAAGTCGATGGAACCGTCGGCAACCTCGAGCACGGGCTCGGCGGGATCGGCGATCGTGGGCTCGGCGGCCAGCACCTCGGCAATGCGGTGTGCCGATTCGTCGGCCATGGTCACCATGACAAAGATCATCGACAGCTGCATCAGGCTCATGAGAATCTGGAAACCATAGGTAAAGGTCGAGGAGAGCTGGCCCACGTCGAACAGCGTGCCCTGGCTCGTGATGATGAGCTTGGAGCCCAGGTAGATGATGACGACAAACGCGCCGTTGACGCAGATGTTCATCATGGGGTTGTTAAAGGCGAGCAGCTTCTCGGCGCGGGTGAAGTCCGTCTGGACATCGCGCGCGGCGGCCGCGAACTTCTCCTTCTCAAAGTCTTCGCGTACGTAGCTCTTAACCACGCGCATGCCGGTGACGTTTTCCTCGACGGACTCGTTAAGGGCATCGTACTTGTGGAACACGCGCGAGAAGATGGGGCGTACCTTAAAGATGATAAAGAACAGCCCAAAGCCCAGCAGCGGAATGATGACCAGGTAGACCATGGCAACGCTGCCGCCCATGATAAATGCCATGGTAAAGGCGAAGATCAATACCAGCGGCGCGCGCACGGCGATACGGATGATCATCATAAAGGCCTGCTGCACGTTGTTGATGTCGGTGGTCAGGCGCGTGACGAGCGAGGAGCTCGAGAACTCATCGATGTTGGCAAAGCTGAACGTCTGGATTTTGTAGAACAGGTCGTGACGCAGGTTCTTGGCGAAGCCGCAGCTCGCATGGCTGCAGGTGACGCCTGCCGCGGCGCCAAAAGCAAGCGATGTCAGCGCGATGAGCACCAAAAGGCCCGCGGTGGGAAGCATCTCGGCTACGGTGGCGCCGTCTTTGATGGCGTCGATCAGGTTGGCGGTGATAAATGGAATCAGCATCTCGCAGAGCACCTCGCCAAGCACGAGCAACGGCGTGGCAACGGTGACTTTCATATAGTCGCGGATGCTGCCCATGAGGGTTTTAATCATCCAGTTCCTCCCAGGTTACGCGGATTTTATCGAGCATTTCGGCGAGGTCCTCGCGCTCGTCATGGGTGAGCGCGCTAAAGGCCTGCTCTCTAAAGCGAATGCGGGCCGCCTGGTCGATGCGGGCGTTTTCCCGGCCGGTTTCGGTCAGGCGAATGGTGAGCTGCCGTCGATCCTTGGGGTTACGGCTGCGCTCGATGAGGCCGTTGAGCTCGAGCTTGGACAGGATCTCGGAAAGCGACCCCGGCTTGAGGTCAAAGTGCATGCCGAGTTCCTGCTGCGACATCTCGCCGCCGGGTTGCTTGGCCAGCAGGCAGATGATGGGCGCCTTGCCGGACACGCCTCCGCCATGAAAATGCATGTAATGGCCGCAAAAGCCCAGGCCGCTCAGGATGCGCTTGGCGAGTTTGTCTTCGGCGCTGACCGCTTCGGGTATGTCTACCGGTTGCGACGGGTCACCGCTGGGCTCATGCGGAAGGACGAGTGGTTCAACACACATATCTAAGCTTCGCTCCTTTCTTTAGTTAGGTAGATGAATTGTTTTGTGCCTAACCAATTTAGGAGCACGGTAAATAAATGTCAAGGTACCAAACTTATTATGTTCGAGCGGCACTTAGGGACGTTCCTTATGTGCCGGCATTTGGGGACACTCCTTGTGTCGACTAGTCATTTAAGAACGTCCCCAACGACTAACTTCCTCCTTCCCGTAACCTTTCCGCAACAATTCGTCCTCTGCGGTGCCAGCGCCCGTTCACAACGTCCCCTGCGCTACACTTAGTCGCACTGTGGCGCTGCCGCGCCGCGCCCGAAACAAGGGAGACCCTCATGAAGAATACTCAGCTGCTGCTGATTAACGATATGTGCGGCTACGGCAAGGTCGCGCTTTCCGCCATGCTGCCGGTGCTGTCGCACATGGGCTACCGTATCCATAACCTGCCGACGGCACTTGTGTCCGATACGCTCAACTATCCCAAGTTCTACATCCACGACACCACCGAGTACGTGCGCCAGAGCCTCGCCATCTGGGAGGAGCTCGGCTTTGAGTTCGACGCCATCTCGACCGGCTTTATCGTGACCGAGGAAGAGACGCGTATCATCTCGGACTTTTGCCACCGCCGCGCGCAAAAGGGCACCAAGGTGTTCGTCGATCCCATCATGGGCGACAACGGCAAGCTCTATGCCGGTGTGCCCGAGTCCACGATTGGCCTTATGCGGCACCTGCTGGAGTGCGCAGACTACGCGGTGCCCAACTACACCGAGGCCTGTCTGCTCGCCGATACGCCTATTGCAGAGCAGATCACGCCCGATGAGGCCCGCGCCCTTGTGGACGCCGTGCGCGAGCTGGGTGCCAAGTCGGTGGTCATTACGAGCGCCGTGGTAAATGGCACGAACGCGGTTATCGGTTACGACCATGTGGCGGGGGAGTACTTCACGATTCCCTTTGAGCTCATTCCGGTCTATTTCCCGGGCACGGGCGATACGTTCTCGGCGGTGCTCATGGGCCGCGTTATGGCAGGTTGGAGTCTGCAGCGCGCGACGTCCGATGCCATGCGTGTGGTGGCTGAGCTTATCGAGCGCAATGCCGACCAAGAGGACAAGTCGGCCGGCCTTCCCATCGAGGCCTGCCTGGATGTGATTGACCATGAGTAACGCTGGCGAGGGCGGCGTCAAGCCTGCGGGCGAGAACAGGCCGCTCGGCGCGCCGCGTGGCAAGCGGCCGCGTATCCGCGTGAGCTGCGTGGACCAGCTGGGGACGTGCCGCTGCCACCATGGTCACAAGCCGGGCGACGTCTTTGACTTTGACCGAGACCGCGGCAAGATGTGCGCCATGGCCTGCCATGTGGGCTTTCCCTATATCGATATCCTGCGCTATGGCGGAACCGTACCTGGCAACGAGCCTGGTACGGCAAAGTTCTGCTGCCCCGAGGTCGATACGCTGAACGTCTGGCTTGCCGAGATCGTTGACGAGTAGTCGAGCGCAATGTGGCAAAGGGACAGCCCCTTTGCCACATTCGCCGGTGGTGCCCCTTCTTTTGCTTATAATCTCAAATCTCTGCATTTCATTTGATTTTAGATTCTAAAAATTCTGCGTCTCATCGATAATCAAGCGTATAAAACTTTGCATTTCATTTGATGACACTGAGGGGAGAGCCTATGCTGCGCAGGAAAATAGCGGCAGAGCTGGAGCGTTGGCTGAAGTCTTCCGAGCAAAAGGCCTTGTTCATTACGGGTTCTCGCCAGATTGGCAAAAGCTATTCGATTCGCGCATTTGGCAAAGCCAACCATGCAACCTACATCGAGCTTAACCTCATGGAAAATCGCCAGGCAAAAGATGCTCTTCTCGAGGCGCGGGATGCCGATGATTTCATTAGCAGGGTGACGCTTCTCTCGGGAAAGTCGATAGCGCCGGGCGAGACCCTCGTGTTTATCGACGAGGTGCAGGAGGCGCCGGACATCATGACGATGGCCAAGTTCCTTGTCGAGGACGGCCGTTGTCGCTGGGCATTCTCGGGGTCCATGCTTGGGACCCAATTCAAGGGCGTCAGGTCTTATCCCGTGGGGTACGTCCATGAGCTCAGGATGTTCCCGCTGGATTTTGAGGAGTTCAGCTGGGCAATCGGGGTGAGCGAAGAGGCGCGGCGCTCGATTTGCGATGCGTGCCGCAACGAGACGCCGGTTCCTGGTTATATTCACGACGCAATGATGGCAAACTTCAGGACCTATATCGTCGTCGGCGGTATGCCGGAGATCGTGCAGCGCTTCCTCGACACGCAGGGTGATCTGGCATCTGTCCGCCAGCTCCAGTCCGAGCTGAACGGGCAATACCGTCGGGATATCTCGAAATACACGAACGGGCGCGCGCTCCAGGTGCAGAGTATCTTCGACCAGCTTCCTGTCATGCTGGAGGGCGAGAACAAGCGTTTCGTGCTCAACTCCATAGATCCCAAGGCGCATTACGAGAAATACCAGCGAGATTTTGTCTGGCTTGTCGATGCCGGCGTCGCTCTCAAGACCGACATCGTGACCGAGCCCAAGTCCCCACTGCTTAAGACGGCACGGGCGTCCCAGTTCAAGCTGTACCAGTCCGATATCGGGATGCTGATGGCCCGTTATCCTATCGGGGTCGCCCAGGCGGCGTACCTCGACAGCAAGGAGCCCAACCTCGGCGGCGTGTACGAAAACGTGGTGGCTCAGCAGCTGGCTGCCCAGGGAAGAGGGCTGTATTACTACCAGACCAAGAAACGGGGCGAGGTCGATTTCGTGATTGACGGCCCGGATGGGACGGCTGTGCCCATCGAGGTTAAATTGGGGACGTATTACCATGCGCACGCCGCGTTGAACCATGTGCTAGAAACGGCCGAGTATGGCGTAAAGCGCGGGATTGTTTTCTCGAGAGGCAACGTTGAGCGTGACGGGGGCGTTCTCTATCTGCCTCTGTATGCGACTTGGACCCTTCCGGATGTTTTGGGCGACTCCCGTGTCGAGGGGATAAAGCTGGAGGTCAAACCTGTCTAGGAATGTGACAAATGGACAGTCCCTTTGTCACATTGAGCTCGTCGGTGAGTATCGAGCGAGGATTTTCTGCCGTCGAAATATCGAGCGTGGATTATCTCCCGTTTTTGGAGCTATTTCGCGCTCAAAGTGGGAGAAAATCCACGCTCGATTTGTATGGGGGAGAAAATCCTCGCTCGATGTATGCTGATAGCGCGGCCCGTGCGCTCGCTTGCCTACAGCTGCTCGAGCATAGCGGTGCAACCGGCGAGCACATCGCGGTAGGTGGCATCGAAATTGCCGGTATACCAGGGGTCGGCCACATCGCCGGGGCGATCGGTCCAATCGAGCAGGCGCGAGACCTTGCCATCGGGATCCTTACCAAAGATGCGATGCAGGCCGCGGGCGTTCTCGGAATCCATATAGACAATATGGTCCCAGTCGCTATACTCCGCGCGGCGTACCTGACGCGCGCGATGTGCGACAACGGGAATCCCGACCTCGGCAAGCTTGGCAACAGTGCCGTGATGCGGCGGGTTGCCAATCTCCTCGGTCGAGGTGGCGGCGGAGTCAATGACAAATTCGTCCTCGCGCTCGGCGCGGCGCACGAGCTCGGTAAACACCGACTCAGCCATCGTCGAGCGGCAGATATTGCCATAGCAGATAAACAGTACGCGTTGCATGCGCGGTTCCTTTCAATCGCCATCATCGAACTCGAGTATCGCAGCTAAGCCTAAGCCTACGCCCTCGCCCTCGCCCGCTTGCGCTCCCAACGTGCCAGCTTAATCGTCACCAGCGTGAGCGCCCAGGCCACAAGCGAGAACGCGGCACCAACCGCGCCAACGTAGGCAATGCCAACGCTGCTTACCACGGCGCCGCCCACTGCGGTGCCAAACGAGATGCCGACGTTAAACGCCATGGGCTCAACCGAACTTGCGAGTACCATCGACTTGGGATGGCGGCTGCGTGCCACGTCCATAAAGTGCGTGATGCACGACACCGAGAACAGGTACATGAGCAACGCCAAGCTAAAGACAAAGACCAGCGCGAGCGGCATGGTGCCGCCCACGGCAAACAGCCCGAGTAACGCCGCAGCCTGCAGTACAAACGTCACAAGCAGTGCCTTCATGCCAAAACGCGCGTCGATCCATCCGCCCAAGATGTTCGAGACCAGGCAGAACACGCCGTAGGCCATAAGCGTGGTGCTCGCCTGAACGGTTCCCATACCCAGCACCTGCTCAAGATAAGGCGTCACGTAGCCGTAGAACACATAGACCGAGCCTACGCCAAACAAAAAGATGAGCATGCCGGTGATGATGCTCGGCTCGCGCAGCAGACCCGCCTGCTCGCGAAAGGTGGCAGGCTCATCGGTTTGCCCAGCGCGCGGCATAAACGCCACGAGCGCTCCGCAGATCAGAACGGCAAAGGTCAGCGTGCCGTACATGGCCACGTGCCAGTCGAGCGTGTCGGCCACGAACTTGCCGATCGAGGTCACAAAGACCATTGCCACGGAAAACGCACCATATACCACCGAGATGGCAAGTGAGGTTTGCTGTGGGGACAGCAGCTCGGGGATGTACGTCACACCCACGGCGAGCAGTGCGCCCGAGACGGAGCCCAGGACAATGCGCGAGATAAACAGCACCTGGAAGTTGGGCGCCAACGCCATGACCAGGTTGCCGAGCACAAAAACGATGCTGTAGCACACGAGCAGCTGGTAGCGGCGGAATCGCCCCGTGCTGAGCGCGAGCACCGGCGTGGCGATAGCGTAGACGAGCGCGAACACGCTGATGAGCTGGCCCGCAGTGGCAAGTGATACGCCGAGTTCCGTTGCCAAGTCGCTTTCGATGCCGATGACCACGAACTCCGAGCAGCCGAGCGAGAAGCCCAACAGCACGAGCAGCGCCAGGCAGAGCTTGGTGCGCGCGGGGGAGAGCGCGGCGGCGGTTGACTTACTTTTAGGCGTGGTTGCGGCGGTCAAGGTTGTCACTCCAATGTCGCATGAATAAGCGGGATTCAATCCCTGCAACTCTAACAGAATGTGTCAGGTGCCTGCCCCCTTTGTCGCAGGCTGCGCTTGCCTGTATAGTCGCAATACAGGCGAAGATGGTCTCAGGTACATCGCGGGCGACAGGAGATCCCATGGGTATGCACACGACAAAGGTTGCAGTGGGCGAGGGCAAGTTTGCGCTCGAGGCCCAGTTGACGGTGACGCCGCGCGGCATGGTGGTGTACGCCTGCTCGCCGGAGTACGCGCATCTGGGCGCCACGGCGCAGGCCATTCCGCGCCCTGAGCCCGGTCGCACGGCGACCGTGAGCATCCTGGCCGTTCCGTGCCATCGAGATGAGATCCCGGCGCACGATATCGCGGCGGCGCTGGCCACGCGCTTTGGCGTGCCGGTAGTTGCAAGCACGGGCTTTCATGTGGAGCATGCGACTGCGGACGATCTGCAGCGCGTGCTCGCTACCACCAAGGAGCTCATCGCCGCGCTCGAGGAGGCCGCCGCGCGCATCCTGCGCGCCGGCTGGGATGAGGGCGGTGCAGGCGCCGAGGTCGTGGCGGTCGATGCCGCGACCGGCGAGGCGCTTGGCCCTGTCGATCGCATCGAGGCACATGCCGGCGAGGGCATCCTGCATCAGGCATTTCTGACGCTTCTGGTCGAGGGCCAGGGCGAGGACGCGCGCCTGCTGCTCTGCCGCCGCAGTCCGCTCAAGCGCCTGTGGGGCGGGGTGCTGGCCGATAGCTGCGCCGGCCATCCGCTCCCCGGGGAAGACGTCGCGGCCGCCACGGCGCGTCGCATCAACGAAGAGCTTGGCATTGCGCGCGAGCCCGACCAGCTCAAGCACCTCGGTCACGTGGTGTATCGCGAGGATCACGGCGACGGCCGCTGCGAGTGCGAATGGTGCGAGGTGTTCGCAGCCCATGTTGAGCCGGGCGAGCTGCATATCAACCAAGAGGAGATCTCGGAGGTGCGTCGCGTGGCCCCGTCCGAGCTCAAAGGCTACCTGCAGGGTCACCCCGAGCAGCTGGCCCCCTGGCTCCGCGAGGCACTCAGCGACCCATCCATCCGTACGGCCCTCGCTATGTAACAAAGGTACAGTCCCTTTGCCATATCCAAACCGTCACAACATTCGATGAAAATCTCGAAATCGAGGAAAAGCGTCGAAGATTGTGACGGTTTTTGCCCAGAGGATCGCTTCTCATCCAAAAATCCCGCTTGACTGTATTGCCACAACACAGCGCAACGTAAGGGGCGTCCGATAACGGGCGCCCCTTTTTAAGCGGCAACGTGGTTGCGAATCCGGAGCGCCCCCAACAAGAAAGGTGGGGAGATGGAAGCGGAAAAGAAGGCGTTTAAGATCACCAAGCGCGAAATTGGCTTTGTGCTGGGTATCGTTGTCTTTTTGCTGGTGAAGTTTCTTCCTTTGGCGGAGCTGAGCTCGACGGTCGAGCTCACGGTCGGCGGTCAGACCTGTCTGGCACTGACGCTCGCCACGGTGGTGTTCTGGGCATGCGGTGTGGCGCAGCCGGGCTTTGTGGGCCTGCTCTATTGCGCGCTGCTCGTTCTATTCAAGGTGTGCGTGGACGACACGGGCGCCGCGAGCATCTCGGCGACGGTCGCCTCCACGTTTAGCTCGTGGACCAAAGCCACCATGTGGCTCGTCATTGGTGCCTACCTCATCGCCAGCGCGGTCAAGGAGTCGGGCCTGGGCGAGCGCATCGCCTATGCGTTTATGCTCAAGTTCGTGCGCGACGCCAAGTCGCTCATCATCTCGATCTTCGCGCTCACCTTTGTGCTGTCGCTGCTGATCCCGCATCCGTTCCCCCGCGCCTTCCTCATCCTCGCCGTCGTCTCGGTCATCGCCGAGTCCGCCGGCTACGGTGACGACGACAAGGGTAAGCTCGGCTTCCTCGTGTTTGCCGCTGCTGCCCCGGGCTCCATGTTCTTCCTGACGGGCGACTCCACACTCAACCCGCTCGTCGCGCAGTACAGCGCCGAGGCCGGCGGCATGAGCCCGTCCTTCGTCGACTGGTTCCTGTACATGAGCGTGCCCATGCTGGTCGCGCTGCTGTGCACCCTGTTCCTGGGCCTCTTCTTCTTTAAGCCCAGCAAGGAGCTCGTTTACGATCGCGAGCAGATCGTGGCCAAGCAGGCCGCGCTCGGCAAGCTCTCCGTCAAGGAGATCCGCACCATCGTGTGGCTTGTCATCGCCATCGCGCTGTGGCTCACCGTCTCGGGCGACTATATCGGCTGGGTCACCCTGGCCATTGGCGTCGCACTCGCCATGCCCATCATCGGCGAGGTCCTCACTCCTGCCAGCTGGAACGCTGTCGACATCAAGTCCCTCATGTTCCTGACGGCCGCCATGGCCGTGGGTTCCGTGGGCGGCGCCACCGGCATGAACGCCTGGATCGCCGACGTCGTGCTTCCCAGCTCCGTGCCCGAGAACATCTTCCTGTTCGCCCTGCTCGTCGCCGCGCTCTCCATGATCATCCACATGTTCATGGGCTCGGTCATGGCCGTGCTCGGTGTGTGCGTGCCGGCGTTCATCAGCTTCGCGGCCGGCTCCAGCGTAAGCCCGCTTGCCGTGGCGCTCATCGTCTTCACGTCCATCAACATCCACTACATCCTGCCGTTCCACAACCTGCCGATCCTTGTCGGCGAGGGCAAGGACGCCGGCGGCTACACCTCCAAAGAGGCCATGCGCATGGGCATTCCCCTCACCGCGGTCGTCTTTATCGTCGTGCTGGTCGAGGCCGCCTGGTTCCACCTCTTTGGCCTGATGTAAGCAGTCGAGTGCTTGGCTGTAATTAGCCGAGTGCTTGAACTGCGAGTGCCCGAGCGCCCCATCTATGAGCGCTGCGGCCCCATTACGTTACCAAGCCCGGCGGCATCCTCGCCGCCGGGCACTCTCCCGAAAGGAGCATGCTATGTCCACTACCGATGCTTCCCAGATCCACGACCTGCGCTCCGCGCTCGACTTTTTGCGCGAGATGCCGGGCCAGCTGCTCGAGACCGACACTCAGGTCGATCCCGATGCCGAGGTCTCGGGCGTCTACCGTCACGTCGGCGCCGGCGGCACCGTTATGCGCCCGACCAAAGAGGGTCCGGCGATGGTCTTCAACAACGTCAAGGGCTTTGACGATGCCAAAGTCTGCATCGGCATGCTTGCCAGCCGCAAGCGCGTTGCCGCCCTGCTCGACCTGGACGAGGAGCACCTGGGCCTCGAGATCGGCAAGCGCTTCGAGAACCTGATCGCGCCCGAGCAGATCGCCGAGGGTGCGCACGTCGACTGTCAGGAGGTCGTGTACAAGGCGACCGACGAGGGCTTTGACCTGCGCAAGATCGTTCCCGCTCCTACCAACACGCCCGTCGACGGCGGCCCCTACATCACCATGGGCCTCGCCTACGGCACGAGCCCCGACGGCTCCCAGTCCGACGTGACCATCCACCGCTTCTCCTGCGTCGACAAGGATAAGCTTGCCATGTGGATTACCCCCGGCAGCCGTCACCTGGGCGCGTTCTTTGACGAGTACTGCCAGCGCGGCGAAGACATGCCCATCTCCATCTCCATCGGTTTGGACCCCGCCGTGTACATGTGCTGCGGTTTTGAGGCTCCCACCACACCGCTCGGCTTCAACGAGCTGCAAATTGCCGGCGCCCTGCGCGGCCACGCTGTCGAGCTTGCCGACTGCGTCACCGTTCCGCAGAAGTGCATCGCCAATGCCGAGTACGTGCTCGAGGGCTACCTCATGCACGACGAGACCATCAACGAGGACGTCAACGGCCACGGCTACGCCATGCCCGAGTTCCCCGGCTACACCGGCGGCGCCAAGGTCTGCCCGGTGATCAAGATCACCGCCGTCACCACGCGTGTCAACCCCATTATGGAGAGCTGCATCGGCCCTTCGCACGAGCACGTGTCCATGGCCGGTATCCCCACCGAGGCTTCCATCTACAAGATGGTCGAGACCGCTATCCCGGGCCGCCTGCTCAACGTCCACGCTGCACCCTGCGGCGGCGGCAAGTTCGTTGCCATCATGCAGTTTAAGAAGTCGAGCAAAAATGACGAGGGCCGTCAGCGCAACGCCGCCATGCTCGCCTTCTCGGCATTCTCCGAGCTCAAGCATGTGATCTTGGTTGACGAGGATGTTGACATCTTTGATATGAGCGACGTGATGTGGGCCATGACCACGCGCTTCCAGGCCGACGTCGACCTCATCACCATCCCCGGCTGCCACTGCCACGTGCTCGACCCGTCCAACGACCCCGCGTTCGACCCCACGATTCGCGAGCACGGCATCGCCTGCAAGGCCATCTTCGACTGCACGGTTCCGTTCGACCTCAAGAAGAATTTCATTCGCTCGCAGTTCATGGAGATCGACAAGGACAAGTGGGCCAAGGAGATTGCTTTCTAAGGTTCCGGCGTTCTACCGAACGTCGGACCACTCGACGCTGCGCCCGCGCCTGGCGGGCAATCTGCCCCTCAACTGCGAAGGCATGGGCATAAGCCCTATGCCTTCTTGTTTCGGGGCACCTTGCCTCGCCAGACGCGCGCTCGCTGACATTGCCTGACCTATAGCTGCCATTTTGTTGTAAGGAGTCGCTATGTCTGATCCTGTGATCCGTCCCCGTCGCATTGTCGTTGGCGTGTCTGGCGCCAGCGGTGCCGCGCTGGGTCTTGAGTGCCTCAAATGCCTGCGCCAGGCAGGTGCCGAGTCGGCGCTTGTCGTCACGCGCGGGGGAGAGATCACCATCGAGCAGGAGCTCGGCATGACGCTCGACGAGTTTGCCACGCATGCCGATGTGGTCTACGACAACAAGAACATCGGCGCCGCCATCGCAAGCGGCACCTATCCGGTCGACGGCATGATCGTGGCCCCGTGCTCCATGAAGACGCTCGCCGGCATCGCGAGCGGCTACAGCGACAATCTGTTGCTGCGTGCGGCCGACGTGCAGATGAAAGAGCAGCGCCGCCTGGTGCTCATGGTGCGCGAGACGCCCTTCAGCGCCATTCATGTCGACAACATGGCGCGCCTTGCGCGCGTACCGGGCGTCATGCTCATGCCGCCCATGCTCACGTTTTACAACGGCCCCGCCACGCTCGATGACGCGGTGCACCACATCGCCGCCAAGGCGCTCGAGGCCGTCGGCGTGTCATGCGCAAACTATAAGCGCTGGTCATAGGCGTCTTTAGGGTAGGATACGAGTAGTGTTTGAGCCCGCTGCCCCTGTGGGCGGCGGGCTTTGTGCGCAAAAAGGATGTGTCGGGAGGACCTATGCAGACGGGCATGTATGCGATTAGCGAGATGGCGAGTTTGTTTAACGTTTCGCGCCAAACGCTCATCTACTACGACAAGATCGGCCTGTTTAAGCCCGCCGTGGTTAACGAAAAAGGCTACCGTTTCTATTCGCCCACGCAGATCCCGCTCATGCGTCTGATCTGCATGCTGCGCGACCTAGGGCTCGAACTCGATGAGATCGACCGCCTAGCCTCGACGTTCGACATTAGCGAGATGACCGACCACCTGCGCTCGCGGGTGCAGGCGCTCGACGAGCAGATTGCCGGGCTCAAAGCCGAGCGTGCGAGCGTGCAGGAGCGTCTGAGCTTTTACGACGAGGCAGTTTACTGGCGCGAGCGCGAGGGCAAGCCGGAGCTCAAGCAGTTCGAGCGCCGCTTCGTGGTCTTTGAGGAGTTTCCAGGCGATATCGAGCGCGGCCGCTCGATGCTTCACCCCACGCTCATGCGGGCCATCCTGCGCATGCGTGCGTTGACGGGCACGCGCCCTATGCGCGGCTGGGGTGCCATGCTGCGTCGTGAGGCGCTGCATTCCGACGACCCTATCGCCGGCGCGGGCTCCTTTGCCGTGCTGCCGCGCGGTGTCGAGGAACTGCTGCCGAGCGATCCCGCCGAGCTGGCAGAGATCGGCATCGAAGTGCTGCCCGAGGGCACATACCTGTGCATGAGCCGCTGGGGTATGCCGTACGAGCCCGAGGGCATCCGCGCCATCGTTGCCTGCATGGACGAGCACGCGCTCCAGCCCGTTGGCAACGCTTTCGACTTTTGCTACCTCGATACCACGAGCTACGACGAGTCCCACCAAGAGGACTTTTGCTGCATCCAAATCCCCGTTACCCTCCAGATGTGACAAAGGGACAGTCCCTTTGTCACATTCGCGGCATGGCTGCCGCCCAAACCATCACAACATTCGATGAAAATCTCGAAAACGAGGAAAAGCCTCGAATGTTGTGACGCTTTTCCTGTCTGTGCCGGCGAGCTCCCGTGTCATCTGGGGGTATAAGGCTAGCAAGTGTTTATTTGCGAGGCCAAGGGGGCGCCCCGTATGGATATCGATAACTTTGAATGGTGGTATAGCGAGGGCGAGGCTCCGGACGAAGAGTGGGACGAGCCCGCGCCGTGTGACGTGTCGAGCGACGAGGACGAGACCGGCAACGATGCCGGTGTCGAGCCTGAAGCCGCTTCCGATGCCGCCGAACCCCTAACCTTTGAACAGGCTTGGGCCCAGGCCGAGGCCGACGAGGCGAAGGCCGATGCCACGGCCACGCTCGGCGAGCCGGCTGATATGTCGATCTCGCCGGCAAAGACCCCACAGCCGCGCCATACCATCGACCCCGGCAGCACGGCATCCTTCAGCATACTCGACGTGCCCGCGCAGGGTGCCCAGGCGCCCGCCCCCACCCATCGCCCCAACCTGGCTCGCGAGGAAGACGCGGGCCGTCGCTCTCCGCTCGGCCCCATTCTCATCGCCTTTATGGCCGGCGTCATCGCTTGCTCGGCGATCGGCAGCATCTGGGGTCATGTCGAGCAGCAGCGCCAAGACGCCGCCAAGGTCGAGATGTCTGTCGAGCAATCGCTCAGCCGCACGCGCTCGGTGCATGTGTCGGTCGAGGTTAAGGACGGTGCGACATGGGACACCGCCCGCGGCGACAGCCAGATGCTCGTCCATATCGTGGGTCGCACGCTCAAGGGACAAGCAATCGACGAGTATCAATACGTCAATTCCGAAGGTGACGGTATCGAGCTCAAGCCCGGCGACTACGAGCTCACGGTTGATGAGCCGCCCGTCGCCACCGACGGCACGCGTTACCGCGCCTCAAAGCGCATGGTTCCGGTGAGTTTTAATTCACGGGCGCCCGATACGGTCGATAGCACGCCGCAGGGCGGGTTTGACCTTTACGCTATTGCTCAATAACTGCGCCTGACGCTCAACCCCGCCGCCAAGAGTGGGACAATAGCCCTCGATACTGTTGTTTATTTTTGGAGGAAGTAGCATGTCCACCGTCACTACCATCAAGCGCGGCGGCCTCACCGCGGCCATCGATTCCATGGGTGCCCAGCTCACGAGCCTTGCCCTCAACGGCAACGAGTATCTGTGGCAGGGCGACCCGGTCTTTTGGGGCAAGCACGCGCCCATTCTGTTCCCCATCGTGGGCTCACTGCGCAACAACACGGCAACATCTGCGGCTGGCACCTGCGAGATGCCGCGCCACGGCCTCGCGCGCATCGTCGAGCACAAGCTGGTCGAGGTCTCCGAGGACGGCTCGTCCGTCACCTACGAGATCACCGACACGCCCGAGTCGCTCAAGGCTTTCCCCTTCCACTTTAAGCTCAACATGACCTATGCCCTAACCGGCGACGCCACGCTTACCCAGACCTTTGCCGTCACCAACACCGGCGACGTGGACCTGCCGTTCTCGGTGGGCGGCCACCCTGCATTTAACGTGCCCGCCCCCGGTGCCGAGGACGAGACGTTCGAGGATTACGAGCTGGCATTTACCGAGGCTTGGACCAACGAGGCCCCCATCATCACGCCCGATGGCCTCATGACGTTCGAAGGCAGCTACAGGGCGCCCGATAACTCGGACGTGCTGCCCATCACGCACCGCAGCTTCGATAACGACGCCATCATGTTCACCGATACCCCGGGCTCCACGCTCACGCTGCGCGGTCGCAAGTCGGGCCACGGCGTCAAGATCGACTTTGAGGGCTTTAAGTACATCGGCGTGTGGTCTGCCGCCAACGACGCCCCGTTTGTGGCGCTTGAGCCTTGGTCCGGCCACACCACCATGGACACCGAGGACGACGTCTTTGAGCACAAGGTCAACACCATCACCTTGGCCCCCGGCGCTACCGATAAACGCAGCTTTAGCGTCACCTTGCTCTAGAGGTTCCGCCGCTCGGTCGATGCTGCGTGCCGTCCAGAGCGATAATTTGTCATTCAAAAGGCAAGGCATAGACCTTCTGGTCATGCCTTGTCTTTTTCATGCCACTTGTTCGCTCTGGACGTCGCTCGCCGGCATTGCCAAAACATCGACGTCCCCAATGACTACCGTGTGTCTATTAATTTTTCGAGCTTGTGCTGCGCTGCTGGTCGCTGGCGTATATCCTGTTAAGTCGTCAGCATACGATTCAACAGGGAAGGCAGATTATGCATTCT
>CAUHHV010000006.1 GCA_959606065.1 uncultured Collinsella sp.
TGATTGGTTATTGAGCGTTGGTCAAAATGGTTGTTTTTACAGTAGCGCTAACAGGGTCGGGCCTCGAGATCCTGGACGCCTGGTCAAGATAGGTGCTCTTCGGGATCGACAGGGTCCTGGTCACGTCCGCGAGCCTCACCGCCGGCGAGAGCCTCCTCGCCGCCTCTCCCGCCCTGTGCTTCTCCTCGTTCGTCAAAGAGCCAGGGCCTGGTGCTTTTAGGACGTCCAACACCGCCAGGGCCTCGGCGAGCCTGACCTCGGCCTCGCGGGCGCGCTCGGCGGGGTCGTCCGGGAGCCCCTCCAGGCCCCAGTCCCGCCAGTCCGTCTGCATGGGCGGCTCGCCGCCGGCCCCTCCGCGCCCGGTCCCCTTCATCCTGCCCGCGCCCCCTTCGGCTCGACGCTTCCGCGGGGAGGCGGGCGCGGCGCCCGCGCGCCTCGCGGCGAACGCGGGGCTGCCCTCGCCGTGCGAGCAGTGCATGCGCTCCGCCCGGTCGGGCATCTCGCGTGCGGTCAGCTCGCCCGCCTCCTCAAGCTTGAGCCAAGCATACAGGTTGTCCTTGTTCGGGAAAAGCGGCAGGCTCCTGCAGGCGGCGGGGGCGGACAGGCCACTCCGGTGGAACTCCCAGAGAATCCCCTCGCGCTCCTCTTTCGTATACATCGGACTCCCTCCTGGACCCAGATTGGGTCCGAGATTTTGTCCGAGGTCCCCTGTAGCCCGTTCTGAGCGCTCATTCTGGGACGCGCTTTCCGCCGAGTCCGCGGCAGCTTGTCCTACCCCGCCAGATACGTTTCCAGCGCGGACAAAGACGCCTCCGCATCGTGGCGGCCGATCTGATAGATACGCTCAAGCTCATCGGGCTCGCGGCACAGCGACGGCACCTTTACCGATTCGCTCGGCCGCACCACAAAGACCTCGCCGGCAGCCTCGCGACGTGCCAGGTCATCAAGCGTGGCATTGTAGGCCTCATGCCGATGCTCAAGCGCCGCAACAAACTCCGGGTAGTGACGGAACACGCGCCGCAGCATGGGCATCACGCTGTTGGGCTGCTTCACAAAGCCCGCCGGCTGCGTGAGTACCACAATATTGCGGTCATACCCCTGCGCAAACAGCCAAGCACTGGGAATGGAATCGGCCACGCCGCCATCCAGATATTTATGCCCCTCAATGGCGACAGGACGCGTTGCCACGGGAATAGCAGACGACGCCCGAATCCACTCGATATCGCGCTCGTCGCCATACGGCAGATCGTGATAGACGGCCTTGCCCGTCTCGATATCGGTACACACGCACGTGAACCGCATGGGGCAGGCACGATATGTCTCCAGGTCGATGGGATCGCGCTCGATGGGCACCTCGTGATAGGCAAAATCTGCATTGAACATATCGCCGGTTCGCAGCCAGCTTGCTACACCCGCATAGCGCTTATCGGCGCAATAGGCCTTGTTGTAGCGAATGGCACGACCAATCTGGCGCGATTTAAAGTTGTAGCCAAACGCCGCGCCCGCCGAGACACCCACCATATGGTCGCAGGTCAAGCCACGCTCCATCCATACGTCGAGCACGCCCGCCGTATACATACCGCGGTAGCCGCCTCCCTCGAGCGCAAGCCCCACCATGCGCGTCAGATTTGACTGTGCCATGCGACCATCTCCATCCCCGCAAATTTGAACGGAACAAGTATACCCGTCAACATATACCGCCCCAGTCGCATTTTCATCGAACATCGCATCGTCGCGCTACCGTTTGTCGAATAATAGCCGCCCACAGCATGTGCACCCCCATATAATTTGTGCTGTTGTTTACATTACTCAGTAATTATCAGCAGCGAACACGAGCCGACAAATTGACCCAGCGGCGCAACAAGGCGGGAGCATGGATACACGCAAAGCGTTGAGCAGCAACGCATGTGCACAACGAGCTCGCCCGACGCAATCCGCCCCGACCTCAGAAAGCCGCTTACAGTATGGATAACGCCAGCAATAATACCGAAACGCTCGAAAAGACCATCCGTGACCTTCTGGAGCGTCAGGACGATCTGATCAGGACCGCCTTTACCGACGAGCTCACCGGACTTGGCAACCGCGGCGGCTTTACCCGTTCCTTAGAGGAACTCTGGGAGCAGGAACTGCCCGTGACCATGGCGTTTATCGACATCGATAACCTTAAGCACTGCAACGACATCTTTGGACATGACGAGGGCAACCGCTATATCTTGCAGGTGAGCCTCTATCTCAAACTGTATATGAAGGTGGACGAGGCGGCATTTCGTCTGGGGGGCGACGAGTTCGCCATCCTATCTACGATTGCGACCGAGGACGACCTTGCCGAACGTCTGGAACACTGCCGAACGGTACTGCTCGAAAACAACGCTTCCAAGATGCCTCACTCGTTTAGCTACGGAGTGGCACACGCCGACCCCGCCCTGGGCGAAGCCCCCAATCGCTTGACGAACGATGCCGACCATCGCATGTACGACTACAAGCTACGTCATGCCGTGCACCTTGATCGACGCAATATCGCACAAGCCCACACCGACGACTTCGAAATAAGCGATCGCATTTTCGACGCCCTTTCGATGCTCAACGAAGGCCGATATTTCTTTATCGAGAACTTGGACAAACATCGAACCCTTTGGTCACAAGGCGCCTTGCGCGATCTTGGTCTTCCTTCGGAGCATATAGACAACTGCCACGATTACTGGAAAACGCGTGTCCATCCCGATGACCTTGAGGCCTATACCAACGACATCGACCAAATCTATGACGGCTCCAAACATCGCCACGTCATGCAGTACCGCGTGCGCAATGCCGCCGGCGACTACATCCTCGGCCGTGCTCGCGGGTTTCGTATCGACGGCGACGGAAATGTCCCCTCGCTCTATGTCGGCGAGCTCGTCAACCACTCGCTTGCCGAGACCGTCGACGCCGCCACGGGCCTCGGAATGCAGCGCACGCTGATCAACGCTATCGATGCCTGCCGTCGCGACCATTGCAAGACGGGGCTTATAGCAGTGCGCGTTCGCGGCACGGCAAAGCTCAACGAGCTCTACGGGGCCGAGGCCGTCGACAACATGCTCGCCGAATACGCAGGCCGCATGCTGTCGATTACTCGCGGCAGGAGTCGCGTCTTCCGCTCACGCAACGCCCAGTTCGTCGTGCTTAGCAACAATTTGGATCACGAAGCATTCGAGCAACTGATCCAACATCTCAAAGAGGCCGTTTTCGCTCCCGTTCGAATCGCGGACGACACCATTACCCCCGTCTGTCTTGTCGTTCCGGCCTTTTACGAGCACCTGACCAATCAAACGGCCGCCGTTTTAGGCGAACTCGACCGTCGCATTCGCACGGCCGGCGGGCTTGTTCCCAACGACAGCCTCCCCATACCCGAGGTGGAGCGCAAAAGCGCCATCGCCGAACGCATCGATTCGCTCACGGGTCTCTATCGACCCAGCGAGTTTATGCGCCGCGCCAACGAATTTCTCGAGACAAGGCGCAACGGCGCCTGGTGTATCGCCACCGTCGATATGGGACACATGCGACTGTTCAACGAATGGCACGGACAGGCCGAGGGCGACCGCATGCTCGCCGATGTGGGCACGGTCCTCAAGGACATCGAGAATGCCAACATGGGCGTCGCAGGGTACTGGGGCCAAGACGACTTTTGCATACTCATCCCCTTTGAACACGACACCGTCCATCAGATCTATAGCCGCGTTCGCCAGGCCGTGGCCAAGTATGATGACGGCGTGGGATTCTGGCCGTCCATGGGCGTCTACCCCATCGACTCCAACGAGAAAATCACCATCGATGCGCAGGCCAAGGCCATGTTTACCAATCGGCGCGCAAAAAACGACTTTAAGGAGCGCATTGCCATTTTCCGCCCCGAGGAGTACGAGCGCGAAATCGCGTTCCACCGCACGCTGACCGAATTCCAGTACGCGCTCTCCAACGGCCGTATTACCTACTACCTGCAGCCCCAGGTCGACATGGAAACCGGCGAGATCATTGGCGCCGAAGCGCTCACGCGCTGGATCGACAAGGATGGCTCCCTCATTTCGCCCGCCACCTTTATCCCCGCTCTCGAAGAAAGCGGTTTTGTGGTGACGCTCGACAAATACGTTTGGCAGGGCGTTGCCTTGTGGCTGCGCGAGCGCATCAATCGGGGGCTTCGCGTGGTTCCGATCTCGCTTAATGTGTCGCGCGTGGATATCCTCGCCTGCAACGTTGCCGAGCATATGGGAGCGCTCGCCGCCCAATACAACCTGCCGCCCGAGCTCATGCGCATCGAGATCACCGAGACAGCTTATACGGGAGAGTCCGAGGCCGTGGATAAACTAACGGCCGACCTGCACACCCGCGGCTTCTCGACCTATATGGACGATTTTGGCACCGGCCAGTCCACGCTCGCGATGCTCAAGAACGTCAACGTCGACGTCATCAAGCTCGATCGCACGTTTGTGCCCGATAACGGCGATGAGGGCCGCAGCGTGCAAATCATCTCATCAATGCTCGAGATGGCGCAGTCACTCCATCTGCCCGTTGTGATCGAAGGCGTCGAGACGGACAAGCAGGCAAACATGCTGCGCCACATGGGCGCCCGCTACGCTCAGGGATTCCTCTACTACCGCCCCATGCAGGCGGAGGATTTTGAGGCATTGCTCGATGGTGGCAACGACAACTAATACGCTCGCACGCAAAACGCCACCGTCGAGGGGAGCGTTTGTTCCCATGAGCTAACTAATACTCCAATCTAAACCGAATTGGGAGTAAGATACAAACCATTGTTCCATCCAAGGAGGCAATCCATCATGAACGAGTCGTATCGCCTGGGCGAGCAATCAATCATCGCTCATCTTCAGCGACTTGCGAACGGGGCCTCAACCACCGAGCTCGATGTTGCCGCGCTGCCCCCGGAGCTGCGTGCCATCGGTGAGCAACTGCAGAAAACGCTCGCCATCCTGCAACAAGAACGTGAGTTGCTTGAGCACGGCGCCTATATCGACTCGCTCACCAATCTTGGCAACCGTGGCGGACTCGACCGCCATGTCGATCAGCTCTGGCGCAAAGGCACCCCCTTCACCTGTGCCTATATTGACATCGATCGCCTCAAGCATTGCAACGATAAGTTTGGCCACGCCGAGGGCAATCGCTACATTCTGAGCATCTGCCGCGCACTCACCGAGACAATGGAGCACGATGAGTTGCTGTTCCGTATCGGTGGAGACGAATTTGTACTTATATCCCCCACGACAAACGAAGCCGAGCTCGAGCAGCGCCTGGAGTGGACGCGTGCCAATCTTATCGAGGCAACATCGGACGGCAAGGCGCCCATGATCGCCAGCTTTAGCTTTGGCTGCTCGCGCGTCGACCCGCTTGCAGGCGATACGCGTCGCCAGATGACAAAGGACGCCGACCGCAAAATGTATCGCTACAAGCTCATGTACCGTGTGCAACAACCGGAAGAAGGCGATGCGCTGCAACGCCCGATCACCGAACAACCCCCCCCCTGCAACGACCGAGTGTTTCAAGCGATCTCCATGAGCTCCGAGACACGCTATCCGTTCATCATTAACCTCGACACCGGCGAATCGCAATGGTCGGTTAATGCCGTGCGCGATTTTGACCTACCCTCCCAGCATCCCTACAACTCGCTCGATATATGGCTTGCCCGTGTTCACCCCGAGGACCGCGACAACGTACGTGCCGAGCTCGATATGGTGGTAAACGGCACGTGGCACTTCCACTGCATGCAGTATCGCGTCATGAATACCGCCGGAAAATACGCGCTTTGCGACTGCACGGGTTACCGCCTGGACGGCACCGATACCGAGCCCAACATGTATGTGGGCATTGTCACCAACCGAAGCTTGGCAGATACGACCGATTCCGTGACCGGTCTGGGCGATATCCACGCCCTGGTCAACGCCATTGGCGAGATGCGTCGCGTGGCACGAAACGCGGGCTTGATCGCCATTAAAATCGACGAAATCGCACAGGTCAATGCCCGCTTTGGCTTTGATGCAGGCGACCGCGTTTTGGCAGAAAGCGCCGCCTGCCTCATGGATTGCTCGCGCGGCAAGGGTCGTCTGTTCCGCTCGACCGGACCGATGTTCGTGGCGCTCTTCGACGACTTTGATCCCGAAGAGACCGACGCGGTTGCAGACGAAATCGAACGGTTCTTGGGATCGCCCGTGCTCCTTGGCTCATTTGAATATCAGCCGCCCCTTCGCGTGGCGACGCTTCATCTGGACGCCGTCGACCGACAGCCCGTTTCCATTTTGAACGAACTTAATGCGCTGATTAAAGAGGCGCCGCAGGTACCGGGCACCAAGCTGGACTAGCGTTATGGGGCGCATGATGGTTAATTTCCGATCTCAACCGAACACATTGGGCAAATAGGTCGTACCCGCAGTTAGCCGAACGTCCCCTCAGTCCCTCCCGGGGCCCGGGGGCACCGTTTCGATACTCTTGGTTTACTTTGCCTGATGCAAATAAGTGCTCAACAAGATAGAACCTATCCCCCGCCACGGATATGCCCTCGAGTAAATCTGTTAAGCCAAGCCTATCAAATTCTATTGACAATTGGCTGCATTGGTCCATTTTGTCGTCCAGCCACTTCCGCTGGCTATCGCCTCATAAACACAAACCTAACGAGCCGCACGAACGACAAAGAGGCCAAGCTGAACAGAAGTAGAACCAAAACTTCAAAAACGCTGGTATTCCAATCGCGTACCCAGCCCTCTACCGCCCACAAGAAAAACAGCAGCCCCATCCATAACGTCACAGAAGAAATCAGCTTTGCGTAAGGGCGTATATCAATCTCGCTCTCCCTTTTTGTGACATCATATCCAGCAATTGAGCAGAGCCATCTTCCTCTTCGGTATTGGATTGAAAGGACAATCAAGGCAATCGAAGTCATCAAGCAAACAGCATCCTCTGTTTCCATAGAGTTTCCTTTGCTTTCCATCCTAGTTACGCATTCACAATCGAATCAAACCAAGTATGAATTACTCGATAGCAACCGCCTTAGTATAAACCATAGCCGCCGCAGCAGCCCGCCTTCCAAGGCCTCAAAGCTCGCCATCGAGGGCGACCCGCCCAGACCCCTTACAATCTGCTCGCACGAGGCCCCGCACTCCAACATCCTCTGGACCGTATCCCGCTCGTACCTGGTAAGCGTGCCTGCCGTGGGCCCTCGGGGCCGGCATCGTGCCCCACGCCATCTGCCCGCTCGTGCGATAATCCTCTGCAGAAGTCACCAACAGCAGAGGGAGTTTGTGATGAAGGTTCTTTTGGTCAATGGCAGCCCCAAGGCAAACGGCAACACCGCTCGCGCGCTCGCCGAGGTCGCCGAGCAGCTTAACGCCGAAGGCATCGAGGCCGAGATGTTTCAGCTGGGCGCCAAGCCCATTCGCGATTGCATTGGTTGCGGCCAGTGCGGCAAGCTCGATTGCCGTTGCACCTTTGACGACGATGTGGTCAACGAGTTGATTGCCGCTGCCGAGCAGGCAGACGGCTTTGTCTTTGGCTCGCCCGTCTACTACGCACATCCCAGCGGACGCATCCTCTCGGCACTCGACCGCGCATTCTATGCAGGCAGCAAGGCCTTTACGCACAAGCCGGGCGCCGCTGTCGCCGTTGCCCGTCGCGGCGGCACGTCGACCACCTTCGACGTGCTCAACAAGTACTTCACCATCAACCAGATGCCCGTGGTAGCATCCACCTACTGGAACAACGTCTTCGGTGCCATGCCGGGCGAGGCCGCCCAGGACGCCGAGGGCCTTGCCACCATGCGAAACATCGGTAAAAACATGGCCTGGCTGCTGCGTTGCATCGAGGCGGGAAAGGCCGCCGGCATCGAAGCCCCCGAGGCCGATCGCGAGCGAACCAACTTTATTCGGTAGAACGGCGGAACATAAATATGAACGTGCAAATTTTCGGGACTAAGAAGTCCTTCGATACCAAGAAGGCCCAGCGTTATTTTAAGGAGCGCCGCATTAAGGTGCAGTTTATTGACCTTAAGGAAAAAGAGATGAGCAAGGGCGAGCTCACGAGCGTGATGCAGGCGGTCGGCGGCATCGACAAGCTGCTCAACCCCAAAGCCAAGGACGAGGAGACACTCGCGCTCATCCAGCACCTTACCCCCAGCCAGCGCTTCGACAAGCTGCTCGAGAACCAGCAGGTTCTGGCCGAGCCCATCGTGCGCAACGGCAAAAAGGCCACCGTCGGCTATTGTCCCGATGTGTGGGGAGCCTGGGAGTAGCCTGTGTTATTTGTCGGCGCGTGGGTATAAGAGCTGGCGTTTGGCATAAGATTCAACTGTAAGCCATGTCTAACAAAGGAGGGCACATGCCCAACAAACCCGTGAAGATCATCATGCTTACCGGCTACCTCGGTGCCGGCAAGACCACGCTGCTCAACCACATCCTCGCCAACGACGGCGGCATCCGCGCCGCCGTGATCGTCAACGATATCGGCGAGATCAACGTCGACGCCAGCCTTATCGCCGACGGCGGCCTTTCCGAGACCGACGACCTCATCCCGCTCACCAACGGCTGCATCTGCTGCACGCTTTCGGACGACCTGGCCAACCAGCTGCAGGGCATCGCCGATTCGGGCAAGTTCGACTACATCATCATCGAGGCCTCGGGTATTTGCGAGCCTATCCCCATCGCCTACACCATCTCGAGCTTCTGCGACGAGGCCAAGGTGGGCGGCGAGCCCAAGCTCGCGCTCGACAACATCGTGGCCGTGGTCGACTGCGCCCGCATGTACGACGAGTTCAACGGCGGCCGCGACCTGCTGGCCGAGGATATCGACGAGGACGACATCGAGAGCCTGCTCATCCAGCAGATCGAGTTTTGCTCCACGCTGATTCTTAATAAGACTGACACCGTCACCCCCGAGCAAATCGCAGAGCTTAAGGCCATTGTGCGCAGCCTGCAGAAGGACGCCGTGATTATCGAGGCCCAAAACGGCGAGGTCCCCATGGAGGAGCTGCTCGACACCGACCGCTTCGACTTTATGCGCGCCTACAACTCCGCCGCCTGGATCGAGGCCATGGAGCATCCCGAGGAGCACGACGACCCCGAGGTGCTCGAGTACGACATCGAGACCTTTGTGTACTCGCGCCGCAAGCCGTTCGACCTGCAGAAGTTCACCGATTTTGTTGAGCAGGAGTGGCCCGACGAGGTCATTCGCGTCAAGGGCCCGCTGTGGCAGACCGGCGATCCGGACATGTGCTACATGTTCGAGCAGGCCGGCCACCAGATGCGCCTGATGGAGAACGGCCTGTTTGTCGATTCTGCGCCCGAGGGCGAGAAGCAGAAGATTATCGACGAGAACCCCGAGATCATGCAGATTTGGGACGACGAGACGGGCGATCGCATGACGAGCCTGTGCGTCATCGGCCGTCACATGGACAAGGATGCGCTCATCGCCGCCCTCGATGCCTGCCTGACCGACTGGCACCGCGCCTAGGTTTATCGAAGCGGGCATTTTTCCGCCCACGTAACCGCCAAAACCACCACGAAGGTGCCTGTCCCCTTCGTGGTGGTTTTTCGTTCTGAGCCAAGGAGATTCATGTTCAACATTGTGCTGTATGCGCCCGAGATTCCGGCCAATACGGGCAATATCGGCCGCACCTGCGTAGTTACCGGCGCCCGCCTGCATCTGGTGGAGCCACTGGGCTTTTCGCTCGACGACAAGACGGTGCGTCGCGCCGGCCTGGGCTACTGGCAAAACTTGGACGTGACGACCTATGCCGGCTGGGAGGATTTCCTTGCGCGCAACGGCCTCTCCCCTGCCGACGAGCGCCTGCACCTGCTGACCAAAAAAGCGCGCCGCACCTATGCGCAGAGCACCTACCGCGATGGCGACTTCTTGGTCTTTGGCAGCGAGAGCTCGGGGATTCCCGAAGAGCTGCTCGCCGCAGCGTCCACATGCTGTGAGCGCATTCCCATGCTACGCGACTGTGACTCGCTCGATAACGCCGAAGTCTGGGAAGCCCACGAGGAGGCGCTCGGGCATACCGAGGATAGCCACGAGGCCATCCTTCAGCAGGATATCTGCGGCAACTTCGTCGACCCGAACGACTACCGCATCAGCGCACTCAACCTCTCCAACAGCGCCGCCATCGTCCTCTACGAGGCCCTGCGCCAAACAGGCTTTCCGGGAATGTGACAAAGGGACAGTCTCGTTGTCATATCGGACAATTGTCACATTGACACCCTTCAAACGAAATCAGAGATGCCCGCTATCGCAACGTAAGGCATCGCGATAGCGGGCATTCAGCTGAATCAGTAATTTGATTTCAAAGGTAGATATTAATCTTCGAATTCGACATTGACCCTTACGTCTGGACCACAGAACGTCGACACCTGCTTTTTCACCAGTTTTACTGCACGTTCATCAGATTTTTCCAGCATGCCACTTTCTTGAACCTTTTGCCTCTGGTCCTTATCAGCCTGCTGAAGCAATTTATTTAAATCGTCCGTACTGACCTGATTCCAATTAAGAAAACCATTGTCCTCAACGTACTTTTTAAGCGAGTTCGGATCCGTTGACAACGTCACGATCTCGGAATGCGGAAGCGTAACATTAACAGATTTTATTACCGACTCGTTGTTTTTCGAACGATGGACTTTGACCTTCAGGTTCTCATCGTCTACGTTCAGGCCGATATCCGCCTTGCCATCGATGGTCGCTACATATCGCTTAGTAGTAAATGGATTGTTAAAACCAAACGGATTCCCTGCGTCGTCAATATATAGAACCTGAGTAAAATCGTATTCGTAGGTAAGCAACTTCGTTACCGGCTTAATTTCTTCCCGAATCGAATCATCGCTTATAACGGTCTGATCGCGCGTCAACCACAGGTACACGCAGCCGCCGCAAGCTGCAATCAAGCCTAACGCCAATAGGGCGACAATTATCTTCTGGCCAATTGTTTTAAACGGATTGGAAACGCTCATTTAGCCCTTGTCCTCCAGTTGTCCTCAGGGTAATTACGGACTCAATTCATTTATATTGGGTTTTGATGTCAACCAATTCAGAAAGGAAGGACTTAAATCCAACATAATATAAATACACATTCATACGTTAATTTAATACCTATTCTGCTGCACGTAACTTTAGAAAGATTGGGGCACAGACCATAGGCCGGCACCCCAATCCATACATAGGCATCATAACGCGTTGATCATTCGATCATACGCCCACGTTAATCAACTGAAACGCTGACGCCCATCCGCTGATCTCGGTCGCTATATCCGATCATCAGCTCCCGTCCCTTTTTATCCTTTGCGCAAAAACTGCTGTCATACGAATATTCGATGTCCTTGTATCCCTTTTTCTTGCAAGCTTTGATGTATTTGTCGTACCCATCATGATCGATGCCAAATGCGACAAACGAAAGGCAGTCTTTTTCGTCTAAAGACGTATAAACGATAGGGCAATCAGGCTTCGGCAAGGATTTTGCAAGGGCTTTTGTTGGCCAGTCATACGCCTTGACACTGCCCTTTGATGAAGTCGTATAGGTTTTCGACTTGAAACTATAGTACTCGAGATATATCTTTCCATCGCCGCCTAGATAGGCAATAGTCGCCACTGAAGGCTCCATCAGGTCATATTGATTCTGCTGGGCATTGGCGACATAGTCACCATGAATAATGCACGGAACGCTATCAACCGATTTTCGCTTCTCGACGATTCGCTGGCTATCCGCCGTCATTATCAGCGTTGAATAATCGTGCGCAGCCTCTTCCTCATCAAAAACGTCAGTAAACAGGAGTTTCTGTTCGTCAGTCAACTCCCCTTTCGGCTCAAACTGAATAGTGAACTGAGCAATATCGAAGCTCGATTTATTGTCATATTCAAATGTCATCATCTCGACGCCATCAACAACGCCTTCTGAGACACTCCAGTTCAGTTGATCGATTTTTACTGAATCCTTCTTACCTGGCTTTGGCTTCTTTCCACTTTTCTTAGTCGCTGCAAATGCGCATGTCGGACTCCAGCCGCGACCCGTAATTCCGAGTGGTAGAGAAATGCCGATTAGCGCCGCCGCGCTAAAAGCCAGAACTGCCGTAAATAACTTTTTCTTCATTACATATCCCTTGGTAGTCGTTTAACCTCCCCCTCGTCAAATAGCAGACGAATTGGCGACGCAGTGGCACTATTTGATTCAAGGGCGTGAACTGGATAAACATCGAGGGAAGGAGTGGGCCCTGTGCAATAAACTCCCCTCGTCAAAATGTCTAGCTAAAGAGGACGGACAGACGGCGAACGGTCATATCCGTTCACGTCCGCCCGTCTCCAACGATCAAACGTCGATGCGCTAACGTTCAAAAGCATTGCGGCCTCTTGCCTCGTAACCTCACCTCCTTCGAATGATTTGATGACATCGCGGTAGCTATCCGGACGTTCGAGCGTCGGTCTCCCAAACCTCACACCCCGCAGACGCGCCGACGCGATACCCTCCGCCTGGCGCTGCTTTATGTTTTCTCGCTCCACCTGAGCCACGTAGCTCAAAACCTGAAGCACTAGGTCGGCAATAAAAGTCCCCGTAATTCCATTGGGTTGTTCGCGTGTATCAAGCAATGGCATATCGAGCACCACGATGGCAACGCGTTTGTCCGTCGTTAGGCGACGCCATTCATCGAGAACTTCACGGTAGTCGCGACCCAATCGGTCGATACTCTTAATCACCAGAACGTCCCCTTCGCGCAGACGACGAAGAAGACGCTGGTACTGAGGACGCCTGAAGTCCTTTCCACTCGCTTTGTCAGCATAGATCAAATTCGTTTGGACCGGAAACCGCTCCAGCGCATCCAGTTGGCGATCCAGGTTCTGGTCTGCTGACGAAACTCGAGCATACCCATAGATTCTGTTTTTCATGATTGCCCCTATCAGCCGCACGATGGCAGCTTCAGCTCATCTGAGAGCCCACTCACAATAGGGCGTGCAAATTTCGCGAATGGGTTGAACCCATTTTCGGGCTCCAGCGTAAGCTATTCAAGCACCGCTTCGACAACGCACGGCGCCAACTTTATACTTTGAAATGAAATTAATCGTTTTTAATTGAGATTAACTAGAATAAAATGAAATTAACCTGAGACGCTAAAGGAGGGCATTGTGGAATACCTCGAAAACCCGTTTACCCCTAGCTTTGGCGAGGTTCCTGCCCATCTCGCTGGCAGACAACAGATTATTCGGGATTTGGACCGTGCCTTCTTGAGCCAGCGCAGACGCCCGGAATTGACCTCGATCTTCTCAGGCGCGCGTGGAACCGGTAAAACTGCTCTCATGTCGTCGCTCGCGACAAGGGCGGAATCCCATGGCTGGATTGCCGTAAAGACGACCGCGCTCTCGGGAATGCTTGAGGAAATCGAGTTCGGGGCCAAACGTGCTGCAGGCCATCTCATCGACCCGTCTAACAACTTCGAAGTCACCGGTCTCGGAATTGCACCATTCGGCAGTATCGAGGTCAATCGCGTTCACGATGTCTCAACCTGGCGTTATCGCATGAGCGACATCATCGACCAGCTCAACGAGGCGGGCACCGGTCTGCTCGTCACGGTTGACGAGGTGGACCCGACACTCGACGAGATGATTCAGCTCGCAGCGACGTATCAGCACTTTGTGACCGATGGGAAACGCGTCGCCCTGCTCATGGCGGGACTTCCCAACAACGTATCGACGCTACTGAACCACAAGACGGTCTCGTTCCTTCGCCGCGCCCAACAATATCATCTGGGTCGCATTGCCGACTATGACGTGCGCGAGGCCCTAATTCGCACAATCCAGGAAAACGATCGCCTAGCAGATGCTGAGGGAATCGATAGAGCCGTTCGCTCGATCTCTGGTTTTCCCTTCCTATTGCAACTCGTAGGCTACCGTGCCTGGGATCTTACAAGCGATTCGAAGGAAATCTCGTCACGTGACTTTGACCTAGGAATCAAAATCGCACGCGACGAGATGGATGACCGAATCCTCGCGGCAACCTATCGGGAACTCACTGCAGAGGACAAGCGATTCCTCATCGCCATGCTCGATGACGAGGAAGAGTCCACCACCGCTGACCTTGTCGAACGCCTTAAGCGTTCTCCGCAGCAGGTCTCCCGCTACCGACGCCGCATGATAGATGCCGGCATCATTGGAGAACGCGGGCGCGGAATCGTCGCTTTTGAATTGCCATTCTTCCGCGACTATCTCGCCGCTCAATGCGTTAAATAGAATAGAAGTCAATGTGACAAAGGGGCAGTCCCTTTGTCACATCGCCTATAGATAGCGGCCGGTAATGCTCTTGGAGCAAGCTGCGATGTCGCCCGGCGTACCGGCGCAGACGATTCGCCCGCCCGCATCGCCACCGCCCGGACCCATGTCGATCACATAATCGGCGTTACGGATAAGGTCGAGGTCGTGCTCGATCACGATAACTGTGGCGCCCTTGGCAACGAGGCCGTCAAACACACTCAGCAGCACCTGAACATCGAGCGGGTGCAGGCCGATCGTGGGCTCATCGAACACGAACACGGCATCATCCCGCACGCGGCCCATCTCGCTCGCAAGCTTAAGGCGCTGCGCCTCGCCGCCCGAAAGCGCCGGCGTAGGCTCACCAAGCGTGAGATAACCCAAGCCCAGGTCGTGCAAGGTCTGTAAACGCACCTGAACCTTCTTGAGTCCGACGGTCGCGTCGAGGGCCTCATCCACGCTCATATCCATAAGTTGCGGCAACGTAAGCAGGCTGCCGTCCTTGCCCTCGCGATGAATATGCGAAGCCGCGTCTGCATAACGCGAGCCACGGCATGCAGGACAGACGATCTCGACATCGGGCAAAAACTGCACGTCAAGCGATATCGAGCCCGTGCCATCGCATGTGGGGCAGCGCAAGGCGCCGGTGTTGTAGCTAAAGGCACCCGCCTTATACCCTGCCGCCTTGGCCTCGGGCGTGCGGGCGAAGGCGCGGCGCAGCTCATCATGGATGTCGGCATAGGTCGCCACCGTCGAGCGCACGTTGGCGCCAATGGGCGTGGCGTCAATCAGGTTGGCGCGCGCGATGCCCTCGACATCGACCCAACGCACGTGCCTCGGCAGGCGCTCGCCAGCCGCTTGCGCCTTGAGCGCCGGGATGAGCGTCTCGAGCACCAGTGTCGTCTTGCCCGAACCCGAAACGCCCGTCACCGCGACAAGGCGGCCGCGCGGGATATCGACTTCGAGTGGTTTGACGGTATGGATGGCATCGGTCGCCATGCGGATATGGCCTAGGTCGAACATTTCGTCGTCAGCCACCTGCGGGCGCAGACGCTTGGGGTCCGAGCGCAAGAACGGCGCGATGCGGCTGCCCTGCGATTGTTCGACCTCGTCTACCGTACCGGCGGCGATTACATGGCCGCCGCCTGCTCCCGCAACGGGGCCCATCTCGACCAGATAGTCGGCTTCTGCCAGCACGCGCGTGTCGTGGTCGACAACAACCACGGTATTGCCGTCGACCACCAGATCGCGCATTACGCCCACCAGGCCGTCGACATTGGCAGGATGCAAGCCGATCGAAGGCTCGTCCAGCACATACAGCACACCCGTCGATCGGTTGCGCACCACGCGGGCAAGCTGCACGCGCTGGCGCTCACCCGTAGACAGCGTGGCACCGGCGCGGTCGAGCGAAAGGTAATCGAGGCCCAGGTCGACCAGGCGGCGGGCCGTACTCAAAAACGAATCGCAGATGTCCCCGGCCATGGGCCGCATCTCGGTCGGCAAGGATGCGGGCACCCCGCGCACCCACTCAATCGCCTCGCCCAGCGTCATGGCCGCCGCCTGCGCCAGATTGATGCCGCGCACCTGGGGCTGGCGCGCGGCGTCGGAAAGACGCGTGCCGCCGCAATCGCGGCACGGTCCCTCGCGCAAAAAGCGCGCAACGCGCTTAAGCCCCTTATCGTCCTTAACCTTGGCGAGCGCATTCTCGACGGTATAGACGGCGTTGTAATAGGTAAAGTCGAGCGGCGTGGCGCCCTCGCCATTTTTGGGAACGTAGAGAATGTGCTTCTTAACCGCCGGACCATGGAACACGATGTCGCGCTCTTGAGGCGTGAGCTGGCTAAACGGCACGTCGGTGCGCACGCCCATCTCGCCGGCCACCTGCTTCATCAGATCCCACATCAGCGTGCCCCAGGAAAGCACCGCACCCTCGTTGATGGTCTTTGACTCGTCGGGCACCAGGCTCGCCTCGTCCACCTCGCGCATGACGCCGGTGCCTCCGCAGGTAGGACACGCGCCGCCACTGTTAAAGGCAAGGTCCTCGGCCCCCGGCGCATAGAACTCGCGGCCGCATGCGGGGCATGTGAGCGACAGGCCCGCGGCCACGTTAAGGCTCGGCTCCACACGCGCCCCGCAATGCGGGCACACGTGATGGGCGCAGCGGCTAAAGAGCAGGCGCAGGCTGTTGTTGAGCTCGGTCATGGTGCCAAAGGTCGAGCGCACGCCTGGCACGCTGGGGCGCTGATGCAGCGCGAGCGCCGCCGGCACGTGCAGCACCTCGTCCACTTGGGCGTGTTCTGCCTGCGTCAGGCGACGGCGGGTATAGGTGCTGAGCGCCTCCAGATAACGGCGCGAGCCCTCGGCATACAGAACTCCCAGTGCCAGCGAACTCTTGCCCGAACCTGACACGCCGGCAATACCCACGAGCCTTCCCAGCGGAATATCGATATCGATGTCTTTGAGGTTATGGACGCGCGCACCGCGCACCTCGATAGCGCTTGGTTGTTGCGACACCGTCATCGCTCCCCTTCCTGTTAGCCGAACGTGGCAAAGGGACTGTCCCTTTGCCACGTTACTCGTGCCATAAAACACAATCTCGAATGTACTCGCCCAGCATGGGCACGGTAAACCGGACGAGGCCATATCCGGCAGCCTCGATGACGCGCTCGCGAATCAGGCTTGCGCGATATTTGCTCGCCCAACTCTGAGTACGGTCGCAGCGCTCAATGATATCCGCCATACGCGTCGGTTTGCCCTCGTCAACCACCATAGCCTCGATAAAGAGGCGCTGTGGGGTGCGCAGCCCGTAATACAGAGGCGCGTCAACCGCTTCGTAAAACTCGGAGACGGCATCCGCATGGCCATCCTCGACATCGCGCCTTTCAATGAGTTGCGAGCCACGTCGGACGGCAGACCGCCACATGTAATATCCCACCAGCTGAACCATATAGGGATGCCCCATGCTCGCGTGCGCCGCAAGGTCCGCGGTCTCCGCATCAACGTAAAGACCAGCGCACTTGACCGTCTGGATATATGAATCGCGCACCTGGGGCAAAGAAATCGCCCCCAACGTACGCTGCTGGGCACGTCGCAAAAACGTCACGCTCGGCTCTTCGAGCAAATCGTCAACCATGTTAGGCAAGCCGACAAAAACCAGCGCAAGACCACGCTGGTCGCCATCGGGCAAGCCCGTGGCATCCTGATCTCCCAGCACCTGCTGATAGAGAACGGCAAGGGCCGCCAGCTCCTCAATAGACGCCGATTGAGCCTCGTCAATCGCAAACAGGATGCCCTTGCCTGGACCGAGCTTCTTGAGCTTCTCGTTGACCAGCCCCCGCAACGTCTCGCCTTTTGCCCGCGCCGCCTCGACCGACATTCGGCCAAATGACGGCCCAAACTCCATTGACGTCACAACGGGTTTATTCGAGCGAAGCGCGTCGGCCAAGCGGTCGCATAAACCAAGCGAAGCGGAATCGGAGATAACCGCCCATCCGCACTCGCTGGCCAGACGTTGCAGCTCCCGCAGGAGAACCGTTTTGCCACAGCCGCGGTTTCCTGTAATGAGCATGAGTCTGCCCGGCGCTCCGGCACCGTTATCGAGCCCTTCCTCAAAATCTTCGATGACCGACTCGCGACCGATGAGTACCGGAGGCCGCTTGCCAGCCGTTGGCTTAAAGGGATTTGGATTCATGTCGGCCTCCTCGAATTGGCAAAGGCTGGTAATAGTTATACCAACTTATACCGAGTTATACCAACAGCAGGTGACAAAGAGGCCGCCCTTCTATCACCTATGGCCGAAAAACTCGGCGTCTGCTGCTCGCCAGGGGCGGAAGGTGGTGGGATCGATCTTTACGTGCGCCGCGGCGGGTACGTCGTACCATTTGACCGTGTAGCCGGCGCCGTGGGCGCAAAAGACCGAGTCGGGCGTGTTGGGCAGATCGGCCTCGGGCTCATAGGCGGCCGCCTCGATGACGCGCTCGGCATCATGGCAAGCCGCATAACCGGCAAACTCAAGGTACAAATGCCCGCGGCCGCTCGTGTAGGCAGCCACCTCCAGCGCATAATCCTGTACCTCGGATGCCGGTACGCGACCCACGAGCTTCGCCCGGTCACCCGCCATCGCCGGCGGCTCGTACTCCGCGCCCATGCGTGTGGCATCTGACAACGCCCGGCCCACGCACTCCCCCGGCACCTCGAGCTCAAAGTGGTACCACGGCTCCAGCAACACGTCTGCGCCGACCTCGCGCGCCTGCATCAAACCCTGGCGAATCGCGCGATACGTGGCCTGGCGAAAATCGCCGCCCTCGGTGTGTTTGGTATGCGCGCGGCCGCCCGTGAGCGTAATGCGCACATCGGTGATGGGCGAGCCCGTCAGCACGCCCAGGTGGTCGCGCTCCATAGCGTTGGTGAGTGCCAAACGCTGCCAGTTAAGATCGAGCTCGTCGGTCGAGGTCACGGTGCCAAACTGCACACCCGAACCCGCCGGCAATGGCTCCAGGTGCAGATGCACCTCGGCATAGTGACGCAGCGGCTCAAAGTGGCCCACGCCCTCGACCGGCCGCGAAATAGTCTCCTTATAGAGAATGCCGCCGGGCTCAAACGCAACCGAAAGGCCAAAGCGATCGGCCAACACCCGCTGCACGACCTCGAGTTGCACGGCGCCCATCAACTGCAAATGGATCTGCTCAAGATGCGTATTCCAGCTTACGCCGAGCATGGGATCTTCGTCCGCCAACTCACTCAGCGCTTTAAACACCGCATGAACGTCGTGTTCGCCCGGCAGCACCGTATAGGTGAGGACCGGAGCGATGACGGGCGCATCGCCCGCGGGCTCCGTGCCCAGGGCGTCCCCTGGGCGAACGTGCGCAAGACCCGTCACGGCGCAAATACCGCCAGCAGCAACTTCTTGGGCAAGCTCATACTTCTCGCCGTTATAGATGCGCACCTGATCGACCTTCTGTTCCCACGCCTCGGCACTGGAATGCCCGCTGATCATCTGTTTTGCGCGCAGCGTGCCGCCGGTCACTTTAACCCAAGCCAAGCGCTCGCCACGATCCCCGCGGCTGACACGATAGACGCGCGCGGCAAACCCCGGGAGCCACGCCTGCTCACGCATCAGCGCGCATATACCATCCAGTAGCTCGTCAACGCCTTGGTCCTTGAGCGCCGAGCCGGCAAAGCAGGGAAAGAGCTTGCGCTCGGCAACCATGCGCGACAGCGTTGCGACAGAAAGCTCACCCGCTTCAAGAAACTCCTCGAGCGCCGCTTCGTCCAACGCAGCAGCGTCCTCCTGAACGGCGCCGCCCGCCAGCAGCTCGTTGGCATCCAGGCAGCCCTCGGAAAGACGCTGCCCGAGTTGTGCCAGCAAAACATCGCGGCCGGGATTCTCCAAATCGATCTTGTTGATGAAGATGAACGTCGGGATGTCATAGCGTGCAAGCAGGCGCCACAGGGTTTCGGTGTGCCCCTGCACGCCATCGTTGGCGCCCACCACCAGAATTGCGTAGTCCAGGGCACGCAGTGTGCGCTCCGCCTCGGCAGAAAAATCGACATGGCCGGGAGCATCCACGAGCATGACGTGGGTATCGCCGTGGTCGAGCACGGCCTGCGACGAGAAAATCGTGATGCCGCGCTCGCGCTCGATCGTGTTAGTGTCCAGATGCGAATCGCCATCGTCCACGCGGCCACGCTTGCGAATGCGGCCCGCGTTGAACAGCATGGCCTCGGCCAACGTGGTCTTGCCGGCATCGACATGCGCCAAGATTCCAACGACCGCTTGCTTCGACATGGCTCTCCTCTTATTGCAAGCCCATCGCACGCGGCAACGGGCGTTCACGCTCCACACTGGATGATACAATTTACGGGCCGGTGGGCGAAGCGGGCCCTATCCCCCGACCGAGCTCATCGCCCCGCGTTGCCGCGCGGCGATTTTCGTAGGTTCGCGCCTTGCGAAAGCCGGCACCTCCCCTTTTTGTCTGCCCGGGTTCATCTGGGGCGGTAACAATGCGAGTCCCACAACGACGCGTTTTACCAAAAATGGCCCCACTCGGGGCCATTTTTTATTTGAGCTGGGTGATGATACGTGCCTTGGCTCCTACGCCTCGCGCAGCCAATCAAACGCGACACGCGCCGTGCCGTCGGACACATAGACGATACCGACACGCTCGAACCCCGCCTTGGCGATGGCGCCCTGCATGGGCAAGTTGTCCTCGTGCGTGTCAATACGCAGATGGTCGGCGCATTCCTTGGCAAAGGCAAACATCGCCGCCGCGATACCGTGCACGGTGCCGTCGGATGCCACGCGATGCAGCACGGCATACGGAGTGTCGCTGCGCCATTGACCGTCCTCAATCACGTCATAGCACTCGTCCGGACCCGGTAAAAAGGCAAACGTCGCCACCACGCGGCCGTCGACTTCGCACACGTAACTGCCACCAGCGGCAATATCGGCAGCCAGCTGCTCGGCCGAAGGCGTGCCCTCGGGCCACTGCGTGGCGTTGCCATGCGCGCGCATAAAGGCGCGGGCGGCATCATAGATAGCCATGACGGCGGGAATGTCGGTCTCGAGGGTTTTTCTGATCATCACGCAGCGACCTCACGTTTATTGGTATCACTTTGATTGAGCAATGATACCAGCGTTTGGAAAGGGCAAGGAGCGGATGGGAAGCAAAAAGCGAGCCGCCTGGTCAAAGGCCAAAAGCGAGTTTTTGGGCGCTGCCATCGGCGGCGATATGAGCGACCTGTTTGCGCGCGAGGACGAGCGCCGCGATGCCCTGGACGCCGAGCGCGATGAGGCTTGGCGCTACAAGTCGTGCGAGCGCAAAAACCGCTACGACACACGCGCCGAGGCCGAGGCCGTTATGGCCGACTGCGAAAACCGTGGACGACGTGGCTTGGCCTGCTACAAATGTGAATACTGCGGCGGGTGGCACCTGACGTCGCACCCTTGGAAATAGGCGCCGCATCGGCGCGACACTCACGCAGCGGCGCGGCACCGACACATCGCCGGCCATCGCACGCAAACTACGGGCGCGGCGGCACCAAAACATCGTAGCGGACGGCCTTGCCTGCAAGCTGATAGCTCGGCTTAACGCCGGCAAGCAGCGCCCCCTTCACCGGTCGCTTGATAACGACCTTGCGCGGGTGCGGTGCAAGCGCGGCCTCGACCAGCGTCTCCTCATCGGCACACGGCTGCTCCAAATGGTGCAAGAGCTGAAACTTCTTTTTAACCGCCGCGCTCTTGGTGCGCTCGGGAAACATGGGGTCCAGATACACCACGTCGGGAGCCGCGAGCTCACCGCGCTCGACCAGCTCAGCCGTATGGCGAAGGCCGGCAATGCTGTCCTCGCCCGCATGCAAACGCATACGCGCCACGGCAGTCGCAAGCGCCGGATCATCCGCCGCGCGGTCCAAGGCATCCTTGAGGAGCGCCGCGATCACGCAGTCCTGTTCATACAGATCGACGGTAAAGCCCGCTGCCGCCAGCAGCAGCGAATCCTCGCCAAAGCCTGCCGTGGCGTCAATCGCCCATGGCTGCTCGATGCCTTTTGTGCGCGCAGCCTTAACCAGCAGCTCTTGCTGCAGGCGGCCCTGCCTGAGCCGTGGAAGCATGCGGACAAAATCGGCGCGCAGCTCCATCGCACCGTCGGTGAGCGTGAGGCCCTCGGGCTTCCCGATCAGCTCAAGCCCCGCGGCCCGAGCAACAGAAAAGGGATCGACGACGCCCATGGGCACTCCTTAGCAAGCAAAGCGGATACGTGAGCGCCGCATGTGTCGGCACCCAATCGTCCGCTATTGTCCCACATGCGACATGGCCCACAACATCCCAATGCAAAGCACCGCCATCAATCCCGTGCACACGGCAGCGATCACGGAATCGCTCATGCGCCTTCCCAACGATCGCGGCTCGCGCGCCTGCCCTGTTCCGTACATCATGGCTCCTCCTTAGACCAACTCCTTGCTATGGCCTCATCATCGCAGCGCCGCACTTGAACTGCCATCGATTTGGCTTACGTCCGACTTTCCTTTTTGAAAGGTTGGACCGTGCAGGTAAGAAACGCTTTCAAACGCATGCATCGCCCCGTTGAACTACAATGTGCTTCACGATATGTGCCGCAACCTGGGTGCGACAGATTCTCCGCGCCCGCATCGAAAGGACCAGCTATGAGCGCCGCTCGCAAGACACTCAAAATCCTTGCCCTGATTTATTTTGTTCTGGGCATCGCCAGTCTCATCATTGGAATCGCCGGCATCGCGACCGGCAAGCTCGAGTCCACCTACGGATCGAATGCCATGCTCGCCGCGGCCGTACTTGTCATCAAGGGTCTTGTCGATCTTGCCGCAGGTGTTGCGGGCATCAAGGGCGCCAACAAGCCTTCGCAGGTGGATGGTGCGTTTAAGCTCGGCATCGTCGCCGCAATCGCCACGATTGCGCAGGCCGTGCTCACGCTTCCCGCGTTTGGCGGCGACGCCATCAACTTTGGCGCCTTTGTCATCGTGGTGTACGACCTGTTCTTTATTCAGCAGGCACACGACATTAAGGCCGAGAACAAGGACCGCCTGTAGACTCCCTCCTTCCACTGCCCCCTACATCCAAGCAACCAACAAGGACCGATCGCGCAGCAACGCGGTCGGCCCTTTACGTTTGCCCAGATAAAACCTGCCAAAATAAACCTGTCCCTTTTTGGCAGGTTGTTAGCTGTGACGGTACTCGGCGATGATGAAGTCGATATCGGTCTGAAGGGTGTCCAGGTTTGCCAGGCGCTCTTTGTCGGCAGGGCGCGTGCGGTAGTAGTACGGCGTCATCTGGAACACCGCCTCGATGTCGGCCTGCGTCTGGAGCGTAATGTTCGCAGACACCCGCTGCGTTCCCACCAACTCGAGCTCGGTTGTCTTCGGCAGCTTCTCGTCGTTAAGGTACGGCGTGTCGTAGAGCGCCTCCTTGAGCCCAAAGAGATGACGGGCGCCCGGCACCACGGTGTAGAGCGAGCCCTCGGGCGCCAGCACGCGGGCAAACTCGCGCTCGTTAAAGGGAGCGAAGAGCTCGGTCACCATATCAAAGGCGCCGCCCGCCACGGGGATGTCCTTCATGTTGGCCACAAAGTAGGTCGCATCGCCGCGCTTGGCGGCCAGGCGCACCATCTCTTTGCCCAAGTCGAACCCGTAGGCATCCGCGCCCGGCACCGCACCCATGGCGCTGGTGTAGTAGCCCTCGCCACAGCAAATATCGAGCAAGGTCACAGGAGTGCCCGTAGACGCCGCACGCCCAGACACCTGCTCGCGCACCAGCCCAACCATCGCATCGCGCAACGGCGCATAGTAACCGCGGTTTAGAAAGTCACGACGGCTGCGCGCCTGCGACTTGGGATCGCCCATGGAGTCGCCGCTCTTGGACGAGCGCAACAGGTACAGATAGCCCTCGCGCGCACGGTCAAACCGGTGTCCGCCCGCGCATGCGGCACCGCGCTCGTCGTCCACCAACGGCTCATGGCAAACGGGACACAACAACATGGCAACTCCTTAGCGCGGACAACACAACGCCCACCATTGTCGCACGCCTCCCCCACCTAGTCATTGGGGACGTTCTTAAATGACTAGTCGATTAGGAGTATCATCATCTGCGCAAATAAGCACGGAAAAGCATATTAGAGATTGAGAGCGTATGGCTGATACCGCATCTAAGCACATTGACATGACTACCGGCTCGCTGTGGCGCAATATCCCCCTGTTCGCCTTCCCCGTCGCTGCCACGAGCATCCTAGAGCAGCTGTCGAACCTCATCGCCACGGTCATCATCGGTAACTTCTCGGGCGACCAGGGAACCCTCGCCATGGCGGCAGTCGGCTCCAACGTTCCGCTCACCAGCCTTATGATCAACCTGTTTATCGGCCTGTCGCTCGGATCCAATGTGGTCATCGCCAACGCCATCGGCCGCAACGACCAGAACATGGTCAAGCGCGCTGTCCATACCTCGATTCTTATGGCACTCGTGGGCTTTGTCGTCATCGCGCTGGGCGAGATCTTTGCCGAGCCCATGCTCGCCGCGCTCAACGTTCCCGCCGAAACCATGCCGCTCGCTTCGCTCTACCTACGCGTCTTTTTGCTCAGCATGCCCTCGATCTTGCTCTACAACTTTGAGGCCGCGATCTTCCGCTCCGTCGGCATCACCCGCATGCCGCTGCAGGCGCTTGCCGTGTCAACCGTCCTCAACATTGGCCTGGACCTCATCTTTGTCCCCGTACTCCACTGGGGCGTCGCGGGCGTCGCCATCGCCACCGCCATCGCCTACACCGTCAGCGCCGGCACGCTCTTTGTCCACCTGTTCAAGACCGACTCCGTCGTCCGCGTCACCCCGCGCGACTTAGGCTTAGACCCCGTCGCCCTCAAGCGCATCGTCAAGATCGGGCTGCCCGCCGGCATCCAAAGCGCTGTCTTTGCCGTCGCCAACATCATCATCCAGTCCGCCATCAACAGCTTGGGCACCGAGGTCATGGCGGCATCCAGTGCCGCCATGAGCCTAGAGTATGTGTGCTACAACCTGCTCAACAGCTTTAGCCAGGCCTGCACCACCTTTGTGGGACAAAACCACGGCGCTCGCCAGATCGACCGTTGCACCAAGACGCTCAAGGTCTGCCTGGTTGAAGGCGGCATCGTTGCCCTCACCACCATCGTCATCATCGTCGGTCTGGGACGCGAGATCCTGGCGCTGTTCAACAGCGATCCCAACATCGTCTCGATCGGCTATATCCGCGTGTGCTCGATCTTCCCGGCATACGCCTTTAGCATGTTCTACGAGAACATGTCCGGTTACCTGCGCGGCTTTGGCATCTCGCTCATGCCAGCCCTCATCACCATGATCTGCGTCTGCGGTATTCGCTTCTACTGGGTGTTCTGCGTGTTCCCGAACTTCCGCACCTTTGCGAACATCATGATGGTCTACCCCATCAGCCTGGGCACCACGGCGTTCTTTATGGTCGTGGCGGTATTGCTCTGTCACCCGGCACGCACCTACCGTCTGACGCAAGCCAAGACCGGGACGCGCTAGACACATCCAACAAGGTGACGCATCGGCAACTAGCTCACGATATGCGAGCTCATATAATCGATAAAGCGCCTCGTGGCGATAGGCATGGTGTCCCAGCTGCGCCAAGCCGCCACCACATCACGCGAGGGAGCGTGCACGATGGGGCGCACGCAGATATCGGCCTTCATGCCCTCGACCGTACGACGGTAGAGCATGCTCACGCCAAGGCCTTCCTCCACCATCGCCATAATGGTGTAGTCATCGGTGACCTCACTCGTCACATGCGGCGACAGCCCGTGCGCGGCAAAGGCATCGAGCACCAGACTCTGTTCGCCCTCATCCAGCAGCACAAACGGCTCGGACGCCAGGTCGGCGAGCGTCACCTTTTCCTTTGCCGTCAGCGGATGCGCGGTCGGCAGCAGCGCCACCAACTCGTCGTGATAGACCACGCGCTTCTGGAGCCCCGCGGTAAATCCGCGCGCCGTAAAGCAAAAGTCAACCACGCCATCGTGCACCCACTGGGCGTTGCGCGTGTAATCGCCCTGCTTGAGGGTAAAGTGCACGCCCGGGTGCAGGGCCCCAAAGTCGCGGATCACGCGCGGCAACACGGTACGGCTCACGTTGGTAAACGTCGCAATACGAATATCGGTCGAGGAGAGTCCCAGCAACTCCTGGCGCTTGCCCTCGAGCTCGGCCTCGGCAGTTACGATCTGGCGCAGATACGGCAGATACTGTTTACCGTCGCGTGTAAGCGAGACACCCTGTTTGCCGCGCTCGATAAGCGTGGTACCCAGCTCACGCTCGAGCGCCTTGACGGCCTGGCTCACCGCGCTTTGCGTATAGCCCAGCTCATCGGCTGCACCCTTCAGGCTGCCGCGATCGACCACCATACAAACAATCTGATACCGCGATGCCATCGTGCCTCCACGTCGATGTAGCCGTAAAACGTTTTGCCAGCGCTTTTTCTAGTAGCATTAGTATTTCTTAATCATACTGAAGATACATTCGCTTTACTACATCCATATCTGGGAGCAGAATCCTTTTTGCGAAACCGTTCTGTAACAAAAGGAGTCCCATGAATCGCAAAAAAGCAATCGCGCTCTCATTTTCCGTTCCCGTCGCATGGGGCTTTTCGTACCCCCTCATGAAGATCGGCATGGACAGCATGAACGCCACGAGCATTGTTGCGCTGCGCTGCATCATCGCCTTTGTGGCCTGCCTGCTGCTCTTCCACAAGCACGCGGTGCGCATCAACCGTGACCTGATGGTCCGCGCCGCCATCATCGGCGCCATCATGGCAACCGAAATCACCTGCATGTGTCTGGGCTCCAGCCTCACCTCCGCCTCCACCGCCGGCTTTTTGCAGAGCCTGACGGTCGTGATCGTGCCGTTTGCCAACGCGGCCCTGCTGCGTCGCGCCCCCGAGCGCAAGGTGCTCATCGGAACCGCCATCGTCACCTGCGGTATGCTGCTGCTCTCGGGCGCCGACTTTACCAGCCTGAATCCCGGCGCGATGGTCATGCTGCTCTCGGCCTTTATCTATGCCGGCCACATTATCATCGCCAAGCGCTTTGTCGAAGATGTCGACCCGCTGGCCCTGGGTGTTTGGCAGCTGGGCTTCGGTGGCCTGTTCTCGGGCATCGCCGCATGCACCTTTGGCGGTTTCACGCTCCCCAGCACGCCCAACGAGATCGTCGTTGTCGTTGCGCTCGCACTCATCTGCTCTGCCTACGGCTTTATCACCCAGACGCTCGTCCAGCCCCACGTACCTGCCGAGACCACCGGCTTCGCCTTCTCGCTCGAGCCGGTCTGCTCTGCCGTCTTCTCGTTCTTCCTGGTCGGCGAGGTCTTAAGCCCCATCGCCTTCTTTGGCGCCGCCCTTATCCTCACTGGCGTTATGGTGGCAACCGTCGAGCTTCCGCGCCTTCGCGCACATGAACAGGCTCGCATGGCAGGAGCGCCCGAGCGCGTCTCGTAGACCCCACTCTTCATGCAGCCGCGGCATAAAGGCAACCGGTGTGCCTTTACAATAGATGCCAACAGAGCATCTGCCATAAAGGAGCCGCATGGACACCGCGACCCGCAACCGCAACATAGCAACTTGGTTGGGCGATGCGCCGCAGCCGGTACGTGACACTACGAACCAGCTGCTCGAGCGCATCGCCCTTTTGCGTGCCGAGCAAACCATCTACCCGGCACAAGACGACATCCTCAATGCCCTCGTCTACACGCCGGCAGACCAAGCCAAAGTTGTCATCTTGGGTCAAGACCCCTATCACGGACCCAACCAGGCCATGGGGCTTTCGTTCTCGGTCCCCGCGACGCAAACCAAGCTGCCGCCGAGCCTGCGCAACATCTATAAGGAGCTCAATGCCGACCTGGGCTGCCCCGTTCCCGCCACGGGAGATCTAACGCCATGGGCACAGCAGGGCGTATTGCTCCTCAACACTACGCTCACAGTGCGCGAGCATGCCGCGAACTCGCACGCCAAGCTGGGCTGGAGCGCGCTCACCGACTACGTTATCGAACGCTGCTGTCAGCTGCCCCAGCCGGTAGTCTTTTTGGCATGGGGCCGCTTTGCCCAGCAGATGGTTGAGGGCAAGCTCGCCGCGACCGGCGCGGGCAAGGCAAGCGGCAAGTTCTGTCTGGCCTCCACGCATCCCTCGCCACTTTCGGCCAACCGTGCCACGGCAGAACTCCCCGCTTTTATGGGGTCGCGCCCCTTCTCGGCAGCCAATCGGCTACTCGAACAGCACGGCTCGACCCCCGTCAACTGGACTTGCCTCGGCTAAAAATCGATACATAAAAAACGCGCCCGACGGCTTTCCATCGGGCGCGTTTCCTATTCGGGCCAAATAAATTGTGTACGGCCGGCCTCGCCGCCATCGATCAGCAGGCTCTGCCCGGTCATAAACCGGTTGGTCACGCCCACAAAGTAGATCCACTCGGCGATCTCTTGGGCGGTGGCCCAGCGCTTAAGCGGCGTGAGCTCCATAATCTGGTTCCACAGGCGCTCGTCTTCCATCACGCAACGGTTGAGCGGCGTGATAACGCCGCCCGGGTCCACGCTGTTGGCGATGGCCTGCGGCGCCAGGCGGTTTGCAAGGTTCTTGGTGTAGGCAATAACGCCACCCTTGCTGGCAGCATAGGCGGGAAACTCCGATCCCGTATGTCCGCTCGCCGACCCCACATTGACCACGGATTGGATAGCAGGCGCTGGCTTGGCGGCAAGCCCCTCTCCCACAAAGGCGTAGCGCTCGGTCACGTTGATGGTGCCACGCAGGTTGGCGGCAATGTCATCGGCCGAATCCTGTACACCGGCAACGTTCACGATTACCTGAGGCTCAAGGTCGCCTGGAAACGAGTTAGGCTCGCGTACATCAACGATCAGATGGCGGTAGCGCTCGTGCTCGACCGCCGTCGGCAGCAGGTCAAAGCCCACGACCTCGTGGCCCTCGTCCAAAAAGCGCTGCACGCACGCGGCTCCGATACCGCCCGAAGCGCCCGTGATCAAAACCCGCATACTTGCCCCTTAGGCGGTTGCGTGGCGCTCGAGGTACTCGGCGCCCACATTCTCACGCTCCCAGCCACGCACGACCTTGTAGCCCACGGGGCTCAGGAAGACCTCGCACAGCAGCTCGGCAACAGCGCCGGTCAGCGAGCACATAAGGACCTGCACCCAGGTCCAGCCAAAGAACGTGTGGCTCACCACAATGGCAAAGACCAAGTTGTCGATAAACTGGCCAACACCCGTGGACACATAAGAGCGGAAGGCAAAGCTCGCAAAGTTATTCTTTTTGAGCATACGACCGAGCGACTGGTTGAGTGTGGAGTTAACCACGGCAGAAACGAGCATTGCCAGCGAAGAGCCCAGCACCACGTACCAGGTGCCGCCGATGGTGGCGTTAAGGGCGGTGTTGACCTCGATCATACCCGTGTCGTAGTAGGCGCCCCACATGCCGGGCGTGAGCGAGCATGCCCAAAAGCACAGACTCACGGCCAGATTGACCAGCAGCGCGAGGATAGAGATTTTGATGGATGCCTTGGCGCCAAAGCGCTTGCAGATCATGTCCTGGCACAAAAACGAAACCCAGCTCACCACAAAGCCGCAATCGAGTGCCAGATACGGCAGGCTGATAAGCTCTTTGTTGGCCAGCAGGTTCATCATGATGACACTCACGAAAAACAGCGAAACCGTTGCCGCGGGAATGCTCCGCAACAGGACCTTGTAGTCCTCCATGACCTTCTTGATCATTATGTACTCCTTTGGTTTTAGGTTTAACGAGCAGGATATCGGACCCGAACTGCTCGGACGTCACGGTCTTGAGACGACGATGGGTATAATAGCCGCTCACACGGCATCAGGCAAGCAAACGGCGCGGCAGCCCCACAGGGCCACCGCGCCGATGCATTAAAAGGCTACGTTGCCAAACTCCGACAGGATAAGATCGGGGTTGTGATCGGTTGCCCAATCCACGTTCCACGGGCTCGTGAACAGCAGCAGCTTACCGCCGCGCATGTCCTCGACGCGCAGCGTGTCACGCGTGAGCGAAAGGCCCGGGATATCAATGGTATCGGGGTCGTTCTGAATCCAGCGGATGTCCGTATAGGGCAGCGGCTGGCGACGGACCTCAACACGATACTCGGCCTTGAGGCGGCGCTCGAGTACCTCAAACTGCAGCACACCGACCACGCCCACGATAACGCTCTCCATGCCGGCACCCAGCTCGCGGAAGATCTGGATGGCACCCTCCTGGGCAAGCTCCTCCATACCCTTGACGAACTGCTTGCGCTTGAGCGTGTCGACCTGCGTAATGCGAGCGAACATCTCGGGGGCAAACGTCGGGATCTGCGGATACTGCACGTGGCGCTTGCCGGAGCACACGGTGTCGCCGATGCTAAAGATACCCGGGTCGAACAGGCCCACGATATCGCCCGCGTACGCCTCGTCCACGATGGCGCGGTCATCGGCCATCATCGACGTGCCCGTTGCAAGCTTGAGTTTACGGTTGCCCTGCACGTGGAAGGCGTCCATGCCACGCTCGAACTTGCCCGAGCAAATGCGCACAAAGGCGATACGGTCTCGGTGGTTCTTGTCCATATTGGCCTGGATCTTAAACACAAAGCCGCTAAAGTCGTCGCGGCAGGGATCGACCGGCTCACTGGTGAGCGTATCGGTATAGGCGCGCGGCGTCGGGGCCAGGCGCAGGAACTCCTTGAGGAAGGGCTCCACACCAAAGTTGGTGAGCGCCGAGCCAAAGAACGCCGGGCTCAGCTTGCCGCAGGCCACAGCATCCAAGTCGAGCTCGTCGCCGGCGCCATCGAGCAGCTCGATGTCGTCCATCAGGTTCTTGTGGTTCTCCTCGCCGATGAGCTCGTCCATGGAAGGATCGCCCAGCTCGGCCTCGACCTCGGCGACCTTCTTGGTGGCGTTGGCGTGACCGTCGCCCTCAAAGGCAATGACGCGACGGGTCTGACGGTCGAACACGCCGCGGAAGTTGCGACCACTGCCGATCGGCCAGTTCATGGGATACGTATTGATACCCAGGACGTTCTCGATCTCTTCCATGAGCTCAAACGGATCGCGAGCCTCGTGGTCGAGCTTATTCACAAAGGTGAAGATGGGAATGTGGCGCAGCGTACAGACCTTAAAGAGCTTTTTGGTCTGGGCCTCGACGCCCTTAGCGCCGTCGATGACCATGACTGCGGCGTCGGCGGCCATAAGGGTACGGTAGGTATCCTCCGAGAAGTCCTGGTGGCCGGGGGTATCGAGGATGTTGACGCAGGCGCCATTATAGGTGAACTGCAGCACCGAGGAGGTAACGGAAATGCCGCGCTCCTTCTCGATGTCCATCCAGTCCGAGACGGCGTGCTTGGCCGAGCTCTTGCCCTTGACCGAACCGGCAGTCTGGATGCTGCCGGTATAGAGCAGCAGCTTCTCGGTAAGCGTGGTCTTACCGGCGTCCGGGTGGCTGATGATCGCGAATGTGCGGCGCGACGAGATTTCATCCGACAGGCTTGCCATGCGGATCCTTTCTTGCATTGAGTGCATTACGTCGATGTAACCGCACTATTGTAGCCGCGAAATCCCGCTCTAGGGCGCCTATCAGGACAAATTCATCAGTTGGGGCCTGGGTAGCCGGCCCAATCCGAATTTGTCTCTTGCGTAACTGTACATAGTGTATATATACTGTGCTTACCGGTTATATACACGTGTAGCCCAACAGCTAAGGAGCCGCTGTGGACATCATCCTATCCAATTCGAGCGACAAGCCCATCTACGAGCAAATAGCCTCGCAAGTCAAAGCTCAGATCCTTTCGGGCGCGCTCGCTTCGGGAGCCAAACTCCCCAGCATCCGTGCACTCGCGAGCGATCTTGGCGTGAGTGTCATCACCACCAAGCGCGCCTACGCCGACCTGGAGCAACTCGGCTTTATCTGCACCGTGCAGGGCAAGGGCTGTTTTGTCGCCGAGGGCAACCAAGAACTCTTGCGCGAAAATCAGCTCTGCCATATCGAAGAGCTGCTTGCGAAAGCGGCGAGCCAAGCCGAAGCCTTGGGCGTCACGCGCGACAAGCTGCACGAGATGCTCGACCTCGTAGCCCCCGAAACCATGCAGTAGCCATCTGCAAGAAAGGCTATACCATGCAAAAGTTGCTAGAACTCAAAGGTGTATCGCGCCGCGTGAGCGACCGCTTTTCACTGCGCGACGTCACGCTTGCCGTGGAGCCCGGCCAGATCGTTGGCTTTGTGGGCGCAAATGGCGCCGGCAAGACGACGACCATTCGCGCCGCGCTTGGGCTTATAAAGCCCGATGCCGGCGAGGTGCATCTGCTTGGACAGCGCTGCGACGCCAACGCGCCCGACGAGACGCAGCGCCACCTGCGCTCCCGCATCGGGCTTGTCCTGGACACGTGTCCCTTCCCCTCCACGCTCAAGGTGGGCCAGGTCGAGAAGCTCGTAGGCCCGGCATACCCCACGTGGAGCTGCGAAACGTTCGCCGGATTCATCGACCGATTTGGCCTCGATCCCAAGACGAAGGTCAAGGACCTCTCCCGCGGCATGGGCATGAAGCTGCAGCTCGCCTGTGCGCTCAGCCACAATGCCAAGCTGCTCGTTTTGGACGAAGCCACCGCGGGCCTCGATCCCATGGCGCGCGAGGAACTGCTCGACGAGTTGCTTGCCTTTGTCGCCGACGGCCAGCACAGCGTGCTGCTCTCGAGCCACATTACATCCGACCTCGATCGCACTGCCGACCGCGTCATCTGCATCGATAACGGCTCGATTGTGTTTGACCTGCCGCGCGAGGACATTACCGACCGAGCCGGCATCGCCCACTGCACCCAAGCACAGGCCGCAGAGCTTATGGCTTGCGTCGAAGGTGCCCGCGCCGCCCACCACGCCTATAGCGTGGACGTGCTCGTACCCAACCGTCGCGAGGCGCTCGAGGCCTTCCCCGAGATTCCCTGCGACCGGGCAACCATTGATGACTATCTTCGCCTCATACTGAAAGGGGCTTCGAAATGAAACGCGCCTTTATGTCTGAGCTCGCCATCGTCCGCACACTTGTCCCGAGCATCGCGGGCGTCGGCCTGTTCATCTTCGTCGTACTGACCCTCGCCAACGCATCGGATGGCGATGCCAGTATGAGCGCCGGCGCCTGCGCGGTCAGTGCCATGTCGCCCATCGTGGTCATGAACTCGCTGGCCGGCTACGACAATCAAAACGGATGGGAGCGCTATCGGGCAACGCTGCCCCTCTCGCGCAAAGACATCATCTGCGCACGTTACCTCTGCATTGTTGCCTTCTCGGCCATCATGGCGTGTGCGACCGTGCTTTTGAGCACCATCACTCTTCCGTTCTTCGATCACACGGGCATGCCCTCGACGGGACAGATCGTCTTTGAGACCACAATAGCCTCCGCCGCATCGATGCTCATCTCCCTCATGATGGTGTTTCTGGCACAGCCGCTGTTCTTTCGATTTGGACACATGGAGGCGCTGCGCCTTTCCGTCGGCCTGTTTGCCCTGCTCGGATGCCTTGCCATGGCCACGCTGAGCTCCTCCAACCCCATCAGCAACTGGCTCATGTCGATTGCTGGGGCGAATCCCAATCCTGCCGTCCTCGGCTGCCTGTGCGCAGGAATTGCCGTACTGGCCCTCGCGCTATGTGCAATCAGCTGCACCGTCAGCACCAAGGTCTATCGAGCACGCGATTTGTAGCCACACGAAACTTGACCCACGTAGGCCACAATCGGTCGCAATCGCCCATCCGCAAATCCATGACAAACGGCATGTCCCCGGCGTGTGCCACCGTACTACTTGCGCAGCGGCTTGGGCAGCGGAATGCCCGCCGCGATGACGGCGGCGATGATCATGCAGACGATACCCTTGAGCGGGAAGCACATGAGCAGCAGGCCCACAACCATGACCGGCTGACGCATAACGGCGCCCATCGTCGAGGCGGTGCAGACGGCGACGCAAAAGACCGGATCGGCGCCGGTGAGGATGGCAAGACCATAGCCCAGGCTCACACCCGAGAAGATAACCGGGAAGAAGTGGCCGCCACGCCAACCAAGGTTGATGAGGGCGGGCGTCAGCATGGCCTTAACAAGACCGGTCGCGATAAGCACGCCGGCGGGAATGGTCAGATAGGTCTCCATGAGCACGTCGGCTTGGGTCTCGCCGGCAAACATGGTGTAGGGCAGGACCGTGCCACAGATGGCGAGCGCCAGACCGGCTAGCATGGCCTTGACGACAGGGCGCTCCCCTATGGTGTGGGCCAACGCCTCGCTCGCGTGCTCCGAGACAAAGTACAGCCAGCCGCAGACCGTACCGATGAGTGCCAGGGGAATAAGCCAGACAAGCTCAAGGTTGCCCACCTGGGCAGCCTCGAACCTCGGCATACCCATACCGCCGCCCATAAGCTGTCCGAGCAGCAGATAGGTGCCCAGGCCGCCGGCAATCGCGATGCCGTAGACCACGGTCTTTTGCGCCTTGGGCAGCTTGATGGTGATCTCGTCGGAGGCGGAATCCTCGTCTTCGTTGGCGCCCTGGCCATCGGCGCTACCGGCGAGCGGCGCCACAAAACCAAAGACGGGCGCGGTAAAGAGCGCCGTCAGGGCGGCCTGGGTACCCAGCAGCGTGAGCTGCCTAAACTCGGCACCAAAGCGACGCATGCGGTCGCCGACCCAGCTGCACAGACCCGCGATAACGCCGGTCAGGCCGGCCTCCGGTCCAATGCTTCCGCCAAACAGCAGCGGCAGCAACGCCGCGAGCGAAAGCTTGCCCAGGTTGTCGTACGGATAGCGACCGTCTTGCTTAACCTTGGCCATTACCTGGTTGAGGTCATCGGTCTTGGTGCCCGTCATCTTTTCGTACAGGCCGATCAGCAGGCCGCCCAGCAGGCAGACGAAAAACGGATACGGCAAAAACCCGAACGGGCCGCTCGCGAGCTCGGGTGAAGCGACGCCCAGCATATGCGGGATCTCGGTCCATAGATAGTCGATACCGCGCTCCATCGCAAAGAAGAACAGCCAGACCGCGGTGCCCGCAAACGCACCGGTCGCAGCCACGCTCACTAAGAACAGCGCACGGTTTTTGGGTTTTGCAAGGGTATCCATCGGGACCTCCCGTGGTCAAATCGACAAAGATACGTTTTATTGTAGGACGAGCAGGCCTCGGGCGGGCTAACCATCTACGCCGCGAACGGTGCCGTTGGGTGCCGCACGAGCGATGAGCCTAAGGCTTAGGCGCCGATAATCGATGCGATTTGACGCAGGTCGTCGGCAAAGTAGATGCCGGTCTGGCGCTGCGGGCTCGATAGGCCCTTGTCGATCATGCGCCCGAGCAGCGACTTAAGATCGTTGTAGTAGCCCCCGAGGTTGTACAGGATGCACGGCGCATCGAGATGCCCCAACGACACGGCGGACATGACCTCGGCAATCTCCTCGAGCGTGCCCGTACCGCCCGGGAAGGCGATGAACGCGTCGCCGAGCTCGATCATCTTGGCCTTACGCTCGGCCATGTCACTCGTCACGATGAGATCGTCAATACCGTCGTGTTGAAACTCTGCCTCGATAAAAAAGCTCGGCTCAACGCCCGTCACATGCCCGCCAGCATTGAGCACGCTATCGGCAAGCGCGCCCATCAGGCCCGACTTGGAGCCGCCGTATACCAGCGCGTGGCCGTTGGAGCCAATCCACGTGCCGAGCTCTCGCACTGCAGGCAGAAACGCCGGGTCGTTGCCGACGCTCGCGCCCAGGTATACCGTGATATTCATATTCAGTCCCCCTCGTCGTGACGCGCGTCGCCCGTTCTAGCGTTGGCGTCGGCGATATTCGCGCACACGGCGCGACAGGTCGGCGAGCTCGTCACGATCGAGCTCTTCCAAATGCTCTAGATCGTCCATAAAGCGCGCCATGGTGTCCTTTTGACGCATCTTGATGAGCGTGTTGCAGTAGTTCACCGCCACGCCCGTGAGCATGGCGATGTAGAAGATGCTGATGACGCTCAAAACGACGGTGATAGCGCGGGCAACCGGCGTCTCGGCCGGGATATCACCGAAGCCGATCGTCGATACGGTCTCAAAGCTAAACCAGAGGCCGTCGCCAAACGTGAGGGTCGTGGGCTCGGACAGCCAGACGGCCGTCGAGCACAGCAGATAGAAGACGAGAAACAGGCCCGTGATGCGCGCAAAGCCAGCCTGGCGCAACACGTCAGCAAGCGTCCTCAACTTGTTCATCGCGACCTCTTTTCCCAGACGCCCAATCACATTCGCTCGGTATTGTCCCACGCCTCCCCCGCAAACGGAACTAGTCATTGGGGACGTTCTTAAATGACTAGTCAAACAAGAACGTCCCCAATGACTACCTGACCGTTTAGCGGTGCGGTGGCTGAGTGGGCAGGTTGAGCTGGTATCCTTATGTGATACTGTCTCGACTCGATAGGATTACATGTGAAACCTTCCGCCATCCTTCGTTTGGCTCTATATCGCACCCTAGCCGTCGCGGTTGCCGTACTCACCGTACTGAGCGCCGTCATGCCTGCCCCCGCCTTTGCCGCCGACTCCGACCACCAGGTCAAGACGGTCCGCGTTGGCTGGCTCGTCAACAACAAAGGCTTCCAGGAAGGCACGCCGGGCGAGCGCCTCTCGGGATGGGGCTACGAGTACCTCCAGACCCTCTCGTATTACACAAAGGGCTGGCAATACGAATACGTTAGCGGCACCTTCTCCGAGCTTATGGACATGCTCGAGGCAGGCGAAATCGACCTCATGCCCAACATCTCGTATTCGGCAGAACGCGAGCAGAAGCTGCTCTTTTCCTCAAATCCCGAGGGCACCGAGCGCTACTATATCTACGCCAGGCCCGACCGCGACGATCTAGCCAAGGGTGACCCTCAGGCGCTCCAAGGCCTCACCATCGGCTGCAACTCTGGCGTTATGCAAACTATCGTCGGCCAGCAGTGGCTCGCCAACGAAGACGTTACCTGCACCTATAAAGAAATCGACACCGGCAGCGCCCTCTTTGAGGCGCTTGCAGACGGCGAGGTCGACGCCGTCATCATGAACGACACCATTTCGTCGCCCGATGCGTCACCCATGTTCTACGTAGGCTCGAGCGACTACTATTTTGCCGTTCCCAAAAGCCGCCCTGACCTGATGAACGACATCAACGCCGCCATGACGACCATCGCCCGCGATAACCCGCGCTATAACGAGGAAGTCAAAACGAGTTACTCGACCCAAAACAGTGGCTCGTCATCGCTCACCGGCACCGAGACCACCTGGCTCAAAGAAAACGGCAATACCATCACGCTCGGCTATCTTAAAAACCAACTTCCCTACTGTACGCAAAATGACGACGGCGAGATGGAAGGGTCGCTCGCCTCGCTTGCAACGACGTTGCACGACAAGTTTGACATTACGGTCAAAACAATCGCACTCTCGAACAACAAGCAAATGATCAAAGCCCTTTCCAACGGAACCATCGATGTCGCCCTGCCGTTGTTTCGCGACTACTGGCTCGCCGAGCAGACAGGGGTCATCCAGTCAAACTCGATGGGAACGGTTTCGCTGACCGCCATTCACAATGGCAAAAACCTGAACAGCGACCTTAAGAACATCGCTTGTACAAAGAGCACAATCGTTAACCGTTTTGAGCTCGAAAGTCTCTTTCCGAACGCAACGGTAACCGAGTATTCGAATGACGGCGAGGTGCTCAAAGCCCTCGATGAGGGGAAGGCACGTTGCATCATTGTCCCCAGCACGCGCCTGGAAACTCTCCGCGACATCTACGACATCGAGGATTTCGAAACACAGGAACTCACCAACACGGCACAACTATCGTGTTTAATTTCGCGCGGCAAGCCCGAGCTGCTGGGAATCATCAATAAGGGCATCGTCAATGCAGGTGAATCGCTCTCTGCAAACAGCTATTTCCCCACATCGTACTCGGCGCAAGAATCGGATGCGTTCCGACTTCTCTACCGCAACCGCATCGTCATTGCGGCAGTCGTCATCTGCATTTTGCTCACCGGCATCGTCATCCTTGTCTGGTCGCTTTACCGCGCACAGGAGGAACGGCAGAAAGCCGATGCCGCCAACGCCGCCAAAACCGCTTTCCTCACGCGCATGAGCCACGACATCCGCACGCCGCTCAACGGCATCCTGGGCCTTATCGAAATTGAGGAATTGAGAGAAGGCGACATGCAGGTCGCCCGCGAAAGCCGCGCCAAGGCGCGCGTTGCCGCCAATCACCTGCTGTCACTGATTAACGACATCCTCGAGATGGGCAGGATCGAGGAGCGCAAAGTGACGCTCGAGCACGAATCATTCAACCTTAAAGAGCTGTGCGACAATGCGCTCGTACTGTGCAAGCTCCGCGCATCGGACCGCGGCATAACCATGCTCGACACCAGCGAGCCCTACGCTGTCGACCAATATATGATCGGCAGCCCCACCCATATTCGGCAGATCCTTGTCAACCTGCTCGACAACAGCATCAAGTACAACAAGCACGGAGGCACCGTCACGTTCTCATCGACCATCAAGCCGGTCGACGACGAGCACGCCGTGTTTTGCTTTAGCGTCTCGGACACCGGCATCGGCATGTCGCCCGAGTTTCTAAAGCACATCTACGAACCGTTTGCCCAAGAGGGCAACGATGCCCGCAGTAAATTTCAGGGAACTGGCATGGGCATGCCGATCGTCAAATCGCTCATAGACATGATGGGCGGCACGATTGAGATTTCGAGCGAGGTCGGCATGGGAAGTACGTTCAACGTCCAGATTCCGCTCGATATCGACAAGAACCCTCAGGCAAGAGAAGGTGCGGACGAGCAGGCGTTCAGCTGCTCGCTTGCCGGCATGAACGTTCTTTTGGCCGAAGACAACGAGCTCAATGCCGAAATTGCCCAGGCCCTGCTCGAAAGCGAAGGCATCGTCGTAACTCGCGCCGCCGACGGCAAAGAAGCGGTCGAACTATACACTAGTCGTCCCGCCGGCAGCTTCGATGCGATCCTGATGGACATCATGATGCCGGGTATGGATGGCTACGAGGCAACTCGCGCGATTCGTCTGAGCGAGAAGGCCGATGCAGCCGACATCCCCATCATCGCGCTCACCGCCAATGCCTTTGCCGAGGACGCCAAGGCGGCACACGATGCCGGCATGAACGCCCATCTGCCCAAACCGCTCGACTTTAACAAGCTCAAAAACATCCTCGCCCGCATCAAGAAAAACGGAACTGTTTCGCTATAGTTTGTGCCCACCCACCATGCACAGTTAGAAAGGAAGCCAACGATGTTTAGGCCCTTACGTCGAAAGAAACGCGCCATCACTGACGAGGAAGCGCGCGAGTTGCTCGCTATCTGCAAGCGCGGTGTCTTTGCCGTCAACGGCGATGGTGGCTACCCGTATGCCATTCCCGTCAACTACTTCTTTGACGCCGAGCACGACAAGATTTATTTCCATGGTGCCAAGGCTGGCCACAAGGTCGATTCACTCAGGCGTGATGATAAAGTCTGCTTTACCGTTTACGGCAACGAGTGGTACAAGGACGATGACTGGGCTCCCTATGTTATGAGCACCGTGGTCTTTGGTCGTTGCCGTCTGGTAGATGAGACACCTGCGTTTATCGAGGACAAAGTCCGCCAGCTCGCGCTTAAGTACTACCCCTCTGCCGAAGAAGTTGAAGAGGAAATCGCCAAAGACATCAAGGGCGTCCAACTCTACGAGATTTCGATTGAGCATCTTTGCGGCAAGCAGATTCAGGAAAAGTAGCGAATGCGAAAAACGCGCTCGCTACCCTCTGCGCCCCATGCGCCCACGCATTTTGACGGCGTGGGCGCATGGGGCAGCACTCGAATCGAGCGCCCCCTATACCCCAAAAACGTAGCGGTCCAGGCGGTCGCACGCCTCCCTTACGCGCGAAAGCGGCAGCGCCAGATTCACGCGAATGTGGCAGGGCCCGTGGAACGGGCGGCCGTCCTGATACCCCACGCCCACGCGCGCCCCCTCGTCGAGCAGCCACTGAATATCGCGGCCATGCTCGCGGCACCACTCGGTGCAGTCCAGAAACACCATGTAGGTGCCCTGCGGACGCGAATAGGACACGCCCGCAAAATGCTTGTCCACGTAATTGCAGAAGTAGTCGACGTTGCCCTCGATGACCTCATTGAGCTCATCGAGCCACTCGTAGCCCTGCTGCTGGTAGGCACCGATAAGCGCATGCATGGAGATGACGTTCATCTCGTTGTAGTGGGTCTTGTCGGACACGGCGCACACGCGGTCGCGCAGCGTCTCGTTATAGATGATGTGGTAGCTGCCGACCAGGCCCGCCAGGTTAAACGTCTTGCTGGGCGCGTAGAGGGCAACCGTGCGCATGTGGGCGTCCTCGCTCACCGACTGCGTCGGGATATGCTTGTGGCCCGGCAGGATGATATCGGACCAAATCTCATCCGAGATCACCACGCAATCGTGCTGACGATAGATGTCCATGGCGCGCTCGATCTCGTCGCGCTCCCATACGCGGCCGCAGGGATTGTGCGGCGAGCAGAACACGGCGGCATGGATATGGTTTTGTGCGAGCTTGCGCTCCATGTCCTCAAAGTCCATGCGCCACACGCCCTGGTCGTCGAGTTTAAGCGGGCTGTGGACAATGCGATAGCCCGCGGCCTCGATGGACTTGGTAAAGCCGATGTAGGTGGGACTGTGGACCAGCACCGCATCGCCCGGCTGGACATATGCGCGCAACGTCGACACGACACCGCCCAGTACGCCGTTTTCGTAGCCGATATGCTCAGGGAGCAGGCCTTCGACGCCATTACGGCGGGTCTGCCATTCGATGATGCGGTCGAAGTACTCGTCGCGCGGATTGAAATAGCCAAACATGGGATGCTGGGCGCGCTGAATGATGTACTCCTGGACCGTGGGCACCGTGGCAAAGTTCATGTCCGCTACCCACATGGGGATGCGGTCGAAGCCCTCGTCGGGTGCGTTCGGAGCCATGCCGGGGATCTCGCCCCAGGAGTCAACGGCGATGGCGTCCATACCGTGGCGGTCGATAAGCGAGGTAAAGTCGTATTTCATGCTGAGCTCCCGTGCAAAGCGGATTGTTTTGGTAGGCGTTATTGTCCACCAGCGCGGGCGGTTTTGGCATGGGGTTTGGCGTTGTTTTTGACGGATACGGACGGATGGCAGATTAGTCTTGCGCGTCGTTGATAGCGGTTACCGTCAGCCTTGTTCCGTCGACCGTAAACGATATGTCGAGCCCGGCGTAGGCCAAGTGGTAAACGCGGTTGGGCTCGTGCTTGCTACCCGCACGGCGCGGATCTTGGCGAAGGACCTCGATCAAGCCGGGGAGCTTTGTGTCCGGGACCATGTCCCGCAGCGCTTGCGGGAGCTCGACATCGAGCTCTTGCCATGGCGCGTCCTCAATCCAGCCGCCCGTCGCATCCGGGTGACAGTCCGCAAACGGAATGTAAGGCTTAATGTCGTAGATGGGCGTACCGTCGCGCAGGTCGGCCCCCAGCACATGGATGATGGGACCATCGTCGGTGAGCTCGACACGATCAAGCTTGACGCAGGTGAGCCCGATGGGATTAGGGCGAAACGGACTGCGCGTGGCAAACACGCCCACGCGTTCGGCTCCACCCAGACGCGGTGGGCGCACGGTTTTCGACCATTTTGCGTTGGTGCCGGACCTGTCCTGCGTTTTGGCATCGGCGGCTATGTCCTTAGCCGTGCCGCCGGGCGTTCCGTTTTCAAAGCGCCAGAGCAGCCACAGGTGAGAGAAGGAGTCCAGGCCCTCAACTGCTGCATTGGAGGCAAATTCCGACTCAAAGACAATGCGCCCCTGCAGATGGGGCGCCAAAAAGCTGTTGCGTGGGATGCCGAACTTCTGCGGCAGGTCGGTATGTATGTGTGCAATAGGTTCCATGCCGGTCATTGTACGGCATGGAGGCGTGGGGTGTTGCGCGCAATTCTTCGCCGCGGTCCCCGTCGTGCAACCAACGGTTGCTTGGAAGGGTGCCGGCCGCCGCGTATGCTTAAAGCAACAAACAGCAGAAAGGAGCCGTCATGGCCTTTGCAGAAAAGCTCATCGCCATCCGCCGCGACAACAATCTCACCCAAGAGCAACTCGCCGCCAAGCTCTTCGTCACACGCCAAGCCGTCAGCCGTTGGGAACGCGGCGAAGTCACGCCGGGCATCGACATGATGAAGCTCATTGCCGCCATAACCGGAGAACCGCTGTCCCACCTGCTCGAAATGCCCGAGCACTATTGCCAGAGCTGCGGCATGATACTCACGCCCGACGACTGCGGCACCGATGCTCACGGCGCAACGACCGACCATTACTGCAAGTGGTGCTACGACCACGGCAAGTACACCTACGAGACCACGATGGAGGCCATGATTGAGGATTGCGCCCCGCGCCTGGCACAAAACACCGGTATGTCGCTCGACGAAGCCGTCTCGCTCATGGGCGCCGTGCTGCCGCAATTGGAGCGCTGGCGCACCGTGCAGGAAAACGAGGAGCGCTACGGTGCCGAGGCGCGGGCGCGCTATGGCGACGAGGCCGTCGATGCAGCAAACGAGGCACTGCTGGACATGGACCCCGAGACATGGAACGACATGAAGGAACTTGAACGCGCTATTCTGGGCCAGCTCTCGATCGCCATGGGCGACGGCGAACCGGATGGAAGCGAGGCGCGCAAGCTTGTCGCAATGCACCGTCGATGGATTGGCCTTAACTGGGGACACGAACCCCAAGACGAAGCATACCTGGGCCTCGCCCACGGCTATCTTGCCGATCAGCGCTTTATCGACTACTACGACAAGCCCTGCGGCGCCGGCGCCACGGCGTTTCTGGTTCAGGCGATCGAGTCGTCATCGGCTCACGCATAGACCGCAGCGGCTTTGGGTATTTCAATCGAAACCTCAACCGATTGGAGACTTATGGCTACTGATCACGAGCTCGTGTTGTACGTTATGACCGGCTGCCCGTATTGCATAAAGGTCAAGCGCTTCCTGGCCGATAACGGCGTGGCCATCCCCGAGCGCAATATCTCGACCGACCCCGATGCCGAGCAGACGCTCATCGCCGTCGGCGGCAAGCGCCAGGTCCCCTGCCTATTCATCGACGGCAAACCACTCTACGAATCGAGTGACATCATCGCATGGGTACAGGAGAACCTGCTCTAGCACTCATTGGGGACGCACTTAAATGAGTAGTTTCACTCATTGGGGACGTACTTAAATGAGTAGGTAGGAATTCAGTTTCTCAGTTTATAGAACATACGTTTGCTTATATGCTATACTCGCCTCAAGGCATGAGGCTGGTCGAGAGCTCCCGCGGAGGTCCCCAATGACACGCTGGAGCGAGCTCGGTAAGTAAGATCGGTGGTTACCGCACTCGTCCATCTCAGACAGGCTGCGCTCCTGTTCGCCGTCGCCATCAAAGAACGGCACTCACAATCAAACGTTTCCGTTATCCGTGAGTCACACAGGAGTGCATTGTTATGGCTAAAAAGATCCCCACCTTTACGTCCGACACCGTTTCAAGCGCCCGCTCAGATATCAGCAGAATCGTTGAAGCCAAGAGTCTCAATCAAAAGGGCATCGATCATGAGACTTCGCTTGAGGGGGCATTGCTCATCGGGCGCCGTCTCGAACAAGAGACTGCCGGATATCCCGTTACCAATCTCAAAGGACTGCTCTCCCCCGTCGGCGCTCATCTACACAAGCACTATGGCCCCCGCCTAGGACAATCCTATCTCACACGCTGCATTAAGCTCGCTCGCGCTGTTCCCAAAGGCGCTCCTTTTCGATCAGAGCTTGACCTAACTCACTATGAGTCGCTCGCTCGCGTCGCAAACGAGCACCTGCGCCTAGAGCTCATGAACGTCGCGGCCGACAACAGGTGGTCCTCATCGCACATCGCGCTTCACGCCAGATACCAGAGTCCGCAAGATGCTCCCAGCAACAGGGAATTCCGCGAGCTCGAATCGAACCAAGAAGTTTGGCGCTTTGCCCGCGCTTATACGGATGCCTGCGGAATCATTTCGCTCGAGAAGTTTGTTGAACTCTACAATTCATACGCTCCCAAACCAGTCTCGATATTCGAAGTAAATGAAACCGTTTGGAAAATCAAAGATGAATCGGGACGCATCGACAACCCCTGTATGTTATCCAAGGACGGAGAGCTATACCTCATAGCGCCAGAACTAGACGACACGATCGAAGATAACCCTTATTACTACGACGACTACGGATATTCTTATCGAAGATACGAACGCCATAGCGAGTACACCAAGGAAATGCGTTCACTGCGCGAACGACGTGTTCAGGGCAGAAAGACGGCTATATTCGCTGGCCATAAGCAGCATTCGATTAAACTGCTCGATTATGAGGACGTCGTTTGCGGATATGCCAGTTACACACGGGCAGTTGAATATCTCAAACTGTATATCTTGAAAGATTCCAAACTGAGCGCCGCAAGCCTTCACGCAAGAGAGGACGAGTTTGATTTCATCATGGCAAAGCTCTTGCGCTCTATTGGTCTCGATGGCATGCCGACAGCACAACAAACAATCGAAGATGCCGAATTTTTATTGATCGTCGTACGACCCGATTTTTACGAACAAGCGAAGATAATCAAGGTCTCCAAGCTCCTCACAATAGTCTATGAAGACGCTCCCCTCTGGGAGTTCAACGGACGCTCACATTCCGAGCTGAAAAGTGAAAAAGCGCTGGAACCTCCGATGACGACCATACATCGAAAAGTTCAATCAAAACAGGCTGCTTAGCAGTATTAACTGCTTGCATTTTTGTCTACAAAACTGTATACAAAAAGAGAGGCCCTTATGGAGCTCATTGCGATCCACCCCCATGCCCTCAAACACGGGCTGACGGAGACGGATATTAGATGCGCCTGGAACTCCGCTTTCGCATGGTTCAGGCGTGATCTTGAAAATGGAGGCATCGATTACGTTCTCGTTGGACTTGATAGAAGAAGTCGTCTCATGGAGCTCGTCGCTCGATGTTGCCCCGATCGAGATGGTTACATCATTTACCACGCCCTTGTCCCTCCTACGCGCAAGGTGCTCAGAGAAATCGGGATCGATCGATAGGAGGCGCTATGGACGCTAAGCAGCTCGAGAAGATGATGGGGTTTGCTCCCGGAGAGCTGGAAAAGGCCTCGGAGGCATACGAAAAAGATGAGTGGCCAAAGGGTCGCACCATCAAGTTGGGAAGGCCGCCGATCTCCGATGAGCCAAGCGTTGTTTTGTCGGCACGTGTGGGTGAATCGGTTCTTGAAGCGTTTGACGCAAAGGCGAAGCGTCATGGACAAACACGCACGGAGCGACTCAGAGAGCTCATTACGCTCGATGCAATGATTGCCTAGTCCCCCGCCGAACCCAAACGTGTACGTCAGCATCCAAAGTCGACATTTTTCGACATCTTCGGATGCTGGCGTACAGCTTTTTGCAACATAGTCGTTGGGGGCGTTCTTCAACAACACAGCCGTTGGGAACGTTCTTGAATGACTAGCCGTTTAAGAACGTCCCCAACGACTACCCTTGAATGACTACTCATTTAAGTGCGTCCCCAGTGACTACCCTATTTCTCGATCTCTTTCCAGCACTGAGGATCGGCTTCGTACATATCGCCTGTGTAACCATACGCCACAGCGGGGCAGCCTCGGCACCAGCCGAAAAGCCCGCATTTGGAGCACTTCTTTAACTTTTTAAAGTCGCGCTTTGCCTCCATCTGCGGCGAAAAGAACAGCTCCTCGAGCGTGTTCTCGGCAACGTTGCCCACCTTGCTCTCCATGCGGCGACATGCATAGACGTCGCCCGTAGGCAGCACCGTCATATGGCCCGTACCGCAATGGCAGCCGTCATAGATCATGCCAGGCTTGGCGCTCATGGGGATGGTGAATTTGCCCTGCTCCCACAAAAGAAGCGTCCACAGGTGATCTTTGAGCTGGAAGAACGTTTTGCAGCCCGCAGCCTGGTGAAACTCCATACGCTCTTGCGCGGCCAGCAGCACGTCGCGATATTCCAGCGGCTCCAGATGGAACTCATCACGCTTTTGGCCCGAGGTGGGGCAGTATCGTCCAAAAGCGAACACGTCGACTTCGAGGCTTGCCACAAGGTCAATGAGCTGCGGCAGCTCGGCGGCATTCATACTCGAAACCGTGTTCATAACGGCAACCCAGATACCCGCGCGCTTAAGGCACCCAATCGCACGCAAGGTCTCGACAAACGAGCCGGGCTTACGGAAGTAATCGTGCGTTTTCTCGAGTCCATCGAGCGAGAGCTGGTATTTGCGGCATCCCAACTCTTTCATGCGGGCGCAGACCTCGTCGGTCAGATGGAACGGATTGCCCATCACGCACCACATAAAACCCCGCTCGTGCAAAAGCTTGGCAAGGCGCCAAAAATCGGGATGGAGTATGGGGTCACCGCCCGTAACGTAAAAGTACGGCTGACGACCGATGCGTTCGCAGAGGGCCTGGGCCTGATCGACGACCTCGACCATCTGCTCCCACGGCATGCGCTTAAAACCAGCGCAGGCACCGTTGGCGAAGATATAGCAATGTTTGCAACGCTGATCGCATTCATCCGTAATATGCCACTGGAAGGCAAACGCGGGCTTTTGCATCGTGGGACTCCCTTGGTCGATGTTCAAATTGATGACGATATTGGGCTACAGGCGCTCAACGGCGCCGACGGGGCAATTCTCTTCACAGGCGCCACAGTGCAAGCAGTGCTCAGGCTCTATGCGATACGAGTCACCCGGCTCGATGCACTTCTGCGGACAGTGCTCAAGACAGGTACCGCAACCGATACACGCATCGGAATCAATACGAAAACCCTTAACAGGCGCGGACGCCATGTCCTCGTCTAGGGTAAAGACAGCGCGCTCAATAGGACGAACCCCCAGTTTAAAGTAGTCGAGCACGATGTTTTCGACCTTAAAGATAATGTTGATATCACGCGTATCACCGGGATAAACGTTGGCAAGATACGGCTGCTCGGCATAAATAACGTCACGCCAGTAAACTTGCTCGGAATCCAAGGCGGGAGTGGCAACGCCGGACATGCGGATCATTTCGTTAAACCGCGTGTGGACGAGCGTTTGGACGCGCCCATCGGCCATAAGCTGGCGGGCCATCTCCTTGCCGCGCGCCGTGAGGAAGTAGATGGCGCGGGACTCGTAATGTACAGCGCTCACGCAGCGAATTTGCGGCGCGCCATTTTCGTCCACAGTTGCCAGCGAGAGCGTCCCGGCAAGCTGCATCTTTTTGAGGCAAGTCTGAGCATCCATTACGAGTCCCTTTCTAGCGATTGCTTACTGAGCGTCCGCAGCGCCGCAAGCGGTACCACAGGCCGGAGCAGCCTTGGGATCGGCAGAGCCGCAGGCAGGAGCGGCAGCAGGATCGACGGAGCCGCAAGCAGGAGCAGCCGCGGGATCAGCGGAGCCGCAGGCGGTGCCACAGGCCGGCGCGGCCTTGGGATCGGCGGAGCCGCAGGCGGGCGCGGGATCGGAGGTACCGCAAGAAGCGAAGGCGGCAACGTTCTCGAGATTCTCGGACATGGCAATTCCTTTCGATTGGGGGCGGCTGGGCGAAGCCGCCCGGACGTAGACGCTTTTGCGCCTAAGCACATCATGCGAGGAATGCACCCCACCCAAAAGAAGGCACTAATCTATTAGCCAGTTACCAAAAAGTAAGTTGTAGCCGCGGGCGCCAGCAGCTGCGATAATGCAAGCAACCTACCCGATTGCGAGGTTACCATGCTCACCAAAGAAGAACTGCCTCCCTGCCCCGTCGCTACGTGTTTTCAGCTCTTTGGCAACAAGTGGAAAATCTATATCATCCAGCAGCTCATTGAGCAGCCCCTGGGCTTCAACGCGCTACATCGCTCTATTCCCGGCATCAGTCAAAAGGTGCTCTCGTCAAACCTAAAGGAAATGGATGCCGCGGGACTTATCACGCGCACCGTCATTCCCGAAACGCCCATCCGTACCGAATACGCGCTGAGCGAGCTGGGTCAAAGCCTTATGCCCATCATCGATTCTCTTGTGGAATGGGGCACCGACTACCAGCAGCTTGTACGAAGCTCCTAGCAGCTACGGGCTTTTGCAAATTGAGCGCCGTGGGGCATACCGCTCCACGGCGCTTACCTTTTTGTGCCTTCTTTTGAAGAAGCGGTCCGGGTTGCACACTGCTGTCAAACACGCCCAACTCAATTGGACAGGAGGTCAGCCATGAATCAAGCCGAGCGTCGTATTCGGCTTATCAATGCATTGCTCAACGAGCGAGCGGACGGACGCGGCATTGCCGTTCCCGCCGGAGCCGGCGAGCAGCGTGATTTACTCAGGGCCCTTATGAACGTGCGGTCGCCCGAAGCGCTCGCGACAGAGGTGCTCAACGTCCAGGATGCCTACCTGCAGCAGCGGCTTGTTGAGCGCGGTGGAGCGACCGACGCCAGCACGCTCCCCTACCGCAATCGCATTGCCGTCTGGCGTGGCGACATCACGCTGCTTAAGGCCGACGCCATCGTCAACGCCGCCAACAGCCAAATGCTCGGCTGCTTTGTGCCGGGACACCGCTGCATCGACAATGCCATCCACACATACGCCGGCATGCAGCTGCGCCTAATATGCGCCGGCCTCATGTGCAAACAAGGACACGAGGAACCGACCGCACGCGTTAAGGTCACGCCAGCGTTTAACCTGCCGAGCAGCCATATCTTCCACACCGTCGGTCCCATCGTGCCCAGCCATAAGCCTGGCCCGCGCGAGGAATTACTGCTACGCCGTTGCTACACCAGCTGCCTGGAAGAAGCGACACGTCGAAAGCTCGACACGCTTGCCTTCTGCTGCATTTCGACGGGCGTCTTTGGCTATCCCCAACAAGCCGCCGCGCGCGTTGCCATCGATGCCGTTCGTCATCATCTAGACCATAACGACCCCAACCTTAAGGTGATCTTCAATGTTTTTCTCGCGTCTGACGAGTCAATCTACCGCGACCTTCTCCAAGCAGATCGCTAAGCTCCGAGCCGCACTCGATGCATCCGACGCCGTGATAATCGGCGCCGGCGCGGGTCTTTCCACCGCGGCTGGCTACGCCTACGCGGGAGAGCGCTTCGAGAAACTCTTTGGCGACTTCGCCGCACGCTACGGCTTTACCGACATGTACTCCGGCGGTTTCTACCCCTATGACTCCCTCGAGGAATACTGGGCATTTTGGAGCCGCTATATCATGTGCAATCGATATGACCCCATACCCAAGCCCATCTACGAACAGCTTTTGGGCCTGCTGCGCGACCGAGATTACTTTGTGCTGACCACAAACGTAGACCATTGCTTCCAACGCGCCGGTTTCGATAAACAGCGGCTCTTTTACACGCAGGGTGACTATGGTCTATTCCAGTGCAGCAAGCCCTGCTGTCAGGAAACTTGGGACAACGAAGGGCTCGTACATTACATGGTCGCCGCCCAAGAAGACCTTCGCATTCCGTCTGCGCTAGTGCCCCGTTGCCCCCATTGTGGCTCCCCGCTCACGATGAACCTGCGCGCCGACGATACGTTTGTGCAGGATAAGGGCTGGTATGCCGCAGCCGACCGTTACCAAGATTTCCTGCGCCGCCACAACAATATGCGCATCCTGTTCTTGGAGCTTGGCGTAGGCGGCAACACGCCCGTCATCATCAAGTACCCGTTTTGGCAAATGACCGCCAAAAACGAGCGCGCAACGTACGCATGCGTCAATTTTGGCGAGGCAGTCGCCCCTGCAGAAATCGCCGATCGCAGCATCCTGATTGACGCCGACGCAGGGCGCGTGCTGGACGCACTTGCCGTCCAAGCCGTCAGATAGCAAAGACGATACTGTCTCATAAACATGTACGTCAGCATCCAAAGTCCAACATAGTCATTGGGGACGTACTTAAATGAATAGCCGTTAAAGAACGCCCCCAATGACTAACTAGCCGTGAAAGCGGGCTATGGGCGCAAGTGGCTGTTCGCGGAAGACGCGCTCGACGGCGGCACGGTATTCGTCGACCTTTTTGGTCTTGCGCACGATCTTGTGAACGGTAGCGGGATCGGCGAAGGCGCACTTGGCGTAGAACCACCACTCCTTCATGCGAAAGACCGCATTGCCGCCAATCTCTTCCGCATATGCCGCAAACAGCGTGTCGTGGAAGCGCTGCAGCTCAGCAGCCGTGGCAGTAGGGCCGCCCTTAACCATGCGAGCCAGCGCGGGGTTCGCAAGCAAGCCGCGCCCCAACATTACGTGACGCGTTCCGGGATAGGCCTCCACCAGCGCATCCATCTCCTCAAGATCAAAGATGTCGCCGTTGTAGGCCACCGGGAACGGCGCCCGCTCCAGCGTCTCGCCGTAAAACTCTTTGCGCGGCGAACCCGCATAGCGGTCCTTTTGCACGCGCGGATGCACGATCAGCTCTGCCAGCGGCATGCGGCAATAGAGGTCAAGCACACGCTCGTATTCGTCGTCGTTCTCCAGTCCCAGCCTGGTCTTTACCGATACCGGCAGCGGAGAGCGTTTGCACACGTCGCTCAAGAACACCTCGAGCTCATCGAGATTGCGCAGAAAACCCGAGCCCTTGCCCTTGGCGACAACCGTCCCCGAGGGGCAACCCAAGTTGAGGTTGGCCTCGCAGTAGCCCATATCGGCGAGTACCTGCGCCGCCCACACAAACTCGTCCGCATTCTTGGACATCAGCTGGGGCACCACGTTAAGCCCCTGGTTATTGGCAGAATCGATCTCCTTAAACGCCTTGCCGCCAAAGCGGTTTCCCACCCGCGGCGGCGGCAAAAACGGCGTGTAGTAGCAGTCGAGCGCACCAAAGCACTCCGCATGCACGCGACGGAACACATGCCCAGTAATCCCCTCCATAGGGGCCAACGATAGAATCATCAACATCTACTCTCAAATCAATGCAGCAAAGGGACTGCCCCCTTGTCACATCCTATTCAAACGGTTCAGAAACTCTTCGCAGGCGCGGGAACGCAGGCGATATTTTTTCCATACCAGATACGACGCAATGGTAAGCGGCGGCTCAAATGGGACAAAACGCAGATCGCTGCCTTCATCTATCTGCAGCAAGCTTCCAATGCTAACCGCACACGCAGCACCCGAACGCACCAGATGTGACGCGTTGCCGATCAGGTCGAAATGCCCCACGATGTTGAGTTCATCGACGCTAAGGACGCCACTCGACCACACTTCTAGGTCCAGCGCTCGATTCGAGGTGCGCGAACTCACCAGTAGCGGCATATTCGCCACATCCGCAGGCGTCAGCACGTCCCGGCCGCCCCATGGACCGCTCGCGGCAACAACAGCACCGACTCGATCCGCATCGGGTATACGAATCCATTCGTATTTCTCGACGTTAACGGGCTCCAGCAACAACGCAAAGTCGAGCAGGCCACGCTCCAAACGCTCCTCCACTGCATCGGCGTTACCGGTATAGAGTTCAATCGTCACTCCGGGATAATTCCGATGCAGCTCTGCAAAGGCATCGAGCACCAGCCGCATCGATTTGGTTTCGCCGGCGCCAATGCGGATAACGCCCGTAATGCCGAGCTCCCGATCCGCCAACTCCAGCTCGGTCTGTTCCACCAGCAAGACAATCTCCTCGGCGCGCTGGCGCAGGCGCATGCCATCGCTCGTGAGCACGCACGATCGATTGGTGCGTTCAAAAAGCTCGACGCCCAGCTCGCGCTCAAGATCGGCAATCTGACGTGACAGCGTAGGCTGCGTCACGTGCAGCACATTTGCCGCCTCGGTCATGTTTTCCTCACGCGCCACTGCCAAAAAGTAACGCAAAGTCCGTAGCTCCATTGCACCCCAACTCAGCCAAGGCATCCCGCTTGCTAGCCATTTGGTATTCGTATATCCAGCCAGTCGATATAAGCAATATACATCATTGGCCTATCAACGTACGCTATAGCCATCACCTCGAGAATAAGGAGAGCACCATGCAGTACACCACCCTTGGACATTCCGGCATCAAAGTCTCTAAACTCTGCCTGGGAGGCATGAGCTTTGGCGAGCCCAGCCCCGACTTTCACCAGTGGACCATCGGCCCCGACGACACGCGCGCCGTCATCAAACGCGCACTCGACGCCGGAATCAACTTTATCGATACCGCAAACTGCTACAGCTTTGGTACGAGCGAAGAGTACATTGGCGGCGCCCTGCGCGACCTGGGCATCGCTCGCGAGAGTGTTGTACTCGCCAGCAAGGTGCACTTTAACGAAGGCGGCCTTTCCGCCGACGCCATCAAGCGCGAGATCGAGGGCTCGCTCAAGCGCCTGGGCACCGATTACCTTGACCTCTACATCATTCACCGCTTCGATTACGACGTTCCCATGGAAGAGACCATGGAGGCACTCAACGATCTGGTGCGCGAGGGCAAGGTCCGCGCGCTCGGCGCCAGCGCCATGTATGCCTACCAGCTGCACAACCTGCAAATCGTCGCGCGCGACCACGGATGGACGCCCTTTACGAGCATGCAGTGCCACTACAATCTGCTGTACCGAGAGGACGAACGGGAGATGATCCCGGTGTGCCGCCAGTTCGACATGGCCCTTACGCCATACAGCCCCATGGCGTCGGGACACCTCTGCCGTCCCACGTGGAAAAGCTCGAGCACACGTGGAACCACCGACACGACCATGGCCAACAAGTATGACCATGACCGCGCCATCGACATGCCCGTCGTTGAGCGCGTGGACAAGATTGCCGCCAATCACGGCGTACCGATGTCGCAGATTGCACTGGCATGGCACTGGGCACGTGGCGTCGAGGCTCCCATCGTGGGTTGCTCCAAGCCCGAGCGCGTCGACGACGCCGTGGCCGCGATCGACGTAACGCTCTCCCCCGCCGAGATCGACTTCCTCGAAGAGCTCTATCAACCGCACGCGCTCGTTGGTCCCAAGGCCCGTCCCGGCGAAAAACCGCTTGCCGGCACCACTAAGGTCAAAACCACAAAGTGATGCCATGGACGATAACATCATCGACGGCCTACGCGACGCCGGTTGCAGCGAAGATCTTATCGAGCTGTACGGCTCGGCCGCCAGCGACTGCGCGCGCATCTGCCTGCTAAAACGGCATCGTCGCGAATTGCTCGACGACATACACTCCGGGCAACAGAAGCTCGAATGCCTTGACTATCTCATCTACCGGCTGCGCAGCAAGGATGCGAGCGACAAGCAGTTCGGCCCCATGAACGACGAGCAGCACGGCGCACCGGAGGTCAAAGCCGATAATCCGCCCAAGACAGAGGAGCTCGCCCGGCACTCTCAGTGAAGAAACGCCAGGGCTTACGCTCTAGCTGCCGCTCGCGAATGCGGTCCATATTTCAAGGTCTAATACTTTTCCCGAAAAGTGAACGGCTGCATTTGGACCCCCGAAGCATTGACATTTTTTGGCATCAAAACCGCAGGATTTGACTGGCAAAACCGCAGCAAATTGCACGCCAAAAGTGTCGATGCTTCGGGGGTCCGTTTTCACTCGTTCACTTCTCGGGAAAAGTATTAGACATCGATTTCGCAAGGGCCCCAAAGATACTGTCCCTTTGTCACATCCAACGAGCGCCCAGACGGAAAGCGATGAGAATTGAGACCCCCTGCAGCAGCTCATCGATGGCGGGATTCTCTATACTGAGTCACATATGACGGCATCGCGCCAAAGGAGAACGTCGTGACCACGTCGCAGATATCCCTGCTTTCGCTCATCTCGGTTGGAGGCATCGGCATCCTGTTTATCGGAGCGAGCATGCTCATGAAGGCCGCTGCCCGCAAGAAAGCCAAGGCCTGTACCGCCTTGACCATGGGAACGGTCATCGACCATCGCTTTATGGGCGAAGGCAGGATGTATCCCGTTTTGGAATACACCGTCGACGGTGCGCAATACCGCGCGAAAAAACAATTCCGCGGCATAAGGACCAAAAGCATGTCGGGACTCCCCATCCGCACGCAAGTCACCGCCTACGAAGACGCCAAGGGCTGGCTGCATGTGCAGACAGGCCCCATCGCCCGCCTAAGCACCCTCGCGGAGCAGCTTTGGCCCCTCGGTAGCCAGATGACTGTGTACTACAACCCCAGCAGCCCAGACAAAAGCTATGTCGAACGCCCCATCGTGGGCAACTTTGCCACGCTGATGTTTAACATCGCGGGTATCTTGCTCATCGCGCTGAGTATTTTGCTCCATGTTCTTATCCAGCGCTAGCTCAGACTGACACATCCCGCGCGCCGCGCGCCGTAATGACCGCCACGACTCCAAGGACCAGCTATGGCAACACTCTCCAGACAAGAACGTAAGCGCATCCAGCGATACTGCATCTGCCCCAAGGTTGCCGGTGCGGCGCTTGCCATGGCATTCGTGCTGCCCTTATTGATTATTCCTTTCGAGATGATCGACGACATCGTCTTCCACCATGAAGGATTCCAAGACACGGGCATGATGGCCGCTCTGGTGCTCGCCGGCATTGAGCTCATCATATTCTGCTATTGCGCTCTCGCGCCGCGCTTTGGCATGCGCGGCAAACAGTGGAGGGAAATGCAGCACCGACTTGCCGTCGAGCAGACCGAGAAAGACCGCTCGGCACAGATCGCAGGCGTTGTTGGCACGCAGGCCGCCGCGCGCCTGCTCAAGAACAGCGACAACGAGACCGCACGCAACCTGGGCGGCGCGGCAGAAGTCGCCGCTGCCGTAGGCGCCGTCGCCACCGCGGCAGACGTGCTTGCCGAGAGCTTTGCCAACGCAAAGGCCATGGCAGAGGCCTGTGGCGTGCCCGTCCCCCGTGCAAAAAAGTGGATCGTCGCGCTTGTGGCGCTGCCCCTCGCGATCGTGTGCGGTGCCTATATCCCACAGCTGGCGCAGGGAAACATCGAGATGCAACAGAACGCCGCGGCCGCGGCCGAGCAGATCGCCATCGCCCGCAAGGCGTTAGAGCCCTCATGCGAGTACGTGTCTGCCGATGACCCCTACGAGCGATATCAAGATTACGGCTATCACGTCCGCGGCTATCTGCACGAAGGCGACTCCGATGCCCAGAAGACCTATACGTACCTGGACTTTGACAACAAGGGGACACTCAAGGAAGTGAGCTACGCAGCAGAGGTCGACCCCAGTGCGAGCCTTGAGGACAACCTCGCCCGCATCGAGCGCGACCTTGACGAACTGTCCTCTGCCGTCCAAACCGTAGACGTCAAGACGGTGAGCCCCGAGCTACTGGCACCGCAGAAGCTCCCCGAAGAGTTTAGGCAGGCATTTTTGAACGGCTCGCTCTACGAGAGAATCTCTATCAGGACGAGCGACGACCCCATCAAAACGTATTACGCGTTTGACACGGAACCCGAGGACGAGTTTGACGAGTACACCCATCCAAGCATCCGTATCACATTGATGGGCAAAACGAGCTAGCCACCCAATGTGACAAAGGGACTGTCCCTTTGTCACATTATTCGGAGCGTAGGGCTTCCACAGGGTCTTTCTTGGATGCGCTGCGAGCCGGCAGCAGGCCGGCAACGACCGTCAGCAGCACCGAAATTACAATGAGCATCAGCGCGTCTTGAACGGGCAGGCTCATCAGGTTGGGCACCTGCTTGGCCGCAAGCGCCCAGGCATTAACCGGAAAGCTCACGGCCACCACGACGACAATGGCAAAGACGCCGGCAATGAGGCCTTCGATAAAGGTCTCGGCATTAAATACGTTGGCCACGTTGCGCTTTGACGCGCCGATCGCGCGCAGGATGCCAATCTCCTTTTTGCGCTCCAGCACGCTGATGTAGGTGATGATGCCGATCATGATGGAGCTCACCACCAAACTGATACTCACGAATGCGATGAGCACCAAGCTGATAGTATTCACGATGTCGGTCACCGAGCCCATGATGATGCCCATGTAGTCGGTATACGAGATTGCCTGCTCATCGTGGCCAGCAGCTTTGACCTGCTTGTTGTACGCATCGATGTAATCGAGCACGCGCTCCTTGGCCTCAAAGTCGCGCGGGAAAATCTTGACCGAAATGGGGTCCGCCTCGTCCGCATAGCCCAACGTGGTCAGATTGTTGTCGTAGGTGAGCTTCGACGCCTTGGCATAGCTCATCATGAGCGAGCTCAGATCCTCGGCGTCCATGTTGAAGTGGATGGCACGAGCAAAGGCGCCCGCATCCACGCGCATGGCGCTCGCCAGGTTGGCAAAACTCGAAGACATCTGCGTCGCCATTTGGTCCATGAACCCTGCCGCACCCGCCTTGAGCTGGGTTGATACCGTCGTCGCAATCTGCTCGCTGACCGCCTTCATCACCTGATCCATAGACTGCTGCAAATACGGAGCCAGCTGCTTTTGCACATAGTCGCCCATCACCTGCTGCAGACGCTCGGCCAAGGCATCGCCGCCCAACGCCTTGAGCTGAGCCAGGCATTGCTGGGCTGCGGCATCATTCTCAAGATACGCCGAGAATGCGGCAGCAAGCTTTGACGCGTCCTTAAGATCTTCGGGCGACAGCGCCTTAAACTGATCAGACTGCAGAAAGCCCTCAAACAGCTGGTTGGCAAGCGTTCCTACCTGCTGCATCTGCTCGGGCGTGAGTTCCAGACCGTCAAAGATGCCCGAGAAATCTGGGGCCGGCGCTTTGGCCATGATGTCGCTGAAGTCGATGTCCTTCCCAACGCCCGAAAGGTCAAGGTCCAGCCCGGACAAGTCGATACCAGAAAGGTCTATACCGCCGGCCGCACCCGAGAGCGCCGACGTATCGAACGAGAACGCACTCTTCAGCGCCGCTTCGTCCACACCGAACATGCTGCCCAAATCCACGCCCTGTTTGGCCTCGCCTTGCAGTTCATCGAAAGACTTGCCCGTAAAGACATCCGTCTCGGGGTGGGCAAGCTGCTCCTGCACGATTTGCGAATCGGCAGCACGCTCCATAAGCTGGCGAGTCAGCGCATGCGTATAGGCAATGCCCGGGGACAATGCGCTCGCGTTTGCCGCCTCGTTGGGTCGCACCACGCCCACAATGCGCACGTCAATACCGTCGGCAACCTTGGCTTTCATAAAGTCGGCGTCGCCAGACATGTCAGTCCACATGCCGGTCTCTTCGTTTTTGCGATAGGCATCGGCCGGCGACAACACCTTAAACGTCGTGGACAGTGCATCGTCGTAGGTAAAGTCGCTGCCGGTCTTGGGCGTCTTGACCTTGCCGTCGGCCGTCATGGCACTGTTAACCAGGTCGTTGAGCTCATCGATATCCAGCGCGCCGATGCTGTAGAGCGTGTAGTCGCCCACCGTTCCGCGGCTCGAAAGCACCATCACGGCCTCGTTGGCGGACGTAGGCCAATGGCCGGCAACGACATCGTACTGGCTGTCGAGCAGGCTCTGGTCGTCAATCATCTCGTTAAAGACCGACGTTCCCATGGAATCCATGCTCACCGTTGCCGCCGAGCTCGCGCCTCCGCTCATGGCCTCGGTCATAGCGTTGGGAACAAGGCGAACGGGCTTCTCGTCGCCCTTACTCGAACGATAGACAACCGGCGTCACGCCGTAACCATACTGAATAGCGTTGACCTCTTTGTCGATACCGTTGCCGCCGTCGTCAAGCCATGCCTTAAAGCTCGTCATATCGTTAGATTTAACACTTGCGAACATGTCCTTTACGGCCGTGACCACAGGGATCTTATCGGTCCCCTGAGCCTTGCCGCCGGTAGCGCCATCGGACGAGTCCTCGCCCTTGGACGCCTCCTCATCCGTGCCCCCCTGTCCGCCCATCATAGACGACAGGTCGTAATCTTGTTTGGAAATCGTAAGCGGGTAGCTTGAGAGCGTGTCCTCCTCGACCTTTTTGATGTAGCCGTTTACGCCGTTGGAGAGCGCCAGAATCGCCGCGATGCCAATAATGCCAATCGAACCTGCAAAGGCAGTCATGGCCGTACGGCCCTTCTTGGTCATGAGGTTTCGGGCAGAAAGCCCCAGCGCCGTCATAAAGCTCATCGAGGTTTTGCGCGTGGGTTTTGCCTCGCGATGTGCGACCGTGGCCACATCAAAGGGGTCGGAATCGTCGGTGACCTTGCCGTCCGCCAGGCTGACGATGCGCGTGGCGTACTGGTACGCCAGCTCGGGATTGTGCGTGACCATGATGACCAGACGATCGCGCGCAACGTCCTTGAGCAAATCCATAACCTGCACGGACGTCGTTGAATCCAAGGCGCCGGTCGGCTCGTCAGCCAGCACAATCTCGGGGTCGTTGATCAAGGCGCGGGCAATGGCCACGCGCTGCATCTGCCCGCCCGAAAGCTGGTTCGGGCGTTTGTCAACGTGCTCGCCCAGACCAACCGTCTCGAGCGCCTTACGCGCACGCTGGCGGCGCTCGGCATGTCCCACGCCCGTGAGCGTAAGCGCCAGCTCCACGTTTTCCAAAATGCTCTGGTGCGGAATGAGGTTGTAGCTCTGAAACACAAAGCCAATGCGATTGTTTCTGTAGGCATCCCAATCGCGGTCGCTGAAATCCTTGGTCGAGATGCCATCGATCAGCAGGTCGCCGGAATCGAAATGGTCGAGTCCACCAATGACGTTGAGCATCGTAGTTTTACCCGAACCCGAGGGACCCAGGATGGCTACAAACTCGTTATCGCGAAAAGACAGGCTTACGCTGTCGAGCGCTACCTGCGTAAACGACTGCGTAACGTACCTTTTGCAAATAACTCTGAGATCCAGCATGGACGGCAACCTCTCTCGCGCGGGCGCGCTCGCCCGCTCCCCCGCCGTTCACGTTCGGCGCGTTTGTCCTACTCTATCCTCATTTTTGGCCGATACCAGTGAGGAATGTAACGAACCGCGCCAAAAAACGAACGGGACAGCACGCCGCATGGCGCACCATCCCGCATATAACATCCCCGATGCGACAAAGAGGCTGTCACTTTGTCACATTCCAATGCGCGCTACTTTTCGAGCCCGCACGGCATAACGTTAGCGCTGCCGCGGCGAGCCTCAGTCACGGCTGCAAAGAAGCGATAGCCGCCCGAGAAGTTAAAGCACTCAAAGCCATGCTGCGCCAAAATGCGGCAAGCAATGTAGCTGCGAATGCCGCTCTGGCAAATCACGTAGACCGGCTTGGCCCGGTCGAGCTCGCTCAGGCGATTGCGCAGATCATCGACGGGAATGTTTACGAAACCATCGATATGCCCGCGCTCATACTCCCCTTCCGTACGAACATCGAGCAGCTGCACGCTGCCATCGCGTGGCAAGTTGGGCTCATCCTCCCAATGCCACTGCGCCAGTATGCCGCGATTGAGGTTCTCGATCATAAAGCCCGCCATATTGACGGGATCCTTCGCCGATGAATACGGCGGCGCGTATGCTAGGTCCAAATCCTTAAGCCTATCGCCGCGCATGCCTGCCTGGATGGCAGTCGCCAGAACGTCGATACGCTTGTCCACACCATCGATGCCCACGATTTGCGCACCCAGCAGGCGCAATCCCTGCTTCTCGAAGACAACCTTCATGGTCATGGGCGTTGCACCCGGATAATAACCCGCATGCGAACCGGGCGACAGGACCACGCTGTCGCAGTCAATTCCCGCCGCGTGTGCCGCCTTTTCGGATAGTCCCGTGCTTGCCGCCGTCAAGTCGAATACCTTGATAACCGATGAGCCCAACGATCCGAGGTAGCAGCTGTCCATGCCGGCTATGACATCGGCGACGACACGCCCCTGCTTGTTGGCGGGGCCGGCGAGCGAAATGACCGCGTCCTCGCCGGTCACCTGATGCGTGACCTGCACGGCATCGCCCACGGCATACACGTCGGCAGCAGAGGTCTCCATGCGGTCGTTGACCACAATAGCCCCCTTGATGCCCAGTTCGAGCCCCGCCTCTTGCGCCAGATGGCTCTCAGGTGCCACGCCAATGGCAAGCAGCACCATATCGGCTCCGATAGGGTCATCGCCCGCAACATGGGTGACAACGCGGCCATCAACTTCCTCAAAACCTGTCACATCGGCCTTGAGGCGCAGATCGATACCGTGCTCACGCACCTCGGTATGCAAAAGGGTCGCCATGTCGTAATCCAGGTTGTTCATAAGCTGGACGGGACGCTGCAGAAGGGTCACCTGGAGCCCCAGCTCGCACAGATTCTCCGCCGTCTCGACGCCAATGAAGCCGCCGCCGATCACGACGGCACTGCTCGGTCGCCGCTCTCGAACATAGCTGTGAATACGCAGCGTGTCCTCAACGGTGCGTAGGCTAAAGATTTTATCCGAGTCGATGCCCGGCAACGCAGGGCGGATCGGCTTTGCACCCGGCGACAGGATGAGCTTGTCATACGTCTCGACAAATTCCTCGCCCGTCAGCATATTGCGAACCTCGACCGTATGCGAATCGGGATGGATGGCAAACACCTCGTGACTCGTCTTGACCGCAATGCGAAAGCGATCCCAAAAGCCCTTGGGAGACTGCAGCGTCAATGCGCTCTCTTCTTCTATCACGCCGCCAATGTAGTACGGAAGCCCACAATTGGCATACGATACAAAACCCGTGCGCTCAAAGATGACAATTTGGGCCTGCTCGTCGAGTCTGCGCAAACGTGCCGCCGCCGATGCGCCGCCCGCGACGCCTCCAACGATAACCACCTTCATAGCTAACGCACCACCTTTCCCGTGTAGCCGCTTATGCCGCCGATATTCTTGACACTGCCATACCCAGAACGCTTAAGAAAACTCACAGCTTGGTTGCTTCGCGCACCGCTCGGGCAATGCACGAAAAGCTGCGTGCCCTTTCGACGTATACCCATGATGCTACCCCGAAGCAGAAAAAAGAGTCGCTGTTTCCAGCGACTCCCCTTCAGTTGTCTGTCCCACGGACTTACTGTTCGCTCTTCGCGAGTGCCTGATCGATCAGTTTGTTGAGCGCCTCGCGCTGCTCAGCGGAGTTGATGCCGCCCATGATCGGCTCTCCCACAATGTTACCGTTCTGGTCGATCACGTAGGTGGTCGGGAACGAGTACAGGTTGGAGGTGAACTTTCCGGCCTCGCTGTCCGACTTAAACCAGATGTTCTTATACGTCACGCCCTTCTTGGAAAGCACGTCCTTGGCATCGGCCACCTCGTCTTTGTTGCCATCGAGCGTAAAGGAATTAACGCCCACGACCTGGCCGCCCTTCTCGGCAAGCTCCTTGTTGAGCTTCTCCAGATCGCCCAGCTCTCCCACGCACGGCTTGCAGGTGGTAAACCAGAAGTTCATGACGGTGACCTTGTTCTTGGAGAACAGCTCGTCGCTGTTTACATCGTTGCCGTCCAAGTCCTTGCCCTTAAAGCTGGGGAACTTCGTCTCCCCGCTCTCGCCGTTAGTCATGCCTGCGGTCGAGGCATCGACGCTCTCCCCCTCGCCGGGCGTGCTGCCGCATCCGGGGAACTCCTTCTCCAGCGCCATGAGCTTGTCCTCGATCTCCTTGACCTGCTGCGCGCCGGCCTTAAGCGTCTTAAGCTCGTCAGCCGCAAACTGATCCTTGGCGCCCTCGATGGTATCGAGCAAGAAGTCACCGTAGTTCTTGCCGTCCTCAATCATGGGAGTGTCTTTGTTGGCCGCAAGGAACACCTTTTCCCATAGGGCGTTATCGCTCGCAAAGATCTCGTTTTCCTTTTGCAGCAGCTGCTGATACAGCTCGGCCGCCTCCTCGGCACTTGACGGCTTTTGCGCTATGAGCTCGGCAATCTGCGCATCGCCGCTCGTAGCATCCTTCGCGTCGCCCTTGGGGGCAGAGCACGCCGCGAGAGTCAGCGCCAGCACGGGCAGCATCAGCAGGGCCGCAATTTTTGACAGTTTCATGGTTCCTCCGTTGTATCGAAACTTATATAGATACCTATTTGTTTTCGCAGGCTTGCGCGGGCTGCGCGGGTTTGTCGCCCGTCACACCCAGCCCATAGCGAAAGCTAATGGCATCGACGGGGCATGCGCCCACGCATTTGCCGCAACGAATGCACTCGGCATGGTTGGGCGTACGCGTAACGTCCACGTCCATCTGGCACACTTTGGCGCACTTACCGCACGAGACGCATTTGCACTGGTCAACCTGAATCCCCAGCAACGACACCTTGTTCATGAGCGCATAAAACGCACCGAGGGGGCAAATCCATTTGCAGAAGGGGCGGTAGAACAGCACGCTCAGCACCGCAACCGCAATGAGGATCGCGAGCTTCCAGGAAAAGAGCTTTCCCAGCGCGGAGCGGATTCCCGTATTCATGATGGACAGCGGAATCGCGCCCTCGAGCACACCCTGCGGGCAGATGTACTTGCAAAAGAACGGGTCGCCCATACCCACATCGTTAACCACCAAGACGGGCAGTAGCACCACGGCAAACAGTAGCACGGCATACTTGATGTACGTGAGCGGCTTGAGCTTTTTCGTGGAGAGCTTTTTGCTGGGAATCTTATGCAGAAGCTCTTGCAGCCATCCAAACGGACACAAAAAGCCGCATACAAAACGTCCCAGTAGCACGCCGATCAGAATGAGCGTTCCGGTGACGTAATACGAAAAGCTGAACTTAGACGATCCCACCACCGACTGAAACGACCCGATGGGGCACGCACCCGAGGCCGCTGGACACGAGTAGCAGTTAAGCCCCGGCACGCAGACGGCTTTGCCGGCTCCCTGGTAGATACCGCCCTTGGCAAAGTTAGGCAGGTGAATATTGGTCGCAAGCGTCGCCGCCGCCTGAATCAATCCGCGGAATCTCGCCAAAAGATGCGATGCAGTGTTTTTTCTTTTATCCAATTCCGATACACTCCAAGCACAGCCTGATTGCCTTGGCCAGCACGGCATCTGCCTCGCCGCGCATAATTCCAAAGCCAACCATGGCTACCCCAACGATCAGCAAAGCCATCTGCGCCACAGGCTTAATCGCTTTGAACAATCTGACCACTCCTTTCGTTTCGCGACCCATTGGACCATACCGACTATAAAATCCGTGTTAAGCGTGAATGACTATGCAAGGAGAACGTTATGCGCATCTTGGTCGTCGAGGACGAGCGGGCGCTGTGCGATGCGATCGCACGCAGCCTGCGCAACTTGGCCTATAGCGTCGACTGCTGCTACGACGGGCAGCAGGCCCTCGATCTACTCGATGTCGAGACCTTTGATCTTGTCGTGCTCGACCTCAATCTCCCCCATGTCGACGGCATGACCGTGCTCAGGCAACTCAGGACAACTGATTGTGAGACCAAGGTGCTTGTGCTCTCGGCACGTGGCGAGGTCTCCGACAAGGTAGCGGGGCTCGATGCGGGCGCCAACGACTACCTCACCAAGCCGTTCCATCTTGACGAGCTGGCGGCACGTATACGCAGCCTCACGCTCAGGCGCTTTACGCAAAGCGACGTTGTTCTAACCTGTGGATTGTTGAGCTTTGACACCAAGGCGCGCCTCGCCTCCGTGGGCGGCGAGACCCTATCCCTCACGCGCAAGGAGACCGGCATCTTGGAATACCTGATGCTTAACCAGGGGCGGCCGGTGAGCCAGGAAGAGCTTATCGAGCATGTATGGGACAGCAGCGTCAACAGCTTTAGCAACGCGACCCGCGTGCACATCTCGTCGCTGCGCAAAAAGCTGCGCGGCGCGTTGGGGCACGACCCCATCCGCAACCGAATCGGCGAAGGCTACGTTATGGAGGACGGCAAATGAAGCGGCTGTCGCTGCAGTGGCGCATCACGTTGATGACGGCACTGCTGATATGTTCAACCTGCGTACTTATGAATTGCCTGGTTGGCTACTCCGGCATGCGCTACATGGACTCGATCGGCAATGAACTATCGGCGCACAGCAAGGTGGAGGCGGCCTCGCCCAGCTCATTTGACCCGACAAACAAAGAGCTCGACGACGCGCTGACCATCGTCGTGAACGACGCCCAAGAATCGTTTGGCGCGACGAGCTGGTATATAACTGCGGCGGTGACGCTGCTCGGCGGCGTGCTGGCCTACTTTGTGAGCGGACATGCGCTGCGGCCGTTGCGCTTCTTTGCGACGCAAGTCGAGAGCGTGCGGCCCGACAACCTCGCCGACACAAAAATCAGCGAGGACGTGCCCTCTGAACTCAGGCGCTGCAGCGCGTCGTTTAACGACATGATTACCCGCCTTGACGAGGGATTTTCCGCACAAAGACAGTTTACGGGCAATGCGGCGCACGAACTGCGCACGCCGCTTGCGCTCATGCAGGCCCAGGTTGAGCTGTTTTGCGCCGAGCACCCCGACGTCGACGCCGATACAGCGAGCCTGCTCGGGCTGCTGCAGGAGCAGACCGAGCGAATGACGCACATGACAAAGACCCTGCTCGAGATGAGCGAGCTGCGCAGTGTCCCTTGCAACGATGTGATTGACCTAGCGCCGATGATCGAAGAAGTGCTCACGGACCTGGCACCCCTTGCCGAGCAAAAAGACATCACGCTTACAAGTGAGGGCGATGCGCAAACGATCGGCAGCGACACGCTGATCTATCGGTTGCTGTTCAACTTGACCGAAAACGCCATACGCTATAGCGCGCCCAACTCGACCGTGCAAATCAACGCCTGCGCCGAAGGCGACCGCGTGCTGCTACGCGTGCGCGACCAGGGACCGGGCATTCCCGAGCAATACCAGACGAGCATCTTTCAGCCCTTCTTTCGCGTCGACAAATCGCGCAGCAGGGCATATGGCGGCGTGGGGCTGGGGCTTGCACTGGTCTGGGAGATTGCCGCACTCCACGGCGGCTCCATCGAGGTCGAAGAGAGCTCGGAGCGCGGAACGACCATGCTCGTGACTCTTCCCACTCGCGCACTCGGCTCATTAAAATAACGAACGGGATGGCACGCCGCGTGGCGTACCATCCCGCACATAATATCGAGGATGTGACAAAGGGACTGTCCCTTTGTCACATCTGCTAGTTCTCGTCGCCTACCAGCTGAGTTAGCTTACTCCCACTCGACCGTGCCAACGGGCTTCGGCGTGAGGTCGTAGCAAACGCGGCAAATACCGGGGACCTCGGCGGTCACGCGAGCGGTAATGCGCTTGAGCAGCGCCCAGTCGAGCTCAGGCACCTCGGCGGTCATGACGTCAACGGTGTTGATGCAGCGGATGATACAGGGCCAATCGTAGGCGCGCTTGCCCTCGCGCACGCCGGTGGCGCGGAAGTCGGGCACGACGGCAAAATACTGCCAGATGGTCAGACCCGCCTTGTCGATCTCCTCGCGCACGATCGCGTCGGCTTCGCGCAGCGCCTCAAGACGGTCGCGGGTGATGGCACCAAGGCAGCGGACGCCCAGGCCGGGACCGGGGAACGGCTGGCGCTCGACCATGTTCTCGGGCAGGCCGAGCTCGCGACCCACGACGCGGACCTCGTCCTTGTACAGCAGTTTGACGGGCTCGCAGAGCTCAAACTGCAGATCCTCGGGCAGACCGCCCACGTTGTGGTGAGCCTTCACGCCGTCTTGGGACTCAAGAATGTCGGGATAGATGGTGCCCTGGGCGAGGAAACTGACCTCGTCGCCAACCTTGCGGGCCTCCTCCTCGAACACGCGGATAAACTCGGCACCGATGATCTTGCGCTTGGCCTCGGGCTCCTCGACGTCCACGAGCTTATCCAGGAAGCGATCGGTCGCGTCCACATAGACCAGGTTAGCGTCCATCTGGTTCTTGAAGACGTCGATGACCTGTTCGCTCTCACCCTTGCGCATCAGGCCGTGGTTCACATGCACGCAAATGAGCTGCTTGCCGATGGCCTTGATGAGCAGGGCCGCGACAACCGAACTGTCGACGCCGCCGGAAAGAGCCAGCAGGACCTTCTTGTCGCCGATCTGCTCGCGGATTGCAGCGACCTGCTCATCGATGAACACCTGGGCAAGTCCGGGAGTGGTGATACGCACCATGTCGTCGGGACGCTTGTTGGGATCCATGCAGAGCTCCTTCTCGGTTCGATGGGAATGCGTTACACGTATGCAAACGCACCGTCACATGACCTCATTATATGCAGAACGAGATGCGTTTCCCATCGCTGCGACAGAGCTTTTTACAGGGGTGGCAATTTTTCCTAATGTCGAGGTCAGCTAGGCTTCGGTAGCCACCTTGGGAGCATCGCCAATAGACTCTTCCTTTATACGTTCGGCACAATCGTAGGCGATACCCACAAATTCAAGTCCCGAGCAACAGGAGTACAATTGCTGCTATTGTTGCCAGCTGTTGGGAGATGGAAGATGGACTGCGATGGCTACCCATGCGTTCCCATGCCGTTGATGTGCACTGCCTTTGTGCCGGGGCAGATGGACGCTGCGGTTGCAGGCATTTCCGACCCCGATTCGCGCGCCATTGCCACGGCAGAAGCGCTGTACTTTCGCGGACAGGCCACCCTTGCTGCCAAGACGGCGCGCCCCTATCTTGACGCCACCGATCCCGCACTGCGCTATTCCGCATGCTTTATCTGCGGATACGCCAGTCTGTCGCTCAACCGTATCGCCGACGCCCGCCGGTGCCTTGCGGGCATCCTCGATACGCCAACTGACGAGGAATCGCCCGCCGTCCACGCCACGCATATCCTGTTCGCCTCGGCCGCGAGCGTCCTGCTGCACTTGCCTTCCCCGTATTCTGCCGAAGAGTTTTATCCGCTTGCGGCGCATCTGCCCGAAGGCCTGCGCTTGTTCGCCAGCTACGTGATGGCGCATGCCCTGTACCTGCGCGGCGAATATGGCCGCAGTCTGGGCATGGCGGAAAACGCCCTAATTATGAAACAGGGAAGCTATCCCATCTCGGAACTGTTCCTGCACCTGGCAGCTTCCATGGCATACATGAGTCTCAAAGACGTCGACGCCGCAAAAGCGCATTTTGGCGCCGCTTGGGACATTGCGCGCCCCGACGGCCTCATCGAGCTCATCGGCGAGCACCACGGCCTTTTACAGGGGCTCATCGAGGCGTGCCTAAAAACGCAATACCCTGACGATTTCGCGCGCATCATCGAGATCACGTACCGCTTCAGCTACGGCTGGCGGCGCATCCACAACCCCGATTCGGGCGAGGACGTGGCCGACGATCTAACGACCACGGAATTCACCATGGCCATGCTCGCCTGTCGTGGGTGGACCAACGCCGAAATCGCACGCCATATGGGAGTATCGCCGGGCACCGTCAAAAACCGCCTATCCGGCGTATACGCAAAGCATGGCATCGGCACACGCGCCGAGCTGGTCGCGCATATGTTGCGTTAGCGACCGGGCTGCCAAGCGCATCGAACGCGTTCCGGAACCCGGCGCTTCGCTCGATCAATTTGGACATTTTGGCCATCGAACGGCACTACCGCCACGAAGCGTCTTCTCGCAAAATTGGATTATTTCCACCGATATTTGCGGGATGGGAGCCCAAGATGCTTGATCGCCGTTCGTTACTTGTTGCTGGAGCGTCCTCGCTGGCGAGCATCATGTTGCCTCGCGTGCCGGGAAGCGAAAATGCCTTCCTGCTGCCGTTCGCGCCCACCGCGGCCTATGCCGACGAAGAAGATCCCTTCAAGGTGCTCGTTCTCTCGCGCACCATGTTTGGTGTAGTCGTGGTCGACGTCGCCAACAAGAATACGCCCATCGCAGGTGCCCAGGTCACGCTCACATCGCGCTATGCCGTAGGCAAGCAGCTCACCGCCACGACCGATGACGAAGGCACGGCCATCTTTGAGGTCGCCCCTCTTTCGGAAGACTACGTGGACGAGGCAACGCTTCTCGACGCGTACGACTTTAACGGCGGCATCTCCATTAGCATGGCGGGCTACCGCGATGTCGAGATTCCCCTTGCGCGTATCCAGGGCGGCACCGCCATAACCGCACCCACACGTCCGCTGTCCGACGGCGAGCCGTACTTCCGCCAGCTCACATTCGACGAATGGGACATCCAGTACGCTGATGCCACGTTCATGGCATTGCCGAAGGACGACGCGGCAAACGACCAACCCGACACGCATGCCTTTATTGTACAGGCACATCTGCCACAGGGTGGACAGGCAACGCTGCACATCAACAAGGTAATGCCCGCCACGGGTAGCTCGCCCGAAACCGTCACGCAGATCGGCCAGATCAAGGCCAGCGCATCAGGCGCGGATAATCTGGCGACGTTCACACTCGAAGACAAGTTTCTCGACGCGGCATCGGGCCTTCTGGAGGAAGGGTGCAAGCTGCGCTTTGTCCTCGACTATCAGGGCAAAACCTACACGCTCTCATCCCCCATGGCCGTTGTCACCGCGCCGGCCGCAAAGGCGGAATCGGGCTCGACCACTATCGTCCCCACTACCATGGACCAAGAGGTCACTCCGTTTGATTTCCCCGCGGCGTTTCCCGGCATCGGCGGCAATAAGTTCACGTGCTGGATACCCACATTTCCGATCCTCTTCGATTTCTCGTTTGCTGGATACGTGCTGTTTGGCGGAGGATACAAACCAGCCAGCTATATGAACGATTCGGGCAATCCGGATCCGGAGTACTGGAAGAAGTCACCGCGCGAGTCGGGCGCCAAGCAGGCAAACCGCTACCTCGACGAAATGGAGGGGAAGTGGAATCAGTACAAAAGTATGAGTGCCGGTTCGGGCACCGATCCAAGAAACACCAAGCTCCTTCGCCACCATTGCACGCCGCTGTTCACGATGGATATCGCCACACAGCTGTACGGCTCGCTCGCCTACGATTGGGTGGGCAAAACCTGGGGTGACAACAACGACCCCGCATACGGCAATATTAAGGCCCTCTTCCAGGTAAGAACCGACCTCAATTGGACCGAGCAGTTTACCCTAGGACCGGTGCCGTTTTTCCTAAACGTCAACCCCTGGGTGCTGGCAAAACTGGCGCTCGCCGTGGGCGCCCACACGCACGGCAGCGGCGCGGCGTTTTTCAAGAACATTTCGCTCGACTATTCCAACACGTCGGGCTCGTTCACCATCCAGATCGGACTTGCCGTCACCTTTGGAGCCGGCATTGCAGGCGTCGCTTCGTCCGCTGTGCGTGGCGCCGCATCCCTCACACTGTTCATTGGGTACGAGAAGGCAGATGGACACCAGCTTCCGCGGCTGCGCGTAGGTGCAGACGTCGATGTCGATGTGATACTCCAGTTCGTAATGTTCAAGTGGACCACCAAGGCTTGGTCGGGGTCGTGGCCCACACTCATCGATTCGTGGAATATGTCGGTGAACAATGGCGACCAGTATGTACTCCAGCGCTCTGAGCTGGCATTGGGTGGAAATACGCCTTATACGTTGGATGCCTGCTTCGGCTCGGCCGGCAACGCCGAAGCAGGTGTTGTGCCGCAGTTTATCGCATCGGCCACCATCGTCACCAACGCCGAGCTGCTCGCACGCGCCGAGGTTAAGGCCACTGCCGTAAATGCCGCGCCTGTCGTGCGCGATTGGGATCAAGCGGCCACGCGCATTGAGCTCGAGGCGGATTCAGAAAGCGAAGACACGGGACAGATCGAGCATTTCGTCCATGCACTGGTAGAGAACGACGAAAACGCCGCGCCGATGTATGAGTACACCTACATCGGTCAGTCAACGAACGCCGTTGCGGACCCGAACGCCAATTCTGCCGGCGTGTCGGAGGACGAGCGTGGCGGCATAAAACCCTCGAGCGACAACGTGCTGTTTTCCGGCGTGCTCAGCGAAGCCCACATGAAGCTAACGATGATTGCCGGCGTAGAATGCCTGTTCCGTATCGCCTCGGTGCGCTACGGCGACAATGGCCGCTCGCGCCTGGTGGTGCACACAAAGGCAAACGGCACGTGGTCCGCTCCCACGCCCGTGGACTTTCCCCTTGGGTTTGGCGAGGGCGACGTGGAGCGCGACGGCATATTCGATTACGACTTCGACGTGGTGGAATATACGGACGGAAGAGGAAACCAGGACGCCTACGTGCTGCTGGTCTCGGGCGAGCGCCCCGCCGGCGACAACACCCTTTTCGATACGGCAAGCACAGCCGGCATACTGTCCGTTGTGCGCCTGCGCATAAGTAATGACGAGATCCGCGTTGTGTCGCATACGTCATGGCGCAGCATCTCGCGCGGCCGCCTGCAAGAGGATGGCTACCATTGCCTGCAGTGCCCGCGCATCACGGTAGGCAAGACGCTGATCGACGGACGCCTGTCGGGTGCCTACCTCCACCGCCGCGGAACCACCGCAGAAAAGGCGCTCGGCAGCGAGGCCGAGGTTGCGCTGGAATGCTTTACCCTGTGGTCGGATGATTTGGGCGACAGCCTGACGTTCCGCCAAGTTCTTCGCTTTCCGCAAGCACCGTCGAGTATCGAGCTGAGCGAGCCCGAGAATATCAACGGCAAAATGGTGGTGCCCGTTGCGTACGAGACCGCAGACGGTTGCGGCTGCGCATCGTACGCCGTGATCGGCCAGTCCATTGCGGGCTGGGGCGTTATGTCACCAGACGCCGCGGTGCCCCGTGCGGTGCCGTGGCCACAACATTCGGGCTTTTTGGCAACCGTCAACGAGCAACTGCAGCATATTACTTGGACGCGAGGCGCATCGGCATTTGCAACGCAGCCTGTGGGTGCCGCAGGCTGTGGCCCGGCATCGTTTAGCGTAAGCAACAACGGCAGGTGCGTGCTCTATGTAGAGAACACCGACGGCAAGGTGGGACAAACCTATGACGAAGAAGGCAACCCGGTAGCAGTGATGGGCAAGCACTTCCGCATCTTCGCCAGCACCTTGGCAGGCGATCTGTTCACGGAGCCGTTCGTGATGTGCGAGCTGGACCATCCCGTCGATCAGATAACGACATTTTTGACGTCGGGAGGCATACTCTCCGCGCTCGCCACGCACATTGTGAGCGCGGAGATGAGCGAGGCGGAGCTGCACGGCATCGAAGTGCCCTTGGTGGCATGTGCCACTCCGACGGGCGCGGTCGCTACCTCGGGCGCGGTGGTGCCCGGAGCGGCAGGCGAATCCTTCATGGTCACGGTGCGAAACGACGGCAACACCCTGCTGACCGCCGGCACGATCGATCTGTACCGAGAGGGCTCCAGCCAGCCGTTCTCCAGCGCATCCATCGGATTCGGAGCGAACGCACGCATGGCCTCGATCTACGATCCAGAGCTTGCCGAGGATGCTTCGGCCAATGATATGGCACGCGTGAAATACGCGCTCGAGACGCTGGGCGCGCGTTTTGCAACGCACCCGCTGGTAGCCGACAACGGCAACGCCGTGCTGGCACCGGGTTGCACGGCACAATTCCGCATGAGCTTCGCCATCCCCGAGAGTTGGAGCGACGAAGTGGGCAAACGCGTAACGCTGTATGCGAAGGCGCGCGACCTGGTGGCGCTCGATCCCGTAACGCTCGAGGAGATCCGACCGGGCGCAAACTCGGCGCTGAGTGCCGTTCTGCACGAGCTTCATGTGCCCGACGCGGCATGCGAACGCTCGGAAGTGCAGGTCGGCGTATGCGACAGCGCGGATACGACAGGACTTCACGACGCCCCGATGACAGTAGACGGCGATGGTGGCTCGAGTGGCGGCGGTACTGACGAGGGCGGCGGCTCCGGCGGAAGCAGCTCCGGCAGTGGCAAGGACCACGGCAATAACAAGCGCTCCGGAAAAGCGGGTGCGCTTGCGGGCACGGGCGATGTCAACGCTCCCCTTACGGCAGCCGCTGCAGCACTCGCCGCGGCAGGCGCCGGCCTCGTCGCCTACAGCGCCCGCCGCACGGCGGTCGAAAAAGACACCGCCAATGAGGACAATTCGGATAGGACTCGCTAGCTCCTAGTTACATGTCATTATGAAAATCATGTTCGTCATTGCGCGCACGATGCCCCACTGCACCCGAAACCGCGCGAGGCACTGGCCCTGCTCATCGAGCACCAAAAAGGACTGGCCCCGATAACTCGGAGCCAGCCCTGAGTCGCCTGACGTAAGAATCGCGGCGTTACTTGAGCTTCAGCGCCTCCATCATGGGCACGGCGGCGTCCCAATCGATCTTCCAGCCAATCGACACGCGGACGGTTTCACCCGTTGCGGGAGCCGTCGCAAACAGTGTATGGCCGTTGTCGGGACCGGTAAAGCGCAGCCACGTTATGCCGTTGTACTCGACCTGGTCGGTTGTTGTCTCCTTACCTTCGTAGACCTGCTCTAGGCTTGCAACCTCTTCCTCCGGCGAGCGTAGGAAGATGCTGATGTTCAGGCGTCCTCCAGTCTCGTCGTGGAAGAAGTTTGCCTTTTCGTGCTCTTCGTCGGACGAATCCAGCGTGTACCCATCGGCGGCCTCGATGCTGTACGATGCGCAGTCGATGCCCGTTAAATCTGCCTTCTCGCCAGAATCGGCCACGCCGCCGGCCGCCTTGAACTCCTTGGTCTCGCATCCCGTGGTGTCAAAGTGCATGGCCTCATGATTCTTGGCGGGGGCGTAAGCGTCTACGAACTCGACAGTGATGGGCCCGTAGTACGCCGTCTTGGGCGCCCAGAAATACACGTACTCAACGGTCTCGCCCGGGCCGATATCTGGCCTCTTGGAAAGATCGATGCCCTCGTGAAGCTCATCGGGAGCCTCACTTGCAACGTAGTCGAGCACGGCCGCCTTGCCGGAAGTAAACAACGGGTCGCCTGCCTCAAGATCGCCCTGGGCAGCATGCACGTTAAAGGAACTGAACGTCCTGTTCTTTGTGTTGTTGTTGGTAATCTTGATGTGCAGGTAAAAGCCGTCCTGCTTCTTGGCATCACCGCGATAGAACGTACCGTGAGCCACCGACTCATAGGTAATGCCTGCCACCTCGACCGTCTGCGACTCATAGGCCTTGGGCTTCTCGGCCTTCTCCTGCACAGGTGCGCTCCCGCCCGAGCCACTCGGCGCATTACCGCCGCAGCCGGCCACCGTACATGCCAGCACGGCCGAAAGCGTCACGGTGGGAATTCCTAACAGCAGCTTCTTCGTCATGGGCTTCATCATCCTCACCGCTCCTTTCGGCTTGCAGCTCATCCGTTGCCCGAGTCCCAAGTCGACCCCGTGGCATCGGCTTCCACTATGAGCGTATGACGAAACACGACGCCGGCGAAGTGACCCACGGCCCAAATAACGACCCGCCAGCGTTCCTTATGGGCCAAAGGGACTCGCACACGCACGCCCGTGGCCCATAAAACGAGACGCTTGTCCCAATGTTCGATTCGGAACAACAATCCGCACGACACGTTTTACCCGTTAATCCGAACGATTGTTCGATGGATTTCGTGTTGGGTGGAATCGCCCAAGGGCTGGGCTATGCTACCTTGACTATCTATATGACTTAAACGCAGCAAAGGAGTATCGAGAGAGCGAGCATGGCAAAAAACACCGCAAACTATGGTAACGACAGTATTCGTCAGCTCAAGGACGAGGAGCGCGTACGCCTGCGCCCCGCCGTCATCTTTGGCTCGGACGGACTCGACGGTTGCGCGCATGCCGCCTTCGAGATCCTGTCCAACGCCGTTGACGAGGCGCGCCAGGGCTACGGCAAGCTCATCACCCTTACCGCCTTTCGCGATGGCTCCATCCAGGTAGAGGACAACGGCCGCGGCTGCCCGCTCGACTGGAACCCCTCCGAGAAGCGCTTTAACTGGGAGCTCGTCTTTTGCGAGCTCTACGCCGGCGGCAAGTATAACAACAACCAGGGCGGCGACTACGACTTCTCGCTCGGCACCAACGGCCTGGGCTCCTGCGCGACCCAGTACGCCTCCGAGTACATGGACGTCACCGTCTGGCGTGACGGTAACAAGTACTCCTTACACTTTAAGAAGGGCAAGGTCGTCGGCGCCAAAAAGAAGGCGCTCGAGATTGAGCCCAGCGACGAGGACCGCACCGGCACCACCATCAAGTGGCGCCCCGATCTTGAGGTTTTCACCTCCATCAGCATCCCCCACGATTGGTATCGCGAGACCATGCGCCGCCAGGCCGTGGTCAACGCCAACGTTACCTTCCGCCTGCGCATCGAGGGCGACGATGGCGAGTTTTCCGAAGAGGACTTCTGCTATCCCAAGGGCATCGAGGACTATGTGCTCGAGAAGGTCGGTACCGACTACCTTACTGAGCCCTTCTTTATCGAGGCCGACCGCCGCGGTCGCGACCGCGAGGACCTGCCCGACTACAACGTAAAGATCACCGCGTGCATGTGCTTCTCGCGCACCTTCATGATGCAGGAGTATTACCACAACTCATCGTGGCTCGAGAACGGTGGCTCGCCCGAGAAGGCGGCCCGTAGCGCTCTGACCAGCGCCATCGATGCCTACATTAAGAACCAAGGCAAGTACAACAAAAATGAGAGCGGCATTAAGTGGCAAGACGTCCAGGACTGCCTGGTGCTGGTAACCAACTGCTTCTCCACCCAGACGTCCTACGAGAACCAGACCAAGAAGGCCATCAATAACCGCTTTATCCAGCAGGCCATGACGGCCTTCTTTAAGGAACGCCTCTCGACCTACTTGATCGAGAACAAGGACGCCGCCAATAAGATCATGGAGCAGGTGCTCATCAACAAGCGTTCGCGCGAGAACGCCGAGAAGACGCGCCAGAGCATCAAGACCAACCTGCAGCAGAAGACCGACATGGCCAACCGCGTGCAGAAATTCATCGACTGCCGCTCCAAGGACAAGAGCCGTCGCGAGATCTACATCGTAGAGGGCGACTCGGCAGCAGGCGCCATCCGCACGTCGCGCGATGCCGAGTTCCAGGGCGTTATGCCCGTCCGAGGCAAGATCCTCAACTGCCTAAAGGAGGACTACCCGCGCATCTTTAAGTCCGACATCATCATGGACCTTATGCGCGTGTTGGGCTGCGGCGTGGAGATCAAGGACAAGCGCATCAAGAACCTTGGCGCCTTTGACCTGGACAACCTCAACTGGAACAAAGTCATCATCTGTACGGACGCCGACGTCGACGGTTACCACATTCGCACGCTCGTGCTCACCATGCTCTATCGACTGGTGCCCACGCTTATCGACGAGGGCTACGTGTATATCGCCGAGTCGCCGCTCTACGAGATCAACTGCAAAGAGAAGACCTACTTTGCCTATACCGAGCTCGAGAAAAACGGCATCCTCAAAGAGATCGGCGATCAGAAGTGTTCCATCAACCGCTCCAAGGGTCTTGGTGAGAACGACCCGGACATGATGTGGCTCACCACCATGAACCCCGAGACGCGCCGCCTGATCAAGGTGGAGCCCGAGGACGTCACCAAGATGGAGACCATGTTCAACCTGTTGCTGGGCAACGACGAGGCGGGTCGCAAGCGCCACATCTCCGAGCACGGCAAGGAATACCTGGACCAGCTGGACCTGCAATAGCAGCAAATCGATAACGACGGCCCATAAGAAGTTCAAGAGGAAATCGTGGCAAAGAAGAAGACGAAGAACCAGCCAAAGAAAAAGCAGGTTAACGCCGAGAACGTCATCGGCCTGCACTCCGAGGTCACCGACCAGCCGATTACGCAGACGCTCGAGGTCAACTACATGCCCTACGCCATGAGCGTCAACGTCTCGCGTGCATTCCCCGAGATCGACGGCTTTAAGCCCTCGCACCGCAAGCTGCTCTACACCATGTACAAGATGGGCCTGCTCAAGGGCGAGCGCCAGAAGAGCGCCAACATCGTGGGCCAGACCATGAAGCTCAACCCGCACGGCGATGCCGCGATCTACGAGACGATGGTGCGCCTAGCGACGGGCAACGAGGCGCTGCTTGCCCCCTTCGTGGAGTCGAAGGGCAACTTTGGCAAATACTATTCGGGCGACCTGAGCTACGCCGCCTCGCGTTACACCGAGGCAAAGCTCTCCCCCATCAGCGCCGAAATCTTCAAGGACATCGACAAGGACCCGGTCGACTTCGTTGACAGCTACGACGGCGCCATGAAGGAGCCGCGTCTGCTGCCCACCACGTTCCCCAACATCCTCGTCTCGGCCAACAAGGGCATCGGCGTCGCCATGGCGTCCGATATCTGCGGTTTCAACCTCAACGAGGTCTGCACCGCCACGATGCACTACCTGCAGGATCCCAACTGCGACCTGCTCGAGTACATGCCCATGCCCGATTTCTCCACCGGCGGCGAGATTATCTACCGCCGCGAGGAGATGGAGAAGATCGTCGAGACCGGCCTTGGCAGCTTCCAAATCCGCTCCCGCTGGCGCTGGATTCCCGAAGAGCGCATCATCGAGGTCTACGAGATCCCCTACACCACCAAGACCGATGTCATCATCGAGCGCATCGTCAAGCTCTCCAAGGAGGGCAAGGTCAAGGAGATCGCAGACATTCGCGATGAGACCGACCTTTCGGGTCTGCGCATCGCTATCGACCTTAAGCGCGGCGTCGACCCCGACAAACTCATGGCGAAGCTCTATCGCTCGACCACGCTGCAGGATTCGTTCTCGTGCAACTTCAACGTACTGGTCGATGGTTACCCTCGCGTTATGGGCGTGCGCCAGATCCTGCACGAGTGGGTCAAGTGGCGTATTGAGTCCACGCGTCGCCGCATCAACTTTGACCTGGGCAAAAAGTCCGAGCGCCTGCACCTGCTGCACGGCCTTGAAGCGATCCTGCTCGACATCGACAAGGCCATCGCCATCATCCGCGGCACCAAGCTCGAGGCCGAGGTCGTGCCCAACCTCATGCGCGGCTTCGACATCGACGAGACTCAGGCCGAGTTTGTCGCCGAGCTCAAGCTCCGCAACATCAACGAGGAGTACATCCTCAACCGCACCAAGGACATCGCCAAGCTCGAGGGCGAGATTGCCGAGCTCGAGGAGATCCTCTCCAGCGAGGAGAACATCAAGAAGGTCATCAGCGACGAGCTGGCCGCGGTCAATAAGAAGTACGTGATGCCGCGCCGCACGGGCAGGATCGAGCCCCATGAGGTTATCGAGGTAAGCTTGGAGCCCGAGGTCGAGGAGTACCCGGTCACCATCATGCTCTCGCGCGATGGCTATCTTAAGAAGATGACGGACCGCGTGCTCAAGAAGGCGACCACGCTCAAGTACAAGGACGGCGATAAACCCTTTATCGAGTTCCCGTCCTCCAACACCCACGAGCTGCTGGTCTTTACCAACAAGAGCCAGGTGTACAAGTGCAAGGTTGCGGCGTTTGAGGACACCAAGTCGGCCCAGCTGGGCTCGTACCTGCCGACCAATCTTGAGATGGAACCCGACGAGAGCGTCATCTGGGTCATCGACCCCGAGGACTACAAGGCCGACGTGCTGTTTGTCTTTGAGAACGGCCGCGTGGTGCGCGTCGCGCTTTCTGGATACGTCACCAAGACCAACCGCAAGCGCCTCAAGAACGCCATCTACGGTGGTAGCAAGCTGCTGTATGCCCAGGTGCTCAAGGAGGATCGCGACATCGCGCTGGTCTCGAGCGACTACCGCCTGATGAACTTCAACACGTCGCTGCTCAAGACCAAGACGACCACCAACACGCAGGGCGTCCAGGCTTTCACAGCCAAGAAGGGCCGCTCGGTCACCACCGTCGGCACAACCGAGGAGATCCTTGGCGCCGGCGTCTCGGCCGAAAAGTTCACCGCGCAGAGCCTGCCCTCTGCCGGTGCCCTCATGAAAGAAAACGACATGCCGAGCTTGTTTGACTAGGACGACGGCAGCCAAACCGTCATGGTTTAACTAAGCAGCGGAGCCCGGAGTGCAGCAACATCGCGCTCCGGGCCCCATGCATTACAGCAGCATCATCCCTATAGACAAAATGCCGCATAAAGTGGAACAGACATCAGCCCATCATTCATTCCGAAGGGCTTAGTCGATAGCCTGATTCGGCGCACGCCCGGATGGGTCTTTTTAAGTGAGGACAGGCTTCGAGATCTTGTGTTCTCTCCCGCCTTGACTTCAATCGCAGACAAGCATCCCTGCTTCTCTACTACAAAGTCGATTTCCGCACGATTATCTCGCGCCCAATAATGCAGCGGATAGCCCATGGCTGAAAGCTGTTGGGCAACGTAGTTTTCGGTAAGTGCACCCATGAATGTGCCGCCGATACCGGCAAGAATATCGGCGCGTTGAGCACCGGCCTTGGAGACGAGCAGTCCTGTATCCGCCTGATAGATTTTAAAAGCAGAAGGGTTAACGAAGGCCTCTAAAGGGCTTTCGATCTGCCCGACTAGGCTGCAGCGCGCCACCGTACCCGACAATACAAGCCAGTCGAGAGCATCTCCAAAGAGAGACGCATTGCCCCCCGCCCGCACTACCTTGTATTGAAATTTGCGATTCTCTTTGGCAAGCTGCTGTGGAATGGAATCGAAGCACGCACGCGTCTTTGCGCTCAAGCGTTCATCAGCATATTTATTGGTGTCGGCGGAATATCCGTCGAGAATAATCCGATGCTTTTCGGCCACATCAATGATTGACTGACCATCGATATACGTTTGGACCGCCTCGGGCATTCCGCCAACAACAAGATACTGTCGATAGAGCCCAAGCGCCTTTTCATGAAGGCTTGGCGCAAGAGGACCCATTAACTCGAATGACGAGCGTATCTCGTCGACCAGCTGATCGTGCCCCATCGCCCAGAGAAACTCCTCGAAATCGAGTGGAGTCATCTCAATCAAGTCGGTCTTTCCGACGGGGAACGAATACGACTGATGGTTAATGGCAACCCCAAGAAGCGACCCAGCAGCCGCAACGTAATACTCGGGAGCATCTTCGCAAAAGTATTTAAGGGAAGTGAGCGCTTCCTGGCATGCCTGGATCTCATCAATGAACAGTAAGGTTTTGCCAGGCACGATACGCTGTCCCGTACGAGCCTCGATCGCGCGTACGATCGAATGAGGGTCAAGACCGCCCGAAAAATCCGCTCGCGCCGACCGGTCGTTCTCAAGATTAACGTAGACAACCGATTCGAAAAGATCCTGGGCGTACGTTCTGAGCAAATAGGTCTTGCCACACTGGCGCACGCCTTTGACCAGCAAAGGTTTTCTATTGGCTCTGTCTCGCCATTCCCTAAGGAGCTCGTCTGCCTTGCGACGCATGCGCAACCTTCCCTCATGAACTTCTGTTTGACAATATTTTAACGCGGATTAATTTGTTTTCAGTTATTTTTCTGCGTTTAAAAATTGTTCTATACGGCACTTGAGGGAATACACCCCTATCTCTTGGTAAGGATAGCAAGCATTTCCACCAACGCTGATTGCCATGCGCTCCTCTTGTTCTTAGGCGAGCTTGCGAGCGAGCTCTCGCACCTCTTTCAACTTGGGCGAGGATGCCATGCTGTCGCGCTCGGTCATGCCGTTAATGGTGACAATGCCCTGGTCCTCCCACTTGCAGTACGCGCAGGTTGACTTGTACATAGCGATCGCCGCATCATAGACGCCCTCGCTGTGGCTATCGAGCAAAAGGGCCGTCTTGGTGAACGGGAAGCCCGTAGCACCAAAGGCGTACAGGCGGTCGATGGCGGCCTTCTCCTGCGCAGTGATATCAAACCAGTAGATGGGCGAAGCGAAGACAACCATGTCGGCGTCTTTCAGCGACTCGATCACGTTGGCCATGTCGTCCTTCTGCACGCAGGTGCCCTCATGGGCAAAGCAGTACTGACATCCCAGGCAACCAGCAATCTTCTTGCTGGCAACGCGGATGACCTCAACCGTATTGCCGCCCTCGCGCGCGGTCTCGGCAAACGCCTCGACCATGGTGTCGGTATTGGCGCCCTTGCGCGGGCTACCACTCAATACAACGATATTCATAGGATTCCCTCTCCTTCATGCTGCAGGCGCGCGTCATATTTTTTTGTTTTAACCAAAACAGATGGAGTTATTCAATCGCCTCGTTTCAAGCACTCCCGCTCAGAGACTAATCCAGTCCGAGTGTTGTCGATGCGTGTCGCATCGCGCCGCCCAAGGGCTGATTCGTGCACAATTTGGGCGAATCAGGCCCTTGATTCGCGATTTAGGGAATGACTCAATTGATTCGCAAAACCGCAGGTCGCCTTTTTAATCACTCCCTAGTTTCCGCCGGGGTTCGTAGCGGGTGGCGTGAAAAGGGGTGATTCAAAGGGTCGGAGAGATGTCTATAGCGCAATCTTCTGGTATTGGCGCGGTGAGGGACTTCTCACCTCCATCAGTCCAAATCGTCAAGCTCCGAAAGACGTCGAACTAGAGAAAAGGACCTATTTCCCGTCATGGATTGGGTTTACCTCCATGACTAGAGCCCTGGTGTAATTGGCTGGATCACCGTTCCGGGAACCGGTATCGACCCACCTGTCCGCCAAGCTCCTTCTTCAGCTCCAGCCTAGTATCTGACTCGCGCCGTTATAAGCGAAAACCGAAGAGATGCGTCTTAGCCAAGAGAATAAGGTTAGCCTCATCTTACTGTATGATTCGTGTGTTATAGTTAGATAGCTCTAACTGTTTGGGGGCGACAGCCATGCACGAACGCAAGGGTTTCTGGGACAAGAATGCCGGTCGGTACGACCGTTTCATGCGAAACGACCGGGCGGCGTATGAGAAGATGTATGGGCTGATCCGGCCGGTAGTGAAAGCAAAAACCGTGCTGGAGGTTGCCACCGGCACGGGGCTTATCGCAAAGAGCATCGCGAATGCGGCGGCGCACATCGAGGCTACGGACGCTTCTGCAAAGATGATCCTTGAAGCAAAACGGGACAATCAATCCGCAAAGCTGCACTTTTCCGTACAAGATATGTTCCGCCTACCCTATGCACAGAAGTCCTTCGAAGTGGTGATCGCGTCCAACGCGCTTCACATAGTGCCGCATCCGGAAAAGGCCCTGCAAGAAATCAGGCGAGTGCTGAAGGACGACGGCGTGCTCATCGCGCCAACCTTCACCCACGCGGGGAACTCGGTTTCCGGCAAGGCAAAAGCCTTTTTCATGAGTATGGCGGGATTCCCCCTCCACAGCAGGTGGACAAGCGAGGAATACCTACGTTTCCTGCGTCAAAACGGCTGGGCGGTGCAGAAAAGCGCGGTGCTGAAGGCCTCGTTCCCGTTGACCTATGCGGAATGCACAAAATCGGAGGGGCCAGATGTCGTTCTTTGAAAACACCCGCAAGCCCGTGGGCCTCGGCGGAAAACTTATGGTTGCCATGATGAATCTGGGCCACAGCCCTGTGGCGCGGTGGGGACTTCGATTTCTACGACTTGCGCCAAACGCCAAGGTGCTAGATTGCGGCTGCGGCGGCGGGGCGAACATAAAACGGCTGCTGAAAAAATGCCCGCATGGCGTCGTCAAGGGCGTCGACTATTCGCCCGTCAGCGTGGAGAAGACTAGAAAGCTCAACCGAATTGCAATTCAGGAGGGGCGTTGCGCCGTTCTGCAAGGCAGCGTGGCGGATATGACGTTTGAGGATAGCTACTTCGATGCTGCCACGGCCTTTGAAACCGTCTATTTTTGGCCCGATTTGCCCCGATGCTTCCGTGAGGTCTGGCGGACGCTGAAGCCAGGCGGGACAATTCTTATCTGCAACGAGAGCAATGGCGATACGGACAAGGACGAGAGGTGGACGCAGATCATCGGCGGCATGACCATCTACAAGGACATTGAATTAAAGGCATGTCTGGAGCAGGCGGGTTTTCACGAGGTGCAGATACGCAAAAAGAAAAGGTGGCTCTGCGTCACGGCGCAGAAGTAAGGGCATCAAGCACGGGCATTTTTCATCCATCCTGCACATGGCGATAGACATGACGGTCATAGCAGCTGTGCTGGCGGCAATTGTGACAGTTTTTATTCACTGAGGAAGAAACCTATGAAATGTAAAATTGAGAAAAACACCGTTCAGGAGACGCTGATCCTCCCGCTGTATTCCCGGAAGCTGTGTACGAAGCTGTACCCGAACCTTTACAGGGATGAAACAGCGGTTCGTCTGCTCGACCAGATCGACTACGACTTTTCAGAGGCAGAGAAAAACTCCCGCAGCCTGATGCAGCGTTTTGGTGCGCTGGAGGTGGCCATGCGGCAGGGTGATCTTGCTTTCGAGGTACAGGATTACCTGAAAGGCCACCCCAATGCGGCGGTGGTCAATCTGGGCTGCGGGCTGGACAACACCGGCAGAACCTGCGACAACGGTAGATGCAAGATCTACAATCTGGACTTCCCGGATGTGATTGCCTTGCGGCAGCAGCTACTGCCCGCCGGGGATCGAGAACAAAATATCCCCTGCGACCTGAAAGACACCGCATGGTTTAGCAAAATCGATGCCTCCGGCGGGGCGGTGTTCTTTGCCTCCGGGGTGTTCTATTACTTTCTGACCCAGCAGGTCCGGGAACTGGTGCGGGAGATGGCGGACGCTTTCCCCGGCGGTGTGCTGGTCTTTGATGCTGCCAATCGGACAGCAGTAAAGATGATCGCAAAAACATGGCTTAAGACTGCAAAAATCAAGGATGTGGGGGCATATTTTGCGGTTTCGGATGCCGCCAAGGAAATCGGCACGTGGGACAGCCGTCTGCAGGTCACAAGTCGCGGCTATATGCTGGGTTATAACGATTTGAGAGACCCTTCTGTCAGCGGCTTTTTCCGGTTTCTCGCAAGGGTCGGTGACAACGGGATGAAAATGCAAATCGTGAAAATAAGATTTTGAGAGACAAAAATGAAGCGCGCTCACTTTGACGTTGAAGAAAACGGCTTTTACGGCGCATATTGGGCGTGCAAGGACGCACATACAGCAGCGGGTACGGATTCGATTGAAACCGTACCCGCTATCTGATACTATATTATTTTATCGAACGTGTGTTCTATTCCCACTCGATGGCGTCGGTTCTGCCGTCCCGTCATTCCAGTTACACCCAGTTTTCGGCATCGACGCGGAACGCGTGCCGCCGAATGACGCGATGTCGCGTTTCGTCGGCTTCGGGGACAAAAGTTGGGACAACCTCAAAAAACTTTTTTCAAACTCAGGGCTTTGAGTTTTTATTTTTGTCCCAAGGGGCACGGAGAGCCGCCTTTGGAGGCTCGATATCGCCGAAAACGCCCGTTTTGAAACTCAACCGCCTTTGAGCCTGCAAGCCACCAGCTTCAACAGTAAGTGAGTCGACGCGGGTGGCTTACGAGCCGTTCACAAAACCGCAGGCCACAGGTCTTTGTCAACGATAAGCAAAGTGAATAGTCTCAGGTGGCTTGCCCATGAGTTGGCGTAAGCCTGTTTAGCAAAAGGCTAATCGGACACGACAGGCCGCCCGCATGGCGACGGCGTTTCCCGTGCGGGCACAAACAGCCCTGCGTGCCCTGTCGCGCGATATCCCAATGCGACGTTCAGAACCCTACCCGCCAAGCAGCCACCTCGCGAAATTCAGCACGAGCACGCCCTCCCGGGTATGGGGCTCATGCCTCGTGCGAGTGATGAGAATCTTCGGGAATGCATCCCCGATGGATAGAATCGGCGCAATCTCCCTCTCGAGCGTCGAATCGGCGCCGATATCGTCGCTCACATACACTCTCCTTCCCGGTTTCGAAACCTGGAAGGCAGTATGCGCAAGGATGCGTCGAGGTGCGATCCCAGTCGTACCATGCCAGCAGAGATGTCGAGGCACATTCGTTCATGCTGCAATGCGGGCATCGGAGATGAAAAAAAGCCCGTCGGGTAGTCATGGGCGTGCGGGAGCCCGCATCAGTAACCTGCCTCCTCGGTTGTCCCTTCTTTGCATGGTCGTCTACATAAAGGAGGAACCAGCCATGCAGATCAGCATGCTTGCCCTTCTTGGGTCACGGACCGGGGAGGCGAGGGCCTCCGTCGGGACCGCCCCGAGCAACCGGCATATCCAAGGAATGACAAGGCTCGATCGCTGTGCTGGTCAGGATGCCGAAGCGGGCCGTCCGCCAATCGGAATGCGGGTCAGGATGCTGCAACGTGATTCCAGCTGCAGGATACGGCTCCTTTGCGGTTGCCGCAAAACCTGCTGGCAACATTCTTACTATCCGAATGATGTACGCATCCCTTGGGATCGTTTCGCCTGACCAGGGCCATCTTCAGCGCCTCATCGGCCAGCTCGGCAGGCGCCTCTTCCACGCGTAATAGCCCTGGCGGGTCACCTACGCAACCAAAGATACAAAAGGGATCGAATGGCCAGAAAGGATTGTCCTTGCCGACAGGCAATCCTTGACAAACGAGCTTCAGCCTCCTTAAAATTGCGTGGTTTGCCGAACTGAGTCAGCGAAGGAGGGGTGTCGTGGTTGGTCTTTTCCGCACGTGGATGAGCGCCTAAAAAGCGGCGCTGTTATGGCGTCGCGCTGTTTTGCACGCCATTCCACGATTGGACATAACCATGATGTTTGAAACCTCTCGGCGCAGGTCTGTTTCGCTGTGCCATTCATGGCAATTTAAGATTTGTTTCGTATGGGGCGGGGAGCTCGTGTCGACATTGACGAGCTCGATTCTCCAAATGGGTCTCATTTGGCATATCGCCCTCACGACAGGATCATCTTCCCTCCTCTCCCTGGCATCGTTAGCAGGCTTTCTGCCGATTGCTTTGTTCGGAGTCCTTGCGGGCGCCGTTGTCGACAGACTGCCTTTGAAGCGTGTTCTCATCGGCGCCGACCTCTTCGTTGCCGCGGTGGGCGCCGCCTTGGCGATTGCCTCGTTGGCCGGCAGCTTACCTGCGTGGTCAATACTCATCGCCCTGTTTCTCCGCGCAGCTGGCACTTCGTTCTACACGCCGGCCTCCCAATCCCTCACGCCCCATCTCGCCCCGCCAGAGCATCTCGTTCGCCTATCGGGAGTGATGCAAGCGATTCAGTCCGCCGGATACATTCTTGGCGCCGCGCTCGCGGCAGTGATTTATCCTGTGGCGGGCATTACCGCCATGATTGCCCTCGACGTGCTGGGGGCGCTTTTCGCTTCTCTAGCTGTCCTCGCCGCTCAGATAGACGCAGGAGGACTCGACGAAGCCGACCGCAGCTCGTCCTTTTCCAATAAAGTTCGAGAACTTTTCTCTGAGATTTCGGACGGCTACAAGCTGATCAGGGGATACAGGGGGCTGTTCGCCATTCTTTGGTGCGGGTTCGTCTTCGCTTTCGCGTTCTCCCCACTCGCGGCATTGTTCCCAATAATGACCTTGGGACATTTTGGCGGTAGCACGGGGGATGCTGCTTTGGTGGAGGTCCTTTTCTCCGCAGGCATGCTGGCTGGGTCCGGCATTTTGGCGGCCACGGGAGGGTTCCGCAATAGGTCGCTCACCATGGTCGCCGCAATCGCCGGCTTCGGCGTCGTCGCAATCGCATCCGGATTGCTCGGCCCGTCGCTGTTCGCCGCTTTCCTACCGGCGAGCTTTCTTATGGGCGCATGCTCCCCGCTGTACGCAGGAACCCAGACTGCCCTTATGCAGGAGCAGATACCTCCTGAGTACCTAGGCCGCGTTTTTGGTCTCTATGGAACCATTATGGCGTGGGCCATGCCCATGGGCCTCGCAGCCCCCTCCGTTTTTGCGCACCTGCTCGGAGCTCCGTTGTGGTCCGTCGGTTCTGGAGCGACCATGACACTGCTTGCGTTGGCGATGCTTCTCGCTCCAAGCGTCCGAAACGTGGGGAAAAAAGATTCCGGGCAGATTCAATAGCCCAAGCATTCGAAAAAGAGGCGGCAGCCATCGGTTCGCGCGTCAGCCTTCAAGCCCTTGCGACGACGAGGTATTGCGCCGACATCCCACATCGCGCTCCTTATTCGCCGCCAACTATCATTTTCGGATTTGCCGGCTTGCGCAAGGCCAAAACGCTCACGCCGGCAATCGGGCAAAGGCGAAAAATCGACGTGAGCGATTCTTTATTGGCATGGCTGCGCTTCCAGAAAACGACAATACACAAAAGGTGGTTCAACTTATGGAACTCATAGTCAAAGCTAAAGACATCTTTTTGGAATATGCCGGCCGCGATATTCTGGACATCGAAGAATTGGAAATCTACCCCTACGATCGCATCGGCTTGGTAGGAGACAACGGTGCAGGCAAAACCAGCCTGCTAAAAATCCTGAGCGGCAATCTAACCATTGCGGACGCCGACGTCAGGCGCTTCGGCAGCATTGCCCTCATCGGCCAGCTCGACGAACTCGACCTTGATGCGGCTCAGGACAACGGCGAGATGCTCTCCCGTCTCAACGTCGCCGAAGTGGCGCAGGAGACGATGAGCGGCGGGGAGGAAACACGCGCCAAGATTGCCTCTGCGCTCTCCCAGCATGCAAGCGCGATCTTCGCCGACGAGCCTACGAGCCACCTCGACCAAGACGGCATCCGCCTTCTCGTCGGACAGCTCAAGGCATTTGATGGGGCCCTGCTCATCGTGAGCCATGACCGTCATTTTCTCGACCAGGTGGTAGACAAGATCTGGGAGCTCAAAGACGGCGGTATTTCCGAATTCTGGGGTGACTACTCCGACTATCTGCGACAGAAAGAAGAAGAGCGCAAAGCTCAGGCGACTCGATACGAAGAGGCGATGCGCGAGCGCGATCGCCTCGAAGCCGCCATCGAAAAACAGCGGAAAAAAGCACGGCAGGTCGACGCCAAGCGGAAGGGTGCGAAAAAAAGCAACGAGTATGCAGGTCGCTTGGGGCATCAGAAAACAACCGGCACCAAGCAGAAGAAAATGCATCAGGCAGCTAAGAACATGGAGAAGCGCCTCGAAGCGCTCGAAGGGATCGAGGCCCCAGATAGCATTCGCGCCGTGCGCTTCCGCCAGAGCAAGGCCCTGGAACTGCACAGCAAATTTCCCATCTCGGCAGATGATTTCAGCTTGAGCTTCGGCAACTGCGTGCTCTATGACCACGCGAAATTCGAGATACCGCTCGGTGCCAAAGTGGCCATCACCGGTGGCAACGGCACAGGAAAGACCAGCCTGCTGAAGGCAATCGTTCGACGCGCCGACGGTATCAACATCTCTCCCAAAGCAGAGATCGGCTACTTCGAACAGACAGGTTACAAGTTCGACGCCCGCCAGTCTGTGATCTCGTTCATGCAGAATGGTTGCGAGTACAGCATGACCGAAATTCGAGGCATCCTCGCCTCTATGGGAATCGGACCGCGCGACCTGACAAAGGACGTTGGCGTTCTCTCGGGAGGCGAAGTCATCAAGCTGCTACTCGCGAAGATGCTGCTGGGCAGATACAACATCTTGCTCATGGACGAGCCTGGAAATTACCTGGACATCAAGAGCGCCGAAGCCCTCGAGCAGATGATGAGCGCCTATGCCGGAACGATAGTGTTCGTCTCCCACGATAAGAGGCTGGTCGAGAACGTCGCAGACATTGTCTACGAAATAAAGGACACCAAGCTAGTCAAAATCTTTCAGCGCGAATAGCCCTAAATGAGCAGGAAATAATCCCCGAACGGAGACAAGGGAGTAAAACGGCAAAGAAAGAGCCTCCGTCCCAACGCAGGGAACGGAGGCTCTTTAATCGCTTTTACTCATCTCCGTCGCTGGTGGCTTTGTCATGACTCTCGTACGAAACGAAACTCAGCGGCATAGTGCGGCACTCAAAATCGCAGGTCAGAACCCTGTCGTCCTACTCCCACTCGATGGCGTCGATTCTGCCGTCCCGTCACTCCAGTTGCACCCAGTTTTCGGTGCCGTCTCGAGCCAAGTGCCGCCAGGTGACACCATGTCGTGCTTCGTCAGCTTCGGGGACAAAAGCTGGGACAGCCTCAAATACTTTTTTCAAACTCAGGACTTTGATTTTTTGTTTTTGTCCCAAAGAGCGCAGCGGGGCGCCTTAGGAGGCTCGATAGCGCTGAAAACGCCCGTTTTGAAACTCAACCGCCCTTTAACCCGCAAGCCGCCAGCTGCAATCGTAGGTGAATTAACGCAGGTGGCTTGCGCGACATTCGCAAAACCCCAGGTCGCAGGGCTTCGCCATCGGCGGGAAAGGTGAGTAGTCTCGGGTGGCTTGCTTATAAGTTAGTGAAATCCTGAAACGTGACAAGACTTATTACACGAATGATGTCGCCAGCTTCGGGATTGCCTCGTCGTCATAATATCCTTTGAGCTAACGAGGATGCCAGCTACGGGGTTGTCGATTTTCTGATGCATTAATAACCAGGCAAAGTCGGATAATCATATGAGCGGAGAGCACAAAAAGATAGCAGCTCATTAAGACAAATATCCTTGGCAGAATGCACTCCGGTGACTAGGATGACGACAGATGAACGAGGAGGACAGAACGATGCCATTACTCAGCGAGCGGTCGCTCGAATCTATTGCAAAGATGTTCGTGGGCGACGAAGGAGAGCTGTTCCACTACTTGTCGGGCCCTCAAATAGTGACATTCTTCAATGACCATTTTGACTTCCGGGACATCTACCAAGGTGGCAACGCTCCTACCAGATGGAGATACGCCGCCGGAAAGATAGCCAGTGTTGCGTCGAGCGGCCGTCTCGATCGTTTTTTCTCAATCGTTCTTGGATTCAAGTATATGGTCAGTACTTTTGGCTGCGATGAAATCGAAGCCCGAGAAAGGGCGGACAAAGCGAAGAAACGGTTCAACCAAGTACTAATCTCCGACGAGCTTGAGATAGTCGGAACAGACGGCGAGATGAAGCTTGTGGTGATTGATTCGGATCTAATCCCGATCGGGAAAGGCGGCTTTGCCGAAGCGTTCAGGCAAAAGTCAACAGGCAGAGTCCTGAAAAAGCTCATGCCCGAAGTAGCCCTTGATGCAAGAAACCGCCATCGCTTCAAGCGCGAATACGAGATAATGAATGATCTTTCGGAGCTGCCAGGGGTTCTCCGTGTCTTTGATTTCGACGAGAGCAATTGCTCCTACACGATGGAGGCCGGCGAGACCACGCTACTAGAGTTCATGGACAATCCTCTATCCGAGCAAGTCAAGATGTCCATAATCGAGCAGATAGTTGGCACCATGGCTGCCATTCACTCGCGCGGATACATTCACCGAGATCTAAGCCCCACGAATATTTTTCTACTGAGCGGCCAACTGAAGATTGCCGATTTCGGGCTTGGAAAGAACTTGAACACACTTTCATCCTACCAAACCACCAACACAAACAATTATGGACAGTGGTTCTACTGTTCACCTGAACAGCTTGTCTATCTAAAAGATGGGGACAAAAGGAGCGATGTCTTTTCCTTGGGCAGGATTATCAACTTCGTGCTCGCCGGACATCCGACAAAAACGAATCATCGTCTTCGACCGCTGGTAGAAAAAGCAACCGCAGACGATCCGTCGAAAAGATACCAGGATGCGGCAGAGTTTTTGAGCGCGATAAAGCGAAGGTTGTCTTCGATAGCAGATGCGGACCGGGAAACGAAACTTGCGGAAAAGGCAGCACGGGGAATCCTCGACGGAGAGGTTGCCGAATGGATTCTCGAAATGACCGATGAGCAGCTGTGCTCACGGGTAGCGTCAAACCCCGCGTTCGCTAAAACGGTTGTCAAATTTACGGAAATCGACAACGGCAATGCGGCCTTTGTCATGGATGCTATCGACCAGAGCATGACGCAAGTCTGCAAGACATGGGAAGACCACGATCCATTTGCCGACATCGCAAAGTCGATTGTTTTAAGCAAGGCGCCATACGACATCAAGGAGCGTGCCTGCCAAACGCTTTCATATGTAGCATGGCAAATCAACCGTTTCCATGCCCAGCATCTGATTGAGGATATTATCACCAGCGGAATAGACCCGATGCTGGAAGACCTTCTCAACGACTCCGTGTAGATTCATTAATGCAGCGCAGGCCTGCGTTCGTCTAGGGAAAACGATACGATAGACGGCATCTTGGTTGCACCCTAGGCCGTTCACCCTTCCGCTCGCTCCCATATAGTTCGATTTCGATAAGCTGAGTCCCAACCGATGGGTGCCATTTATCCGGGTGCACCTGGGGCAACGGGCCGGTAGGCCTGCGCAAGGTCGCTCGCAGAACGCGCAACATCAAACACGACAGAAGAGGCGAACGACAGATGCCGGACTCCGGACGACAGCACCGCGGAAGACGAGCATTCCGACCACAATCGAACGAATCTCGGTCCTAGGCAGGCGCCCGCACGGGCGCCTTTTACTTTTCAGGGACTTAGCCGCGAGCTAATCGGAGACCATAGAGCACTTCAAAACGGTTCAGAACGATAATCAACAAAACCGCAGGTAGAATATGCTGTTTTAAAAATCGTCTCTTACACTCCGCAACGCTCGGAAGCGCTCCGTTCAGGATTGTTCGTAACCCCCCGACCGTCCAAACAAAGAGGCGCAGTCCAAACTTGACCTGCGCCTCTCATCAAAAAGTATTATTTGTTGTATATCAATCCAAGCATCCAAGGGATTGGCATGAGAACGGCCGCCGCCAGCAACACAGGGATGCAAGCCACGATTGCCGGCCCTCCGCCAGCTCCTCGCGAAACCGCCTCACGAGAGCATCTGGCTCACACAGCGCTGCACGGCGGCGTAGTTGGAGCCCAACCGTCGCTTGCGCTCCTCGCCGTTGCCGTAGTCGCCGTTGATGACGGTGCGTGCCAGCGCGTCGATGTCGACCTCGCCACTGCCGGACGAAGAAGAACCGCCGGAACCACCGCCGAGAGAATCCGGTTCACCTCGGCCTGCACCTCGAAGTAGCGCGAGCCCAGGGCCCGTTTACGCGCCTCGCCGTTGCCGAACTCCTCGTTGATGACGCGCCACGCCAGGCTCGCCACGTCACCCGAGGGCGCAGAGCCGCCACTGCCGGAAGACCCCGCAGCCACGGTGTCCGAAGACCCGGCGCCTCGGCAGATGCGCGGGCGCAGGGCCGCCCTGCGCCCGGCGGCGATGTAGGGCGCGGGGCAGATCTTGTCGGTCACGTCGTAGCGGCGGATGACGCCGCCCTCGGAGATGCCGTAGCGCTTCATGAGGGTCTGCACGAGCCAGGCGAGCTTGCCCGCCTCGACCTCGCTGTAGTCCTCGCTAGCGCTCACGGCCTCGATGCCGACGCTGCGGCAGTTCATGAGCCAGTTGCCGGCGTGCCAGGCGGTGTCGCCCTCGGCCACGCTCTGGTAGATCTCGTCGGTGATGTCGCCCACGAAGTAGCGGGCGGACGACCCCTGCCGCTCGTTGTGCGAGAAGTAGATCGCGTTGTTGCGGGCCGACGCCAGAGTCGCCGTGTAGTGGATCACGATGCGGTCGATGGCGTGCGAGCGCCTGCGCGTCATGCGGTCGCTGCCGCACTGCTTGAACAGGATGCTATGCCCCATTGGCGCTGACCTCCTTGAATCCCGCGTCCTCGCCCTCCTCGGGCTTGAAGTCGCTGGGCGTGTCGGGCTCGCAGCCGGGCTCGCGCAACTCCTCCCAGCGCTCCTCCTCGCTTGCGTACTCACTCATAGGAATCGCCCGCCTTTCCCAGCTCGGCAATAACGGGCGAGAGCACGGCCATCACCATGGCCACGCACAGCGCGCGCCGCGTGGGGTCGAGCACGGCCACGCCCATGAGCAGGTCGACGTTGGCCACTACGACGCCCAGGACGCCCTGGACGACCGTGCGCATAAAGCGCCACTGCCGCTCGTTGCTCGTCAGAAAACGGTTCATCTGCCGCTCCTCTCCTCAAGAGCGTCAACGTCGCGCCTGACCACGGCCATGTCCTGCTCGAGCTTGTAGGTGCGCTCGATGAGGCAGTTGTGCTTCTCAACGCGCCGCGCGAGCTCGTCAATCTTGAGCTCCATCACCGCGCGGCTTCGCGAGTTCGACGCGATCACCCCGACCTGCGTCACGACGCCGATGAGCGCCACCGCAATAGACTCCACAAGGACCTCCCAGCAGAACATGGACCAACTTCAACGGCCCCATCATCCGCTGCGGTCACAAATCAGCTGGTAGCTGAATCGCTGCTATAAAAAGCGAGGTAAAATAAGAAAAAGCACAGTAACGATTGTTCGAAAGAGTCGCTAACGGGAGGTAGAAATGGAAAGCCGGCTTTACGAGGAGGGGTACGACGAAAGTCTCTTGAGAGCTGTAGCGGCTCTTAACGAGACTCCTGCATCCACGGAAGCAATCCTGGGCCTGTTGCAAAAACACTGGGATTTGCCTCGAGGAGAAGCGGAGCAGCTGTTGTCGCAGGAACGCTACGAAGGATTCTTCCAGCGTGATTTCGCAAGATACCTGACGATGTACGAAGGCTTTTCCAAAGAAAAGGCAAGGGCATATACGACTAGCCACATGAACCTTCTGGCTCTGCGAAAAATCGAAAGGCCGTGGGCTATCGAGTACAACAGGCTTTATCGCCAGATCGAAAAGCAGAAGCCTCAAATAAAGGGGAAGGTTCACCTATCTTCCGAAATCGAGGAGTAAAGCAGTTCTCGCTACACGCCGCCGCATCCCATCGCCTAACCCACACCACGGGGGCGGCGCGCTCACCCCTGGCAGCAGCGCAGGAAGGGCGCCTGCGCAGCTGCCAGGGGTGCCATTATGCTCAGTCCCAAGCCGCTACCCGGCAGTGAGGTAGCCCGCCTGCCCCTCGCGGTCGATGTGGCACATCGCGTACGTCGTCTGCTTAGAGTCGTAGGTCGTGCCGTTGCCACCCGCGATGGCCTTGCAGTTGTAGAACGTGGAAGAGCCCGTGCACCCGCTCGGCAGCCCCCAGTCGGCATCGACCAGGATGCGCTCAAGGGCGGTGCAGGCACCGAACGTGTAGAGCATGCTAGAAAGCGACGCCAGACTCATGCCCCGCAGATCGAGCTCGGTGAGCGCGGAGCACGAGTTGAACGTACGGTTCATGTAGGCCACGCCGCGCAGGTTCGCCATGCCAGAGACCGAGGTCAGGGCGTTGCAACTGTAGAACCAGTAGTTCAGGTTCACGTTGGCGACCCTCGATGTGTCGGCGGCGATGGTCACGCGCTTCACGCTCTTGCCGAACGAAGCCCAGGGCGTCGCCTGGATCGCGGCGTACTTGGCGTTGGCGCAAAGCGTGTCGGAGGCCAGCACCTCGCGACCTGTCGCATCGGCCTTGGCGAACCCGATCTTGAGCTCGCCGTCGGCGAACAGCGTGGCGTTGAGCCAGGTGCGGACTTCGTACTCGGGGTCAGTCAGAACGCCACCCGCCCCCAGCTTGAGGACGGAGGCGCCGGAGGTCTGGAACGGCACGAAGCCGTCGGTGCCGCCCATTGAGTTCGATTTGAGTTTCACGGGCCCCGAAACGTCCCCGTTTCGGGGCCCGGGGACAAAAATCGCACGTCTACTCACTTGGGATAAATCCTTACTCCCATTCCTCCGAATACCGCCCAGTGCTTTGCCATCTTGAAACACTGGGAGTAAATAGCGAAATAGCAGGTGAAAGGGAGTAAAAGACCAAAGAAAAAGCCTCCGTCCCAACGCGGGAACGGAGGCTAGGAAATCGTTTTTACTCACCGCCGTCGCTGGTGGCTTTGCCATGACTGTCGTACGAAACGAAACTCAGCGGCACAGTGCGTCACTCAAAAGTGCAGGTCAGAACCCTATCAGCCTACTCCCACTCGACAAATTCAAGTATATGAGGAAGTATTTCTCTTGAATTTACAGGTAAAATATTCGCAAATTTGCTAATATTTTACCTGCTATTTTCGGCTGTCAATTTTCTTAGTATCAAAATAGTATCACAAGAGGCTGGAAAATGCAACAGAATTATGTGGAGCTCTACATAATTCTGTAACCTTCTTTGCTGTGGTGTATCAAGTAATCTTACTGAACATATGGCGCACCTTGTCCAGGCGGCTGTTTGGACGGCGGGGCT
>CAUHHV010000007.1 GCA_959606065.1 uncultured Collinsella sp.
TGGAGAACGAGTCCTGGTGGCGCCCGGCCAAGGAGGCCACCGAGGCGCGCTACCGAAGGCCATTCCATTCATTCTTTGTGTCAGGCTAAGACTAGGAGGGCTTGTTGGGGCTTTTACTCCAGCGTGCATCTGATTTTTACTGGCTGGATTCCGCGAGCGAGCTGTCGCACTTGTAATTCTTGCCGACAACGGCTTGGCCGCATTTTGAGTTTTATTAAGGTGCCTATGGTATCTGAAGACTGATATGGATGCTGTTAGGAGTGCAAACAGCCGTAAATTTGCTATCGTACTAAGAGTTATCATCTATCTTGTTTATCGAATGTATAAAGAATCACCTAGATGATGCCGTAAAGCATCATGTTGATATTAAAGGACGGTTCGTACGTGACGAATTTGCCAAAAGTTCTTGTTGCGATTCCTGCTTATAACGAAGAGGAATGCATAGAGGGCACTATTCTTGAACTAAAGAGAGTGGCCCCGGATTTTGACTTCGTCGTCATTAACGACGGCTCTCGAGATTGCACTCTCGAGCTTTGTACGAATTTGGGATGCAATGTTATTAATATGCTAATTAACTGCGGCTTGACGGTTGGATTTCAAACGGCAGCTTGTTATGCGCTGGAGAATGATTACGACTACATGGTTCAATTCGATGCGGATGGACAACATCGGCCTGAGTATATTTCGGAGCTTGTTTCGAAGGCTCAATTTGACAACGCTGACATAGTAATTGGTTCTCGTTTTTTGTCGATGCGTAAAGATATGTCAATGCGCATGTTTGGTTCGAGAATGATTACTTTCCTTATTAAAATGTTAACTGGTAAAAGGATTAGTGATCCTACGTCTGGATTTCGACTTTTCAACCGAGACGTTTTAAAAGAATATTCCTGCAACGATGCGCTTAATCCTGAACCCGAGTCCATTGCCTTCTTTATCAAGCAAGGTTATAAGGTATCGGAAATACAGGTATCCATGCGCGAGCGGCAGGGTGGAGAGAGCTATTTAAATCCAATTAGGTCGATTCAATACATGGTTCGAGTATTTGTCACGCTTCTTATTGTTCAATGGTTTAGGTGATTGCATGTCAACTTCCTTGCGCGTGTTTCTTGTTGCCTGCGCTGTGATTGTTTTTATTTTCGTTGTACACAACCTCAAAAGATGCAGAATGCAGGTTTTGGATTCTGTTTTTTGGCTTTTATTTAGCACGAGCTTCGTGGTGCTTGGCGTTTTCCCGGAAATTGCCTCATTTTTTTCAAACTTGTTGGGATTTATGTCTGCATCAAATCTTGTCTTTCTATATGTTTTAGCAGTCCTAGTGGTTCGTGATTTCAGAATTTCGTTACGACTGTCAAAGCAGGAAGAGCGCCTTAATTCGCTAGTTCAGGCTGTGGCGCTTGATGCAAAGAGGAAATGAAGCAGTTTGGTTTATTCGATACTATATTGAGTATCTTAACGTGTCTTAATTTTTTGCTAAGACTCTCTTGGTGTCTTGGCATCTCATTCATCCTTTTTGCTTCTCTTTATGGCTGTTTTGCTTTGTATAGCATATGATCTCTCGCATATGATCTCTCGGGCGTTGTCCATTTGAAATAGAATTAGTTTTAGAATCGTTTATTCACTTCGTTCGTGAGGTATTTCATGAGTTGGTCGATGTTATTCGGCGAGGCTTTTGTTGTCGCCGTTGTTTTGATTTTGCCAGGCATGTTGGCTTCGCGGGCATTTGGTGTTCCCTTTAAACAATCTCTTTCCTTTGGTCCTGTAATCACTGTCTTCTTTTTGGTCTTTATGGGCATCGCTCTCCGGTTTATTGGCGTTGCCGAGGGCTATTTTGCTTTATTGATTTCGTTGTTCTTTTTTGCTGCGGTCAGTGGCATGGCGTGTTTTTTTCGATTTCACGGACGACGCGCCTTTTTTGACACCGATATCCTTACTCTACTGCCATACCTGTGTGCCCTTGGCTTGTCCGTTCCTGTGACGGTTTATCTTTTTGTTCGCGGTATTGGCTTGCCAGATAACTTTCTTCAGGTATATGACAATTCGTTTCATTTGAGTGTTGTTCAGAGTATGAAGCATGCCTCTAGTTATTCGATTCTATCTATTGGGTCCTATCTCGAGGCTGGTTCCAAAGTGTTCAGCCCTAATGCAAGTGCTGGTTTTTATCCCGCCGCTTGGCATATTGTTGCCGCTTTGGTTGCGCGTGCTTTTGATATTTCTGTCATGGCGTCAATTAATCTCACTAACTTTGTGTTTGTTGCTTTCGTATTGCCTTTAGGTGTCCAGTCTTTAATTGCAGTTCTTACCAAGGGCGATGTGCAAAAGGGCATTTGCGCCGCGGTTGTTACACTTGGTGCGATTGCTTTTCCTTGGACTCTGCTTTACTGGGGCCCCGTTTACCCTAATTTCGCAGCGTTCTGTACTATTCCTGCTGTTGCCTCCGTTTTTATTTGGTTTATGCAGGGCTTTGATGAGCGTCGTTCTGTTTGTTTGGCTGATCGTCCCGTCTTGGTTGCCATGCTTTTTGGTTTGGCGTCTCTCGTGTCCTTGCAGCCGAATGCGTTATTCACGCTCGGTATTCTTTTAGTGCCTTCGATTGTTCTTTGCTTGGGGGGCCTATTTGAACGCCAGCTGCTTCGCATCCAATCGATCTCGGTTAAGTTTGCCTATTATGCGTCACGCGGCATTGTGCTTTTGGCTGTTGCTGTCATCTGGTTTTTAATGACGAAAGCAAGTTTTTTGCAGGGAGTCATCAACTTTCACTGGCCTTCATTCACTTACATCTTTGATGCTTTATGGAGGGCATTCTCGTTCTCCTTTAATGAAAGTACGCCATGTATTCTTCTTGCGTGCCTGGTCGTTCTTGGTAGCTTTTGCGCGCTGGGCAACAGGTCCTACCGAGGCTATTTCTTTGTATACCTTTTTTCGATAATGCTGTTTGTTGTCGATGCTACTCAGGAAGGCTTTATCAGACATTTTCTTACGGGCTTTTGGTATACGGACCAATATCGTGTAGCTGCGATGACCGCGCTGTTTAGCATTCCGCTTTCGACGCTTGGTCTCGACTTTATCTTGAGAAAAGTTCAGAGCGCATTTTCCGTTTCTGTTGGGATGGACCGTTCTGCCAGGTATCTCCCCCAGGCGCTCTGCATCGTCCTGATTGCCTGCGGCTTGTTTTGGCCCGAAAGTGTCAACCCGTCCATTAACAACTATTCCCCGGTCGGATTTACTAAAAGCGTGCTTAATTACATGTATAGCATCTATGATGTCGATAATAATCTGACGTCCGATGAGTTGGCGTTTCTTGGCGAGGTCAAGCAAATGGCCGGTGATGAGCTGATTATCAACAATCCCTTTGACGGCAGTGTCTACGGATATGCCGCAAACGACCTTAATCTTATGTATCGAAAGTTCAGCTCCTTTGGCAAGGGCGAGACGGCGGTCAGCAAGCAAATCCGCCATGGACTCGACCGCATTTCTTATGATTCGCTGATTGCGCGCGACGTTAAACAGTCTGGTGCTAAGTATCTTCTTGTTCTGGATTATGGCGAGAACGGTCGTGAGGGCGTAGATATGCCGGGCTATCACAAGTCTGGCTGGACGGGCATTGATTCGGTTAATGATTGCACCCCCGGCTTCTCACTTATTTTAAGCGAGAAAGATATGCGCCTCTACTCAATTGAATAGAGGCGCTGTCCTCAATGCGGGGGTATTTAGGTTTTATCGTCCCGCTTGACTCTTTTGTCTTGACTGGAAATACCATTTTGAAATCGGGCGTGGAAGCATGTATAGGATGCTCGTGAGCAGTGCAATGATAGCGAAACGGACAATCAGATATCCGATCCACGGCGTTAGTGGAAGGCTCTCGACGATTCCAGAAACGTATTGATAAGGAAACACATTCAACTCAATAAGGTGCATGCAGAAGAGCGGGAGTGTGTACTTTCCGATCCAGGCAATGGGTTTCGTGACGCTTGGAATATGCTTGCAAGCCGTTTGACATAGCTTGAGTATTACCAATGAGCCAAAAATGCCTCCGATGACATCCTGTGTCCCGTTAACGTAGGTGTTTGTTACCATGTAGAGCTTTCCAAAGCGTAGGGCTGAGTAGCCCCAGATTCCCGCCATGAATAACCAGCAGATGGGCTCAATCGTGTTCTCTTCAAGCAGGGCATGCTTTTTAATAATCTGTCCAATGTACAAAAAGAGCGTTGCACTCAAGGCCTGAAGGATACTCCAGGGAAGCCAAATGATTTGGGCCAAAACGTTGCCGCAGAAGAAGAGACCCAGAACTAAAATCGCGGGATGGCGAAATTGGTTTACGACTGCCAGGAGCATTTTGCCAAAGAACAGCGCGAAGAGATACCAAAGGGCACCAATGGCGGATACGAATGCCGGGGTTGCGGGTGTGATTCCTCCGCATCCGTAAAGACCTGCCATAAACCAGTGGCTTGCTATCTCTGCCGGGTTAGTCTTCCCCGTTAAGATTGCCCCTAAGAATGAGCATCCAATAACGCCTATACAAGTAATCAGATAAGGCATCAGAAGCGATTTGGCATTCTTTCTAACGTAGTCGGGTGTGAGTTTAGCCTCGGGCTTGCTGAAGAATCCACTGACAATAAAGAAGAGAGGCATATCAAATGAGTAGAAAGCGGAGGCAAGCCGGTCTGGTGTCCCCAGATATGTTGAGTGGCCAATGATGACACCGGCAAGTGCTATTGCTTTTGCGACATCAAACTCGGGATATCTTTTTTTCACTGAATACTCCTTATCGGGGATCGAAATTATTTGAACGTCCTTGTCCGTTCACGCCGTTAACGTGGGCATTTCCATAAATGTTTAACTGCTTGTATTGAGTTTAGCTTACGGTCTCCTTGTTTGCAGGGTGCAGTCTTTGGGGATTCGGTCTCGTTCGAGGCCATTTGTTATAATCAATTCATTTGAGTTGCATATCATATGTGTCATGCTTGCATAGGAGTCATTGTGTCGCAAAACCAGCCACTTGTATCGGTTCTCGTGCCCATCTGTAATGTCGAGAAATATCTCGACGAGTGCCTCAGCTCTCTGCAGAATCAGACACTTAAGGATATTGAAATCATTTGCATCAATGACGGCTCTACGGATTCTTCCTTGGAGATCATCAATGGATTTGCGTCTGAAGACCCCCGATTCGTTGTTATTGATAAGCCAAATTCCGGCTACGGCGACTCCATGAATCGTGGTCTTGAAATCGCCAAGGGTAAGTATATTTCTATTCTTGAGTCCGACGATTTCTTGGATGCCGATGCGCTTGAGTTTATGGTTCAGCAGGCCGAGGACAACGAGCTCGATCTTTTTAAATGCAATTTCTGGCTCTATTGGTCGTCTCGCGATAGTTCAAGGCTTAATCGTCATGACGTCTATTTTCCCGCGATGAGTCAAGAGCTGATCGGCATGGGCGTACATAAGCCCATCGATGCGCCCGACGCATTCTGGGCCAAGCCTTCCATTTGGTCTGCACTGTATCGTAAGGACTTTCTGTCTTCCAATAACATCTCGTTTCTTCCTACTCCAGGAGCGTCCTTCCAGGACACGAGCTTCACTTTTAAGGTCCTTGCCTGTGCACAGCGCGCTATGTATTCGGGAAAAGCGTTCCTGCACTATCGTCAGGATAATGAGCATTCTTCGGTGAACAATCCGGGCAAGGTGTTTTGTGTTTGCGATGAGCATCATGAGATGTCGCGCTTCCTAAATGAGGACCGCCCTGATCTCAAGCCGGCGCTTGATCCCATTCGTGCCAAAGTGAAGTTCTATAACTACGATTGGAACCTTAACAGGCTGGCGCCTGAACTTCGTCGCGATTTTATTAGCGTCTTTTCGAATGAAATGGCTGAAGAGTTGCAGGTGAATAACATTATTTGTGCCGAAGCTCCGTTTGACCGCTACGGCTTTAATCCTGGTGAGTTTGCTCGTGTAAAGGATTTTGCCGAGAACGCTGATCTTCTTAAGGTCCAGTATTCGCTTACGGGCTCCGGTAAGCTCAATACGATTTGCGAATATTTTGCAGCTGGCGGCTTCTCTATGGTAGCTCGTATGATGAAGAGAAAGCTCCGCCGTTAATATGTCTGATTTATATTGTCCGTTGCTGTCAATCGTTGTCCCTGTTTATAACGTCGGTGGCTATCTGCTGGATACCCTCGATTCGATTGCGGTTCAGTCATACAACAATATCGAGGTCATTTGTGTTGATGACGGATCTACTGATGGTTCGAGCGAGCTGCTCGACCTGTATGCTTCTCGCGATTCCCGATTCGTCATCTATCATGAAATAAACCGAGGGGTTTCTGCTGCTAGAAATTATGGTATCGATAAGGCGCACGGTGAGATTATCCTCTTTGTGGATGCCGACGATCTGCTAAAGCCCAGCGCCTGTGAGGTCATTTGCAAGGCGTTTGATGATGAGCAACTGGTCGATATCCTTAAGTTTTCTGCTGATCCCTTCCCGGCTGAGCTCGCCAATCCGTGGCTTACATCGACCTTAACATTGGACGATGAAGTCTATTCCGGCTACAGCGATAAGCTTGTCTTTTATGCTAAGACTAGGCCTTTTCCGTGGAATGGAGCTTATCGTCTTTCTTTCTTGCGCGATCATGGGCTCTATTTTCCTGTTGGTCTGACCCTTGGCGAGGACCAGGTGTTTTCCTTTGCCACGCTAGGAAGATCTTCTCGCACAAAGCTGCTTTCTGACTCGTTGTATGACTACCGTCTGTCCCGCAAGGATTCGGCAATGTGTTTGATGGCACAAGATGAGAAGCTGCGCCTTCAGAAGCATCTGCAGGTTGTTGATTGCATCATGGCGGATTGGGATAAGCAGGGGAGATTCGAAGGCGAGTCGGGCCGCTCTATGTTGCTTTTTGTTGCGGATTTCCTCGTGTTCGATCTGCTTAATATCAAGAATCAGACAGATCGAGAGGAATTGCTGCAAGGGTTGCAGCGCGTACTTTCGAAGTATTTGTCGATTGATGATATTGGACAGTTGCTGGCGAGCGATAGAATCCTAAAGTTCTATCAACAGCTACTTGCCCAAGACGGTCCTGTTTCGTTTGGTGCATCCAGTGTATATTCATTTGTCGCTCAACTAAAGGGATATAAGGCGGCGGTGTTTATGCTGATCGATCGAGCTAAATCTTTTCTTCTTACCGCCTGCGGCGTTTCGTCCACGGAGGACATGAAGGATGGCTTATTTGAGGATGCGCCTTCTATCTCCGAGGCGATTGAGGCGCTTAAATCTCGCTCATAATTCGTTTTATGGTAATGGTGCTGTTCGCGAATTGCGGCTATTGAAGCTCTAAAGGAGGGTGGTCGGGATGTTACTCCCAACCACCCTTTTATCATGTAAGTTGCTATGAAACTCTGTTCACTGTTAAACGGCCTAGCATGCGGTATTCTGACGATACTGTTTAAGCTTTACCTGGATGGGCCCAATGATGAAGGGGTCCACGACCGATGCCACCGCTAGCGCCAGTCCGTAGGCCAGCGCTGTCGCCAATATCTATGTGGCTATCCTAAGTGGCCATGAAAGCGTCGAATATCCGCCATCTAGTACGCCGTTATAGATAACAGATGTGGCAAGCTCAATCGTTGCGTATTGCAAGAGATAAATTGAATAGGATCTTTTTGCAGTCCACTCAATGATGTTCGAGAACGTTTGCGAGTGTAGCTTGATGCCATTAAACGCAACAAATATTGCAACGGTCACGATTACCCAGTTAAAACTCGGATCGGACCTTTCGAAACCAAAATATGCGCTCACAATATCGAAGATGAAAAAAAGAATACCTATTGACTTAATAAACCTAGTTTCCCGCCTGTCTAATAATGGCGTTACACGCTTAACGAAATACCCCAAGCAAAAGAACGTGAAATACGTTCCCCCAAGCAGCGATCGCGGTATGATACGCTGAAACGTGCTTACGGCTGCTGCAAGGGTTATATGCTGAGAGTTTATGAGCAAAGAGTTTGCTGCGCATGATAGTCCGCCCCATGCGTAGATTCCTAAGGTTACGAACAGGGCAATTTTGCAGGTACGGTCATCAAGTGCTTCGAACATTTTTGCCAATACTGGCGCAATAATAATATATGGAATGAGCGCTGGAACAAACCACCAGCCACCTTGGACAAGGCTACTGGTGTATCGGATGTAGTTGGTATCCTGAAGTGAGCCAGTCACTACTTTATAGGTGTACAGAAGCCCAGCATACACAAAGATGGGTAGCAGCAACGACAGGGCTTTTCCAAAGAGATAGTCCTTGTAGCTTTTCTTTAGAGGTTTCAGTGCGAAATAGCCCGACAGGCAGAAGAATATCGGGTCGCAAATAATGGCGCCTGTGCCTACTATCACGCCAGCGTTAATGCCGCGAAAACTGCCCAGTTGCGGTGCGATGTGAACAACAACAACTAAAAACATTGAGAGGGCTCTTAGAAGATCCCAGTTTGTAAGGCGCTTATTAGTGTTCATTGAAGCCTACTCACCTATTGAATTGCGCGTTTTGTATACCTGAAGCTCCCATTGTTTCTTTTCGACCTTGGCGACCGAGTCGAGGATGAAGCCCGTTGCCAGGCTGAGGCCGCACAGGAACATGAAACACGCGGCGAGCATGGCAGTTGGGAAGCGGGGAACCAGCCCGGTGTGGAAATACTCTACGATGATGGGGATGCCGAGCGCGAGGCCGATGGCGGCGAAGATCAGGGCGATGAGGCTGAAGAATTTGAGCGGTCGGTAGTCCTTGAAGAGCGTGCCGATCATGGCGATGACCTTGATGCCGTCGCCGACCGTGTCGAGCTTGGACACTGAACCAGCGGGGCGGTCCCGGTACTCCACCGGGACATCCTTAATTCGCCAACGGTGATCGACGGCGTGGATGGAGAGCTCGGTCTCGATCTGGAAGCCCTCGCTCAGGACGGGGAACGTCTTGACGAACGGCTGACCCATGGCGCGGTACCCCGTCATGACGTCTTCGAAGCTGTAACCGTAGATCCACTTGATCATGGCGCGGACCAGGTTGTTCCCGAAACCGTGGAAGGCGCGCTTGTTTTCCTCGGTGTAAGTGCCGTTGGAGAGGCGGTCGCCCACGGTCATATCCGCCTCTCCCGCAAGGATAGGGTCGCAGAGCGCTCGGGCTGCCTCGGCGGGATACGTGTCGTCGCCGTCGACCATGAGGTAACAGCCTGCGTCGATGTCGCGGAACATCTGACGGCACACGTTGCCCTTTCCCTGGCGCGGTTCGAGTCGCACCGTGGCGCCGTGCTCCAAGGCAATCTGGGACGTCCCATCGGTTGAGTTGTTGTCGTAGACGTAGACCGTGGCTCCGGGGAGTTCGCGGTGGAAATCGTCTATGACTTTACCTATGGTGACGGCCTCGTTATAGCAGGGAATGATAACCGCTGTGTTTGTATAGTCCAAGATGAATGCCCCCATAACTTATTACGGGTTGTTAGTATACCTGTCGCCAGATGCCTGTATTTGATATGGGGTACTTTTCCAGATTTGCATCGCTGGGTTAGTTGCCGTCTTTGAAGGCTATACTTTCCACTGTTATGAATTACGAGACAAGGAGATGGTCCGTGACTGACAGCGTAGATAGTCAGAAAGCGGTGGCTAAGCCGGCCTCTCACGCTAAAAATGATTTCGAAAAAGACAAATACATCCTGAGGCAGCTTGTCACTAAGGATTTTAAGATTAAGTATCGTCGCAGCGTTTTGGGTGTTGCGTGGTCGGTACTCAATCCACTTCTTATGATGGTCGTCATGTCCATTGTGTTCTCGACCATTTTTGGTCAGAGCCGCAATGGTTCCATAACGCCCGAGATGTATCCGCTGTACCTGATTGTCGGCAACATTACGTTCTCGGTTATGTCCGAGTCGACGAACCAGGCACTCATGTCCATCATCGCGGCGTCGTCCTTGCTTAAAAAGGTTAAGGTTCACCGCTGGGTGTTCCCGGTTCAGAAGGTGCTGTTCTCGCTCGTTAACTTTGCCTTCTCTCTGGTTGCCGTCGCGCTGGTTATGCTGTGGTTCCATGTTCTTCCTACCTGGCATTTAATCTTGCTGCCGGTTTGCCTGTTTTTGCTTATGTGCTTTTGCATGGGCTTGGGCATGATGCTCTCGGCGCTTGCCGTATTTTTCCGTGATGTTATGCACCTGTGGACCGTCGTTATCACCGCGTGGATGTATCTGACGCCTATTTTCTGGACCACCGATTACATTAGCCAGATGGCCCATTGGATTCAGGTGTTGGTTGTTGTGAATCCCATGTACAACTACCTGCAGTTCATGCGCGATATATTCTTGTTTAACACGATGCCTTCCATGTTAACGCTAGGATTTTGCGTGTTCTGGGCCGTTTTCGCTTTAGTTGTTGGTTACGCCGTGTTCCATAAGACCGAGCACAAGTTTATTCTCTATATTTAAGGAGCGCTGTTATGTCTGCGACTACGGTTGATTACAGCAAGCAGCCTCTTGCTGTTGAGGTTAAAGACGTCACTATGATCTTCAATATGGCGTCTGAGTCTTTGACGAACCTCAAGGAATACTTTATTAAGCTTGCAAAGCACGAGCTCTTCTTTGAAGAGTTCCGCGCGCTTAAGCACATCTCCTTTAATGTTCATCGTGGCGAGGTTGTCGGTCTGGTTGGTACCAACGGTTCCGGCAAGTCTACGATGCTTAAGATTATTGCTGGCGTTCTGGAGCCCAGTGAGGGCGAGGTTAAGGTTCACGGCAACATCGCCCCGCTCATCGAGCTGGGCGCCGGCTTTGATCCCGAGCTTACAGCACGCGAGAATATCTACCTTAACGGCGCTCTGCTTGGTTATACCAAGGAGTTTATTGACGCGAGCTTCGATGACATCATCGAGTTCGCCGAGCTTAAAGACTTTGTCGACATGCCGCTCAAGAACTTCTCTTCGGGCATGGTTGCTCGTATTGCCTTTGCTATCGCTACTATTACCGAGCCCGATATCCTTATTGTTGATGAGACGCTTTCTGTTGGCGACGTGTTCTTCCAGCAGAAATGCGAGCGTCGTATTCAGCATTTTATTGAGAGCGGTGATGTAACTGTGTTGTTTGTTTCTCACTCCATGGAGCAGGTTGAACGCATTTGCCAGCGTGCGGTTTGGATCGAGAAAGGCGACCTGCGCATGGATGGTCCCGTCGATGAGGTGTGCAAGGCATACCACGACCAGTTTAAGTAGGTTATAATTTGTTTTACTGTGTAGACACGCTATTGGCGTGCTTGCATGGCTTTATGCTCCATTAGCTCAGTCGGATAGAGCAGGGGACTTCTAATCCCAAGGTCGACGGTTCGAATCCGCCATGGAGCACCTGTATTTATCGAGCCGTCAAACCGACGGCTCTTCTTTTATGGAGTTGCTGATGGGCACATTTTCGTCTGTTCGTATTGAGGCAAATTCCGATCTTCTTGAGACCGGTTTATCTGGTGCAGACGATCACCATTCCTTAAAACGAGTACTTACGTACGGAACGTTTGATCTGCTTCATTATGGCCACATTCGCCTTCTTCAACAGGCATCTAAGCTCGGCGACTATCTTATCGTTGGGCTCTCAACTGATGAATTCAATGCTCTAAAAGGGAAAAAGAGCTTCTATTCCTATGATGTACGACGTGAGATGCTCGAAGCGCTGCGTAATGTTGACTTAGTAATTCCAGAAGACAATTGGGATCAAAAGCCTCGGGATATAAAGATGTATCACGCTGATGTTGTGTGCATGGGAGGCGATTGGGCTGGCGACCCTCGCTTTGAATCATTGAAAGATATTTGCGATGTTGTCTACTTGAATCGAACTCCTGGAATTTCAACTACTGAGGTAAAGGGCAAGCTTGCTCAATAAAATCGCCCCGTGTATTGCATGGTAAACACGGGGCGATTTTTTACCATTAATCAAGCAGGCGTTTCATGGCAAGATTTGAGGACCCATTTTCCAGCTCGTTATGATTGACGTGTTGGAAGTGGCTGTTAATGTCATTTGGAAGCTCGTAGATATCTCCATAGCGGCTCCAGAGGAATAAATCGGGGTTATTCGGCTCCTCGAGCTGGGTTCCCTCAAACGCTATGGCTTTAGTGGGGAAGAGATCTGCAATGGGGTAGACCCATTGTTTCTGCTTTCCATCATCAAGGTTATCGATAGCCCATATGATGCCCTTGGCGTGCTCCTTTTCGCATATGATTCGGGCCGCTTTGGACTTTTCGAGGCATCGGTCGTAATGCTTCTGAATCAGGCTATTGTTCTCGCCTGAGTAATAAGGCTCGTCATTCCAGAATGCCAGTGCTCTGTCGGACTCCATTTCTTCGACCATTTGAACACGGAGTTTTCGCTGTTCTTCGGCGAATTTGTTGTCAGTTGACGTGGCCCAGTCATAAATAAACAAATCCAGAAAACAGGGTATATTTTCATCATTATAAAGAAATCTAACTTGTCGACAGTGGGCAAAACGGTCGTAAGCAATTGAAATTCTATAGCGGTTGTCATCTTCAACGATGTTGTATAGCTTATTTAAATCATCGCGCATGATTCCAAGGTCGGTATCATCGTCCCAGGGAATGAATCCTTGATGTCTAATGGCTCCGATAAGTGTTCCGAAATTAATCCAATAATTGATGTCGTTCTCTTTGCAGAGAGTGTTGAATTCCTCCAACAGTTTTCCGCATCCAAGCTGCAAAAGTCTTAATCCGCCAGTTGCCTTGGGGAGATCTTTAAAGAAACGCTCCTTTGCCTCTTGGATAGTTTCTTCCGGTCGCTTATATTCTTCCCACGCAAAAATTTTCATATGCTCGTCATGGGCATCGAGGTTCTGTGCAATCGACTCAATAATTGGAATTGCCATATTGTCGAACTTGTAGTTGATGTTCATGTTGATGCCGCTGTCGGCGACTTCAATGCGATGATAAATTCTATCTAGCTCTTCTCGCAGCCTATTAATGTCGTCATGCATAGCGTGAAGCGATCTGGATGATGCTGGCAAAAATTGTTTGATAATGTTGAGCATTGGATACTCCTTTCAATGGAATTATCTTTTTGAACAATCCGAGCGATGATTTGCTAGTAAAGTCGTAACATCTTCGCCAGTCTATAGAGTCATTTAGTAGTGACTTGGGGTCTCTTGTCCTTTACGCCTCCGTCGGCTCCGTGCCCAGCTCGTTGCGGACGAGCTCGAAGGCGGCGGCGATGGCCTTGTCCATGTCGTAGTACTTGTAGCCGCCCAGGCGACCGGCGAAGACCACGTCGCCCTCCTGCGCCGCCAGCTCCTCGTACTGCCTGTACAGGGCCTCGTTCCTGGCGTCGTTGATGGGGTAGTAGGGCTCGTCGCCGGGCTTCCAGTCCGCCGGGTACTCGCGCGTGATGACGGTCTTGTCCTGCGTGCCGAACTCGAAGTGCTTGTGCTCGATGATGCGGGTATAGGGGACCTCTCGCTCTGTGTAGTTGACCACGGCCACGCCCTGGTGGTCGGCCTCGTCGAGCGTCTCGGTCTCGAAGCGCAGGCTGCGGTACTCGAGCGTGCCCAGCTTAAAGTCGTAGAACGCGTCGATGGGGCCGCAGTAGATCGTCCTGGCGGCGATATCTGGCTCGGCGGCGGCCAGCTCCTTGTACTCCACGCCGCAGCGCACCTCGACGCCCTCGAGCATGTTGGCGACCATCTTGGTGTAGCCGCCCATGGGGATGCCCTGGTAGCGGTCGTTGAAGTAGTTGTTGTCGTAGGTGAAGCGGCAGGGGAGGCGCTTGATGATGCTGGCGGGCAGGTCCTTGCAGTCGCGGCCCCACTGCTTCTCGGTGTAACCCTTCACAAGCGTCTCGAAGATGCCACGGCCGACGAGCGACAGCGCCTGCTCCTCGAGGTTTGCCGGCTCGCCGATGTTCTCGGCGGCCACCTGCTCGGCGATCTTGGCCTTGGCGTCGGCAGGCGTGACGACGCCCGGCCACATCTTGGCGAAGGTGTTCATGTTGAAGGGCATGTTGTACATGCTGCCGTGGAAGTTGGCGACCGGCGAGTTGACGTAGTTGTTGAACTCGGCGAAGCGGTTGACGTAGTCCCAGACGTCCCTCATGGAGGTGTGGAAGATGTGCGCGCCGTAGCGGTGGACCTGGATGCCCTCGACGTCCTCGGTGTAGACGTTGCCGGCGATGTGGTCGCGGCGGTCGATGACCAGGACCGACTTGCCGGCGCGCCTGGCGGCGTTGGCGAAGACGGCGCCCGAGAGGCCGGCGCCGACGACGAGGTAATCGTACTGGGACATGGATGTGCTCCTTTGTATGCAATCAAACAGTTACTTAAGATTTGGGACAAATAAACCTGATAATTCTGTTCCAAGGATTAGTGTAGCAGGCGCGTTGTAGGCTTTCTTTCAGCAGCTTCAGCTCATGTGCATAGCCCCGGTTTCTAGATGATTTAAAGAATCTGCTGATTCGTCCTCAAACACTCCGGTAAGACTTTCGATACGGCATTCATTGCCTGCGGCTTTAGGTACTGCTCGTTGAGCTTCGCCTTTCTGTAGGCGTAGCGAGTGCATGTCGAGTACTTGATCAATACGTCGGTGAAGAATCGCTCCCAGCTTAGGTAGTCTCGGCTTTCGATATAGCTCGAAGGATCCTTGAGGATTTTTGGAATGTCGTTACTGGGGATGAGGCCAGATTGCAGAAGTGTCCACTCAAATGATTCCGGGAGGAACAAGCGAACGTTCTTGTAAACGCGCTGTCCGAGCACCTTTTCGATGTAGGGACCAAACGCTGCGCCGTCTCCAATGGCAAGAACGTTTTGCTCGGGGCATTCGTGAATTGTCCGCTTTAGATTTGCTACGCCGGTGGCGGTATAGCAGGGGATCCTGAGCCGGTTGCAAAGAGCGTCGTAGAATTGATAGCCAGATTTGCTATCCTCGACAACTACGGCGTCGGGTACCTCGAATCCAACATTTAGATCCTGATACAGCATACTTGCCGTGTGGTCATATAGCGGCTTGGTCACCGAGTAGAAGCGCCTGTCGCTCTTGCGGCCATTGATTGTTTTACTTGTCGTGTTGACTAGCTTCAGGATCTCATCAACGCTGTAGGGGAGCTCGTTGGCATCGCGACGAGATATCAGAACATAATAGTTGGACGAGCCGTTGACGGCTTTGGCGAAGTCCTTTGAGTAGATAAACTCGTTGCCCTCATCTAGAAAGACGATTGAATCTTCGATGATCGACAGCTCGCGTTCCCAGCGTCTGCCGGAAAGCGTTTCGCAAGGCACGTCGCAGCTGAGTGTAACGCCGCTTTCCGGTCCTCGGTCGTTGTGGTCGCGAATCATCGAGATGAGCGTCGTTTTGCCCGTGCCGCTGTTGCCGCGGATGAAGGAAATATTGCGTTTAAAGGTGAGCGTGTATTTGACTTTTGCGCGCTCCACGACAACGGTGTGTGATCCTTTCATTACTCATCAACATCCAGAAAATCATTGGTGGCACCGACGAACTCCTGCATGTTCCTGACGATGCGGCCGTCGTTATTGATGCGAATCTCAAAACGCTTCCAGGGAAATTTCATGATGTGGTAAAGGGTCACCAGCACATCCTGCTCTTTGCCAATTTTGAGCAGCCAGCGGGCGCAGTTATCTCCGCAAGTGGATGCATTGAACACCATGTTTGGTAGATTGCGCACCAGCAGCAGCGTCTTAACGCCGCCGGACAGTTCGAGTGGGGTGATCGAGCCCAGCTGCTTGCTTACGATGTTGTGGGGGCCGATGAGCTCTGATCCGTCCACGCTTTTAATGATCTGTGCGGCCATAGGGTCTTCGAACCATGAGTCCAAGTATGAGTTCCTAAAGTAGGTCTCGGTATCGTAGATGGAACCGGGGTAATCTCCCAGATGGATGCTTAGCATGCGAGTCTCCAGACGTTGTGTGGCTGCAACGATTATATGCCAGTAATAAAGTGCCGCCAGTAGCGAGGTTGCTGCTGGCGGCACTGGCATTACTGGCGTGCGAATCGGGGTTGATGGATTTGCGCGCGAGACTACTTTTCGAGTCGTTCCCTCAACAGCTCTAGCGCATGTGCGTAGCCCTGCAGGCCCTCACCGGTGATGGTGGCGAAGCAGGCCAGGCGGGCGTAGCTCACCTGGCGGAAGTCCTCGCGGGTCTCGACGGCGCTGATGTGGACCTCCACAGCCGGGATTGCGACGGCTTTGAGCGCGTCCAGGATGGCCACGCTCGTATGCGTGTAGGCGGCCGGGTTGATGACGATGCCGTCGACCTTGCCGTAGGCCTCCTGGATCTTGTCGACGATGCTGCCCTCGTGGTTAGACTGGAAGACCTCGACCTCGTCGAAGCCCTGTGCGGCGCCTGCCTCCTGGCAGATCTGGACCAGGCGGTCGTAGTTGTCGCTGCCGTAGGTACCCGGCTCGCGAATGCCGAGCAAGTTGAGGTTGGGGCCGTTGATGACGAGTGCTTTCATGGTTGCTTCCTTTGCGGTTGGTCGATTTGGCGAGGCGGAATGAAAAACCACCACAAAGGTGCCTGTCCCCTTTGTGTTGGTTTTTGTTAGAGAGCGGGTGGGAGGGTGTCGAGTACGGCGCGGGCGGTGTTGGCTGCGCAGTCGCGTGAGTCGATGATGTAGTCGGCCCAGGCGCGGTAGCGCGGCATGCGTTGCTCGGCGAGCTTATCGATGCCGTCGCGGGCGGTGATGGGGCGTCCCTTGTGGGCGAGCTCGTCAAGCTTACGGTTGAGCATCACGATCTGACTGTTCTGGTGCAGCAGTGGGTAGTTCTCGTCGCGCGTGACCACGCCGCCGCCCGTGGAAAGTACCAGGCCGCTGCGCTTGGAGATGTCGGCCAGCGCCGCCGTCTCCCGCTCGCGGAAGGCCGCCTCGCCGCGCTCGACGATAAAGTCGGCGCAGGGCATGCCTAGACGCTCCTCAAGTGCGCGATCCAGGTCGATGTGCTCGCGACCCGTGAGCTGGGCGATCTGCTCGCCTACGCGGGTCTTGCCCGAACCCGGCATACCGATCAAGGCGATGTTCTGCTCGCGGCGAGACAGGCGCTCCGTTACGTTCAAGATGCGCTCGCGCGGGGTGACTTGGCCGGTGTAGCGCTCGACAGCCTGTGCCGCCTGGGCAACAAGCATAAGCAGGCCGCCGACGCAGGGGATGCCGCGGCGCTCGGCCTCGAGCATTAGACCCGTGCGGGCGGGGTTGTAGACGATGTCGATGACGCCCTCGAGCGCATCGAGGCCTTCGAGCGTGCAGGGAGCGTCGGGGCAGTGGGGGAACATACCGGCAGGCGTACAGTTGACGAGCAGCGCGGCATCGGATTGCTGGGAGCTGTTGCCGTAGTTGACCTCGCTCGTGCGGCCCACGGACACCACGGTGGCGCCCAGGTCGCCGAGCACCATGCTGGCCGTGGTGCCGGCACCACCGGTGGCGCCAAGCACGAGGACCTTCTTGCCGGCAACCTCTACGCCCAACTCCTCGACCAGGCACTGAAAACCAAAGTAGTCGGTGTTGTCGCCGCGCAGACGACCGTCAGGTAGGCGTGTGATGGTGTTGACGTTGCCCATGCGCTCGGCCAGCGGACTCAGCTCGTCCAGGTATTCCATGACGGCGCGCTTGTAGGGGATGGTCACGTTGGCGCCCTCCCATTCGTCGCCCGTCATAAAGGTCGCGAGGTCCTCGGGCTCGCGCTCAAAACGCACGTACTCGAGTCCCGCGAGTTCCTTGTAGATGGTCGGGGTGTAGCTGTGGCCCAACACGCGGCCCAGTACGCCGTAGGGACGGGTTGCGGCGGTATCTGGCATCTAGAGCACCTCCGTGTAGCTGCCAAAGTAGGTGAAGCTCTCGCACACGTCGTCGATGGAATCGAGCAGGTCGTCGAGGGCCTTGCTGCCAAAGGGGCAGTCCAGGTCAAAGTAGAACATAAACTCAAAGTCGTGCCCGGGGATGGGGCGGCTCTCGAGCTTGATGAGGTTGATATTGAGCGCGTAGAAGCGCTCGAGTACGCGATAGAGTGCGCCCGGCTCGTTGGCCGTGGTAATCATGAGCGAGGTGCGGTTGGCGTCGGGGTAGACGCGTGGCTCGCGGCTGATGACGACAAAGCGCGTGTAGTTGTTGTCCGAGTCCTGGATGTTGGGCTCCAGTACCTCCAGGCCGTAGAGTGCGGCGCAGCTGCGCGATGCGATCGCGGCAACATCGGTGCGTTCGGAGCTGGCGACCATCTCGGCCGACATGGCCGTGTTGGGGTACTTGGTGGCGTGCAGGTCGTGCGCCTCGATAAAGCCGGCGCATTGGGCAATGGCCTGGCCGTGGCTGTAGACCTCGTGCACGTCCGCAAGCTTGGCGCCGGGCTTGACGAGCAAGTTGTGGTCGATTTTGAGGCGCAGCGAGCGCACGATATGGAAGTCGAACTGGGCGAGCAGGTCGTAGACGGCGTTAACCGAGCCGGCGGTGGAGTTCTCGATGGGCAGCACGCCAAACTCGCAGAAGCCGTCGCGCACGGCGCGCATGACGCCCTCGAAGGTCTCGAAGAACGCGATGTCGGGCACGTCGAAGAGTTTGCACGCGGCGATTTGACTGTAAGCGCCCTCAACACCCTGGCAGGCGACGGTGGCCGTCTGGGGGAAGGGCGTATCGAAGGCCTCGGCCGTGGCGTGTGCCCTTTGCGAGACCGTGATGCCCTTGAGCTCGTTGATATAGCGCTGCTGCTCGGCCTTGCTCATGCTCATGAGGAGACGGAACAGGGTGATGGTCTGCGCCTCGTAGCGCTCGGGCGCGCGGCTGGCGAGGTTGTTGAGCTTGGAGCGCTCACGGGCGGGGTCGAAGACGGCCTTGCCCATCTCGATTTTTGACTTGGCGACCTCGGTGGCAATGTCCATGCGCTCGACAAAGCTGTTGAGGAGCGTGGTGTCGATGGCATCGATGGCCTGGCGGATGTCAGCAAGGTCCATGGAGACCCCTTTCACGTGTCGGGGGATGTTGAGGGGTGGGTAGTTAGCGCTGGGCGGCGTCTTCGAGGAGGGCGTCCCAGATGGCAAGGGCGGCGGCTGCCTCGGCTACGGGGACAGCTCGGGGGACGATGCAGGGATCGTGGCGGCCGTGGACCGAGAGCTCGGCATTTTCCATAGCGTCCATGTCCACCGTCTGCTGCTCGCGGCCAATGGAGGGCGTCGGCTTTACGGCCATGCGCCACATGACGGGCGCGCCGGTCGAAATACCGCCCAGGATGCCGCCGGCGTTGTTGGACTCGACCTCGATCTCGCCGGTCTCGGCATCGATGCGATACGGATCATTGTTCTCGCTGCCGCGCATGGCGGCCACGGCAAAGCCCATGCCAAACTCCACGCCCTTTACGGCGGGAATGCCAAACGCGATCTGCGCGATGCGGTTCTCGATGCCGTCGAACATGGGGTCGCCGATGCCCGCGGGAAGCCCATAAATGCCGCACTCCACGATGCCGCCGATGCTGTCGAGTTCGTCGCGTGCGGCTAGGATCTCCTTGCGCATGCGGCCGGCTGCGGCGGCGTCAATGCAAGGAAGATCGTTCGTTTGGATCGCTTTGCGGTCGGCCTCGCGATAGACCATATCGTCCATCGGCAGGTCGGAGATACCGCCGATCTGCGCGACGTGCGCCATTACTTTAATGCCGCGGGCCTCGAGTGCCTGCAGCGCAATGCCGCCGGCGATGCACAGGGGTGCCGTTAGGCGGCCGGAGAAGTGCCCGCCACCGGCGACATCGTGCATGTTGTGATACTTCACGCGCGCAGGGAAGTCCGCATGTCCGGGGCGGGGCTTGCGGCGCAGCTCGGAGTAATCCTTGGAGCGCGTGTTGGTGTTCTCGATAATCGCGGCGATGGGCGCGCCGGTGGTATGTCCATCGACCACACCGGCGATGATGTGGGCGGCGTCGGCCTCGCGGCGTTTGGTCGCGGTCTCGTCGCGACCGGGGGCACGACGGTCAAGGAAGGCCTGCAGCCGCCCCTGGTCAACAGCGATGCCCGCCGGAATGCCATCGAGGGAGCAGCCGATGGCGGGGGAGTGCGACTGGCCGAAGATGCTTAAGTGCAAGACGTTGCCAAAGGTCGAGGACATGCTATTCCTCCTCGAGTGTGACCTTGCCGCCCAGCAGGCGGTAGTGGTCGAAGAAATCGGGATAGGACTTGTTGACGGCTTCGGCGCCGTGGATCACGACCTCGCCGGTGGCGCGGCTCGCGGCGATCGCGGCCATCATGGCGATGCGATGGTCGTTGTGCGAATCGACTTCGCCGCCGGTGAAGGCATCGACACCCTTGATGATGAGGTCATCGCTGGCAATGCGCACCTGCGCGCCCAGCGCGGTGAGCTCGCGGGTGGTCGTGACCAGGCGGTCGGATTCCTTGATGCGCAGACGGGCGCAATCGTGGATAAAGGTGCGGCCCTGCGCCAGCGAGGCTACGGCCGAGATGACGGGCACCAGGTCAGGAATGTCGTGGGCGCTCATCTCAAAGCCGGCGAGCTTGTCGGACTTCACGGTGGCGGCGTTGGTGGAGCGCACGATGCGGGCGCCAAAGCGCGAAAGCGCGGCGAGCACGTTTCGGTCGCCCTGCGCGGAGCTCAGGGATACGCCCTCCACGGTGATGGGGTCGGCGCCGATAGCGCCGGCGCACAGCCAAAAGGCGGCGTTGGACCAGTCGCCCTCGACGGCTACGCTGCCGGGCGTGCGGTACGAGCCGCTGCTCACGCGGAAGTTCGTGACTTCGGGCTGGCCGTCCTTGGCCGGAATACGCTCGACGTTGACCTCGACGCCAAAGGCCTTCATGGCCTGGATCGTCAGGTTGATGTAGGGACGGCTCTCAATGAGGCCGGTTACCTGCACGCAGGAGGGCTGGGCCAGCAGCGGGGCTGCCAGCAGCAGGCCGGAGATATACTGCGAGCTCACGTTGCCCGGAAGCACAAAGGTGCCCGGGCGCATGCGTCCGCTCGTCTTGAGCGGAAAACCGCCCAGACCCTGTAGGTCGCAGCCGGCGGCGATGATCTCGTCCGAGAGCGGGGAGAGCGGGCGGGCGCCCAGGCGGCCCTGGCCTACGAAGGTGGCATCCGCACCCAGCGCGCAGGCGACAGGCAGCATAAAGCGGAGCGTGGATCCACTTTCGCCGCAGTCAAGCGTGCCGCCGGCAAGGGCCTTGAGCAGGCCAAACTCAACACTCTTCATGGTGGGGTGGACCTGGAAGCCGTCCTCGACGGTCTCGATGCGAGCACCCAGGGCCGTAAGGCAACGCACCGTAGCCTCGATGTCGGCGCAGGTGGTATTGCAGGTGACGTGTGTCTCGCCGTTGGCAAGCGCAGCGCAGATGATGAGGCGATGCGCCATCGACTTGGACGCGATGGCGGGAACGGTGCCCTTGAGCGGGGACGGGGTGATGCGGGCTAGCATGCGGAAGCGTCTCCCTTCTGGCCGAGGCCCTCGGCAATTAAATCGTGGAAGGTGGAAAGCGGCGTGCGGTCGATGCTGCAACGGCCAATGCCGTGCGGAATTACCAGGTCAATCGTGTCACCGGCGCGCTTTTTATCGTGCAGTGCTTCGGCAAAGACGGCGTCGGCCGAAAGCTCGCAGCGGGTCTTGAGACCGTGGCGTGCGCAGAGCTCCTCGATGCGGCCCGGCAGCTCGGCGTCGCAGATGCCGTGCAGGGCCGCGGCGCGCGTGATGATGCCCATGCCGATTGAAACGCAGTTGCCGTGTCCGAGCTCAAAGTGCTCGCAGGCCTCGACGGCATGCCCGGCGCTATGTCCAAAATTGAGGAGCTTACGCTGGTTGGTTTCGCGCTCGTCGGCGACGACCACGGCGCGCTTGATGTCGATATTGCGGGCGATGATGAGCGCTACGCGGGCCACATCGCGGTTGAGCAGCTCCAGCGTGAGCGGGGTCTTCTCCAGTTCGGCGAAAAGCTCCGGGTCGGCGATCACGGCGTGCTTGACGACCTCGCCGCAGCCATCGGCGAACTGCTCGGGCGTGAGGGTGGCCAGGCACCCCACGTCGGCGATAACCACGCTCGGCTGCCAAAAGGCGCCGGCCAGGTTCTTGCCGGCAGCCAGGTCTATGGCGGTCTTGCCGCCCACCGACGAATCCACCATGGCGAGCAGGCTCGTCGGGATCTGCACAAACTTGCAGCCGCGCATGTAGGTGGCGGCCACAAAGCCCGCCATGTCGCCCACGACACCGCCGCCGAGTGCCACGATCACGTCGGAGCGCGAAAGCTCGCGCTCGGCCACAAACTCCAAAATGGCAACGTAGGTCTCAGCGCGCTTATGGGCCTCGCCGGCCTCGAAGGTGCAGATGCTCACCTCGTAGCCTGACGCCTCCAGGCTCTGCTTAACGGGCATCTGGTAGAGCGGGCCCACGTTGGTGTCCGTCACGATGACGGCCTTGGTGCCGCCGGCGGTGGCGCGCACGAGCAGCCCCGCCTGCTCCAGCAAAAACGTGCCAACATGCACCTGGTAGGGGCGTGCAGTGTCGATATCGATGGTAATCGCCATAAGCTTCGGTCCTTTCGACCTGGCGTGGTGGGTGGTCTAGTGGGAGGCCTCGTCGTCGAGTGCGCGCTTAATGCGGTCGCCCTCGGCAAGGAGATTCTCCAGATAGCGCTGGTCGCGGTCCTTGAGCGCGCGGCTGTAGGCGCCAAGCGATTCGATCAGATGGTCGATCTCGAAGGCGAGCGCGTCGGCGTCGTCGATCATGAGCTCGGACCACATTTGCGGGTTGAGGTGCGCCACGCGGGTGAGATCGCGGTAGCTACCGGCCGAAAAGCCGTGGTGGACCTGAGCGGTCGGGCTCTTAACATAGGCGTTGGAGACGACGTGCGCGAGCTGGCTCGTAAAGGCGATGACGCGGTCGTGCTCGGCGGCGCTGGTCACGCTGAACTTGCCAAAGCCCAAGGGGCGTACCATCTCGCGCACCTGGCCCAAAAGCTCCAGTTTGAGCGCATCGTCCACCGCGGGCGGTACGAGCACCAGCGGGGCGCCCTGGAACAGGTCGGCGCGGGAGTGTGCATAGCCCGAGTACTGCGTGCCCGCCATGGGGTGCGCGCCCACAAAGTAAAAGCCGTGCTCGCGGGCAAGCTCAAAGGCGCGCTCGCACACGATACCCTTGACGCCCACCGTGTCAATTACCACGGGGCCCATGATGGCCTCGGTATCGGTGGCGTCGGCGAGTGCCTGGGCGTGTGCCTCGAGCCACTCGATGCAGGCTTCGGGGTAGCAAGCCAGGACGATGATGTCGCATTCGCCGAGCGTCTCGTCGTTGAGCTCGCCGGCAACGGTGCCCATGCTGGCAGCCGTCATGACATCGTCATCGGGATCCCAGGCCAGCACGCGGACGCCCGCCTGCGCATAGCCGCGGGCAAAGCTGCCGCCGATGAGGCCAAGGCCGACGATGCCGGCGCACTTGGGGCCGCCCTGGTTAACGCGCGCGTTTCTCACTGTACCCATGGGCTACTCCATGGTCTCTTGGCAGACGACCTCGCGGATGGCTCGGATGCGGCGCATGGTGTCGTCGAACTGATCGGGGGTGAGGGCCTGGGCGCCGTCGGACCAGGCGCGGCTCGGCTCGTCGTGGACCTCGATCTCCAGGCCGTTGGCGCCGCAGGCGGTCGCGGCAAGCGCCATGGGCTCAACGTAGCGGGTGTAGCCGGTGGCGTGGCTGGGGTCGGCGACGACGGGCAGGTGCGACAGGTGGTGCAGCACCGGCACGGCGTTGAGGTCGAAGGTGTTGCGAGTACGGGTCTCGAAGGTGCGGATGCCGCGCTCGCACAGGATGACGTTGTCGTTGCCCTCGCTCATGATGTACTCGGCGGCCATGAGCAGCTCATCGATCGTGCCGGACATGCCGCGCTTAAGCAAGATCGGAGTCTTGGTCTTGCCGACCTCTTTGAGCAGAGGGAAGTTCTGGGCGTTGCGGGCGCCGATCTGCATGACGTCGATTTTCTTGTCCAGGAAGACCTGCACGTCGCGCGGGTCCATGATCTCGGTGACGATCGGCATGTCGAGCTCAGCAGACGCCTCGCACAGCAGGTCCAGACCGGCGGGGCCCATGCCCTGGTAGGCGTACGGGGAAGTGCGGGGCTTGTAGGCACCGCCGCGCAGCATCGTGGCACCGGCGGCCTTCACGCGGCGGGCGATGCGGATGAGGTTCTCGCCCTCGACGGAGCACGGGCCGGCGATGACCTGGAACTGATCGCCGCCGATCTTGACGCCGTGGCCGCAGTCGATGACGGAGTCCTCGGGGTGGAACTTGCGGTTGGCGCGCTTGAACGGCTCGGAGACGCGCTGCACGCGCTCGACGACATCCATGGACTCGAGCAGGAACGGGTCGATCTTGGTCGTATCGCCCACCAGGCCGATGATCGTCTCATTCTCGCCGCGCGAGACATCGGTCTTCAGGCCCTTTTTCTCAATCCAGCTGACGATATGGCTGACGGCCTCGTCGCTGGCGCTCTCTTTTAAAATTGCAATCATGGTGTGCCTCTCACCTCGATGGATAACCCTTGCAAAAACGGCCCGCATCGCGAGCCGTGTACATATGGTGCATGAGAGTTTATACTATCTGACTCGCTTTTGCCTTCTAAAGTGGGCCGTTGAGCCGCGTCTTCCTCGGAATTGCAAAGCTTTTTCTTTTATTTTGATAGCCCGTGGTGCACTTGGGTATAATGCCAAACGTTGGCCCTATTAGCTCAGGGGATTAGAGCGTCTGCCTCCGGAGCAGAAGGCCGTTGGTTCGAATCCAACATGGGGCACCATCGAACGTGAGACCGTCCGAACCTCGCATGGTCCGGGCGGTTTTTCTTATACCGACGCGACGTGATGGGACGTGGTATGGCAGCAACGGATATCGAGCGCGGACTCTCGACCGCCGAGGTCGAGGAGCGCATCGCCGCCGGTAAGATCAACCGCAACATGGAGCTCAAGACCAAGTCGGTCAAAGAGCTCATCATCGAGAACCTCTGCACGCTGTTCAATTTGATCAACGTGATCTTGGCGTTCCTGGTCATTTTGACCGGTTCGTTTAAGAATTTGACGTTCCTGTTCGTGGTGTTCCTCAATACCGCTATTGGCGTCATTCAGTCCATGCGTTCCAAGAAGATGGTCGATAAGCTCACGCTGCTGACCTCCAAGAAGGCCATCGCGGTGCGTGACGGCTCCGAGGTGGAGCTCGACCTGGACCAGATCGTGCTCGACGACATCATCCGCCTGGGGCGCGGCGACCAGATTCCCGCTGACGCCGTGGTGGTTTCGGGCGAGGCGCTCGTGAACGAGAGTCTGCTGACGGGCGAGAGCGACCTTATTAAGAAACAGCCCGGTTCCGAGCTCATGAGCGGCAGCTTTATCGACTCGGGCCTGCTGCGCGCCCGCGTGATCCATGTCGGCGCCGACAACTACGTGGCCAAAATTAATAACGAGGCCAAGTACGTCAAAAAGGTCAATTCCGAGATCATGAACGCGCTTAACGCCATCGTGCGCTTTGCGAGCATCATCATGATCCCGCTCGGTTTGGCGTTGTTTGCCTCGAGTGTGAGCGAGCTGTGGGATGCCGCGGGAACCCCGGGCGATAGCGCGCTTTCGTGGTGCTTCTCCGAGCTGTTGGCTGGTCATGTGCCTTCGTCGGCGCTGCTGTCCACGGTGGGCGCCCTGCTGGGCATGATCCCGCAAGGCCTGGTGCTTCTGACCTCGTCGGTGCTCGCCATCGCCACGGTGCGCCTGGCCCGCCGCAAGGTGCTGGCGCAGCAGCTTTACTGCATCGAGACGCTCGCTCGCGTCGACGTGCTGTGCCTGGACAAGACGGGTACCATCACGTCGGGTCGCATGGAGGTCGAGGGTACGTATCCGCTGCCGGTCGAGGGTATGGGTGCGGGGGAGGGCGACGCCGCCGTTCCCGTCGATACCACGGTGCTCGATTTTGCTCTGGCTAACGTCGCACGTGCGACCTCGGCCGATGCCAACGAGACCTGTCAGGCGCTGCTCAACTATTACGCCGACCGTCCGGTCGAGGTGTCCGAGCCGCTGTCGGTCATTCCGTTCTCGTCTTCCAAAAAGTGGAGCGGCGCGTCGTTTGCACAGGGCTCCTATGTGATGGGTGCGGCGCAGTTTGTGCTCTCTGATCGTGCGTTTGCCCAGGTCGAGAACCGTGTCGCCGAGCTTGCCGATACCTGCCGCGTGCTCGTGGTGGCGCGCGTGGACGGCTTTACGCCCGATGGCGATATGGTGGGCGAGGCCGAGCCCGTGGGCTTTGTGACCATCCGCGACGAGATTCGTACCTCGGCGGCCGAGACCATCGGCTACTTTAACGAGCAGGGCGTGACGCTCAACGTGATCAGTGGCGACGACCCGCGTACGGTGTCGTCGATCGCGCGCGTGGTGGGCGTGCCGGGGGCGGACGCTTATGTGGACGCCACGACGCTCGATACGCCGGCCAAGCTCGATGCCGCAGTGGACCGCTACCATGTCTTTGGTCGTGTGACCCCGCAGCAGAAGCGCGAGCTCGTGCAGGCGCTCAAGCGCCGCGAGCACACCGTGGCCATGACAGGCGACGGCGTCAACGACGTGCTGGCGCTCAAGGAGGCCGACTGCTCCGTGGCCATGGCGGCCGGCTCCGATGCCGCGCGTAACGTGGCCGAGATCGTGCTCGTCGACAACGACTTTGCCTCGATGCCCGCCGTGGTGGCCGAGGGCCGTCGCTCCATCAACAACCTGCAGCGTTCGGCTTCGCTGTTCCTGACTAAGACGCTGTTCTCGATGGGCCTGGCGGCGCTGTGCATCGCGCTGCCGCCGTACCCTTTCGAGCCGATTCAGATGACGCTCATCAACTTCTTCTGCATCGGCGCGCCGGGCTTTGTGTTGGGCCTGGAGCCCAACAATGCTCGCGTGAAGGGGTCGTTCCTGACGAACGTGCTCAAGCGGGCACTGCCGGCGTCGATTGCGGTCATTTTGGCCGCGGCGCTCGATATCTTTGTGGCGCGCGTGTTTGGCTTTAACCAGCTCACGCTGTCTACGATGTGCCTGCTTACTTCGTGCGCGGCGAGCGTCAGCCTGATCTGGCGTATCTCGCAGCCCCTCACGCCCTTGCGTGTGGCGCTCTTTGTGTTTGTAGTCGTCGGCATTCTGACGGGCGTTATCGGATTCCCGGAGCTGCTTTCTATTGCCAACCTGTCGATGGGCCAGATGGTTATCTTGGCTGTCATCGTGGTCTTTACCTGCTCGGTGTTCTTTAAGCTCGCCACGATGATGGATTCGCTCAAGCCGCGTCGTCGTCATGCCGCAACTGGTTTTGGCCGCGGTGTGCGCGTCCGCCTGGGCCGCGGTGGCGGCAAGGTGAGCTCGACGGGCTCGACGGCCGAACGTTTTGCCAAGCGCGTTGCCGCCGACATGGCGCAGCGCCGCGAAGATCGCACCGCTCGCGAGGCCGAGGCCCGCGCACTCGAGGGCGTGGCCCAGGCCCAGCCCAAGAAAAAGAAGAGTACCGGAGCCAAGCGCTCTCGCGTGACCAAGTCCGCCCAAGGCATCAAAGTCTCGATGCCAAGCAAAAAGAAGAAGTAGCTACGCGCCCTGGCGATGTTGAATTGGTGCCTTGTTCCTGTGGGGCCGTGGCGATGTTATGCTCTAACCTCGATTGTTTGAATTGCTTCGAAAAGAGGATGCCGTGATCTGCCCGCATTGCCTTAAGACTATCGAGGACGGCGCCTCGTTCTGCCCCTACTGCAACGCCTATGTGGGTCCGGGCGATGGCCCCGAGCACACCGAGTTCGTGTTCTGTGAGGGCTGCGGTGCCCGTCTTTCTCCGCATGATCGTACGTGCCCCAAATGCGGACGCCCCGCTCCGGGTATCCTCTCCGAGGACGCGGCCGCATCCGACCTGGCAGCGGGCCGCACGGCGGGCTTTCCGCGTCTAACGCAAGAGCAGATCGATACCGAGGTGCCGCATGCGCCGACCTCTGCCGCTGCGGTGCTTTCGGACGCCGCCGACCCCAATGAGACCTGCGTGCTGCCGGCTTTCGATAAGGATTTCGGTATCCCCAAGGTCGAAATTCCCACGCCCGTTTCCCTGCATGACGATGCTCAAAAACCCAAGCGCAAGGTGCATCCCGACGAGGACGCCTATCACAAGCACAAGCGTCATATTCCCAAGCCGCTTATTGTCATCGCGGTCCTTGCCCTTGTGTGCGGTAGTGCCTATTGGTTCGTGACGGCCGATCCCATGGGTGTTATGCCCGGCTTCTACGACCAGTTTGGCCAGGCCGCGCAGACGACCTTCCCCACGCGCCAAAAGGGCGAGGCGACCGAGGACGATACCAAGCAGGACGATTCTGCCGAGGTGGTCCAGGAAGATACCGTGCTCACCGATGATCAGCTCTATACCAGGCTCGACGGTCTGTATCAGACCATCGTGTCCTACGCTGATGAGGACCAGATCGGCGAGGTCATCGATTCCTTTAACAACGGCTATCTCCGAACGCCGCTGTCCACCCGTCAGGAGCTGTCGCAGAGTGCCTACGCCCTGCGCGACCAGATCAAAAAGACGCAAGATGAGCTTAACAACTTGAAAGTACAGGACGATACGGTCTATGCGGATGACATCGCCCACTTAAAGCAGCTTGCCGAGTGGATGTATGAGCGCGTCGACGTGATCTGCCAGAGCTGGGATATCTCGCTGGCCATTCCCGATGGCGAGTCGATGAGTTCCCACCAAAGCGAGATCCTGGCGCCCATCGCGCAGGGCGGCAACAGCGCGCTGAACCAGTACGATGCCAATGTGGGTTCCTGGAAGCCGCAGCAGCGTTCCTAAAATTAGTTCGCCATAGTCGGCATAACCTACGTGCGCAATTGATGTAAGCCCGTGCTTATTGCTACAATTCGTACAAATATGCTTTAAACGCACGAGGAAGGAACCACATGTTTGGTTTTAAGAAAGAGCTCTACACGCCCGAGTATCAGCTTGTCGGCGACGAGTGCGCCGTAATCGAGACGTCGAAGGGTACCATCAAGGTCAAGTTTGACGGCGAGGGCGCTCCCATTCATGTCGCGAACTTCTGCGAGCTTTCCACGATGGGCTTCTATGACGGCCTTAAGTTCCATCGCTATGTGCCCGGTTTTGTTATCCAGGGCGGCGACCCCAATACCCGCGACATGTCCGGCGCCGACGTCGCTGCCGGTCTTGAGGGCCCTGACGGCATGCCCGGTACCGGTGGCCCCGGCTACTGCATCAAGGGCGAGTTTGCCACCAATCCGCGCAACAGCCATGTCGATGGCGCCCTTGCCATGGCACGCTCCATGGACCCCGATTCCGCGGGCTCGCAGTTCTACTTCTGCCTGGGTGCCCAGCATAACCTCGATTCCGGTTACACCGTCTTTGGTACCACGGTCGAGGGTCTCGATGTGATTTCGCAGCTGCGTGCCGGCGACGAGATCGTCCATGTCGAGATCGTTCACGAGTAAAGGGGACTTCCTTGAATAGCCAGCTGATCCAACAGGGCCGCGCCGCTTACCGCGCGGGTGATTTTTCCGCTGCAGCCCAGATGCTTGGGGCGGCAAAGACTCCCGATGAGATTATGGGCGAGGCCGATCACCTTCGTGGCAACGCCTTGATGCACTTGGGCATGTATGCCGAGGCCGCCGAGGCCTATGCCGCCGCCCTCAACGACGGCACCTACGGCAAGCGCGGCGCGCTGCTCACCAACCGCGGCAAGGCGCTCGCCGCCGTGGGCGACTACACGACGGCCGCCCAGGCGTTCTCTGCTGCTACGCAGGATGCTTCCTATGCCACGCCGTTCAAGGCCTATCTGGGCCTGGGCAATGCGCTGTTCCAATCGGGCGACTATGCCAACGCGGGAACCGCCTTCCGTCAGGCTGCCATCGACGGCGCCAATCCGGCTCCTGCCGCCGCGCTCGGCGAGCTCGGTCGTTGCTTCATTAAGCTCGGCCGTCCGGCGGATGCCGTGGAGACCTACCGCACGGCTATCGACTTTGCCGGCCCTCGCGACGACACGCGTGCGCTTAACGCCGGCATGGGTCAGGCGCTTTCTGCCGCCGGTCGTCCCTCCGACGCACTCGACGCCTTTAACGCCGCTACTGCCGATGGCATCTACCAGCTCACCTCCGAGCAGGCCGATGAGCTTGCCCGCGTGCAGGATTCGCTTGCCGCGCTGTCTGCCCAGACGGCTATGGCCACGGCTCCGGCGCCCGCGATGGACGCTCCTGCCGTCGATCCTCTCGATCCTACGGGCGCGACCGGTCAGTTTATGCCCGATCCCTCGGACACCGGCTTCTTTACGCTGTCCGAGTCCGAGATGGTCCAGCAGGACCGTCAGGATCGTAAGCAGGCCAAGGTCCGTCGTCGCCATCGCCACACGGGTCTCAAAGTCTTCATCGTGCTACTTCTGCTCATTTTGATCGCCGCGGGCGGTCTGGGCTTTGCCTACACGCGCGGCTTTGGCTTCCCGTCTCAGGAGTCTGTCGTTACCGATCTGTTCCAGGCTGCCGGCGACGGTGACACCGCAAAGGCCGAGTCTTGTCTGGCCTCGAACCTGTCCGAGGACGCTAAGTCGATGATCATCTCCTCGATTCCGCAGGGTGCCACCGTGTCCGTTGAGGGCATGGATCAGTCCATGACCGAGACGACCGCCAAGGTGAAGGCATCGCTGTCCAAGGGCGGCGAGCAGGAGTACACCGTCAAATTCGTGCGCTCCGACAACCATATCGGCTGGGCCGTTTCTTCGCTTGATATGGATTTCTCGGCTGCTGACAACCAGTAGTGACCTTATGGGATTTAGCTTTGCCCGGCGCTTCACCGCAAGTGAGGCGCCGGGCTTGCGCTAGTATGATGAGCTAGTAGTTTTCCAGCAATCATCCAACACATCAGGAGTTGCGTTGTTTTCTTTGATGGATATGTTCTTCGGTAGCTATGCGGGCGATCTTGCTATCGACCTCGGTACCGCCAATACGCTTGTCTCCGTGCGCGGCAAGGGCATCGTCATTCGCGAGCCCTCTGTTGTCGCCATCGACAAGAATGACGAGCGCATCCTGGCGGTCGGTATCGAGGCAAAGCGCATGCTCGGCCGTACGCCCGGCAACATCGTGGCCGTTCGTCCCCTGAAGGACGGCGTCATCGCCGACTTCGATGTTACCGAGGCTATGCTTCGCTACTTTATCGACAAGGCGTCCGAGAAGCGCTATCCGTGGACTCCGCGTCCGCGTGTTGTCGTCTGCGTTCCCTCCGGTGTCACGTCGGTCGAGAAGCGCGCTGTCTTTGAGGCCACGATCCAGGCCGGTGCCCGCCAGGCCTATCTGATCGAAGAGCCTATGGCCGCCGCTATCGGCGCCGACCTGCCCGTCGAGGAACCCACCGGTTCCATGGTCATCGACATCGGTGGCGGTACCACTGAGGTTGCCGTTATCGCTATGGGCGGCATCGTCGTCTCGCAGTCCATCCGTATTGCCGGCGACGAGTTCGATCAGGCCATCCTCACGCACGTTCGTGATGCCTACAACCTGGCCATCGGCGAGCGTACGGCAGAGGACATCAAGATCAAGGTCGGCTCCGCCGTGCCGCTCAAGGACGAGCTCGACGTCGAGGTCAACGGTCGCGACGTGATCACCGGTCTGCCCAAGACCGTGCGCATCGAGAGCGAGGAGATTCGTCGCGCGCTCAACAAGCCGCTCGACGAGATGGCCAAGGCCGTCAAGGACGCACTCGACGCTACGCCTCCCGATCTTGCCTCGGACCTTATGTACTACGGCATTTTGCTGACCGGTGGCGGCGCGCTGCTGCGCGGTCTCGATGTGCGCCTGCGTGATGAGACCGGCGTTTCGGTCAACGTCAGCCCCACGGCGCTCGATAACGTTGTTAACGGCTGTGCCCGCGTGCTCGAGGCCAATGCGTTTGATGGCGGCTTCGTCCAGACCAATGCTTAATTTCCAAAAGGTGGATTCCATTTGGCACGATCTTCGGGTTTCTCCACAAATCTGAATACCAAGCGACAATCAACGGGTATGCGCCCGTTGATTGTTTTCAGCCTGATTTCGGTGTTGCTGCTCACGTTTTATATTCGTGAGGGCGAGACGGGGCCGATTCATGCCGTTCGTTCGGGCGTGACGACGATTACCTCGCCGGTGCGTTTTCTGGGCTCGGCTGTGGCGGCTCCCTTCAATGCGATCGGTAACGTGTTCTCTAACCTTACGGCGTCACAGGACACGCTTGACGAGCTTAAGAAGCAAAACGAGGAACTGACCTCTAAGGTCGCCGAGCTCTCCGAGGCTCAAAAGACCGCCGAGCGACTGGAGGGTCTGGTCGGTCTGCAGTCGACCTACAACCTCAAATCAACCGCAGCTCGTATCGTCGGCGCTTCGGGCGATGCCTGGACCTCGACCGTCACCATCGATAAGGGTTCTGCCGACGGTCTTACCATCAACATGCCTGTGACGAGTTCTGCCGGTGTCATAGGCCAGATTATCGAGGTCTCGGCCAAGACGTCCACCGTGCGCCTGATTGGCGACGAGAACTCGGGCGTGTCCGCTATGGTGCAGGACACGCGCGCCCAGGGCATGCTGCAGGGTCAGGCTGACGGCACGCTGCGTCTTGAGTACGTGAGCGTCGACTCCGACGTTAAGGTTGGCGACATCATCGTGACCTCGGGCATTGGCGGTGTGTTCCCCAAGGGTCTACCGCTCGGCACCGTCTCGTCGGTTGAGAAATCGGCAAACGACGTGTACTACACCATTGTGGTGCGCGCCCAGACGACGGCCGAGAACAACGAGGAAGTGCTGGTCATTACCTCGCTGACCGACGAACAGTCGGCCTCGGATGAGGACGTGAACACGGCCAACAGCACGCCGCAGGGAACGTCGCGCGATGCTGCGACCAAGACGAAGGACGAGAGCCCGGATGACAGTTCCGACACGTCCGAGACGACCGATTCCGGCTCGAGCGAATAGGGGGCATGTCCATGGATCTACATGAGCAGGGGATGAGCTCCCGCACGTTTGTAATCGCCGCCATCGTGTGCGTGCTGTTGCAGGCAGGCCTGGCACCGCAGATCTCCATTGCGGGCGGTCGCGTCAACTTTATGATTATCCTGGTGTGCCTAAGCGTGTTCTCGGGCGACCCGACCCGTGCCGTCGTGTGCGGTTTTTGCAGCGGCTTGTTCTATGACCTTTCCGCTGCCGTGCCGGTGGGCGTTATGTCGCTCCTGCTGACCGTGGGTTCTTTTGCCCTGGTGCATAGCGCTGCCGGTCAGACGGGCGGTACCCCGAGTGCGCGCGGCATCACTGTGGGCGCCTTCGCGTTCGTCATTAATGTGATCTACAGCATCATCTTGCTGTTTATGGGTTTGGAGACGAGCTTTGTCGTGGCGATCTTCGGCCATGCACTGCCGTCTTCGATCCTGACGGGTCTGGTTGCCATTCCGTTTTTGATGTCCGGCGTCGTGCCGCAGTCCGGTTATGGATTCTCTGCACGTGGCGGACGCCAGACGGGCATGCGCTTTAAGCCCAAGACCCGTAAGCTCAAATAGGGGAGGCTCGTAGATGTCTTCCCAGATGACGGTTATTATCGCCGGTATCGTGCTGGTTGTGGCCATCGTGGTCGCGCTGGTCATCATGCGTCGCGGCGATTCTCGTTTTACCTACGATACGCAGCATGGAACGGCCCCGCGCGCCACCGAGGGCGAGGGCAATACCGCGGCGACCGCCTTTAAGGGCCGCTTCTCCATCCTCACCACGGGTGTGGGCGCGATGTTCGCGGCGCTTGCCGTCAAGCTGTGGGGCATGCAGATGGTCTCGTCGGACTATTACGAAAAGCAGGCTAATAGCAATCAGACGCGCACCGTTACCACACCCGCTGTGCGCGGCCGCATCCTCGACCGCAATGGCGTGGCACTTGTCCAGAACCGTCCCTCACTTGCTGTCGTGGCCTACCGCGACCTTGCCGAGGATGAGGTTCTGGTTCGCCATCTTGCCAACGTGCTCGGTATGCCCTACGTGGCGGTTCTGCGCAATATTCAGGACAATTCCGAGGGCGCCCAGAGCCTGCATACCATCGCGACGGACGTCCGTCGCTCCTCGGTTGCCTATATTCAGGAGCACGCCGGCGAGTTCCCGGGCGTCAAGATTGCCGAGCGTACCGAGCGCCAGTATCCATATGGCGAGACGGCATGCCATATCTTGGGCTATACCGGCACCATTACCTCCGAGCAGCTCGAGGCCCAGAATAAGAAAACCTCTGGTGATGATGATGCTTCTGCTGGCCGGATTACGTACCAGTCGGGCGATATCGTGGGCCAGGCGGGTGTTGAGAGCTACTACGAAAACCTGCTGCAGGGTATTCGTGGCGAGCAGACCGTCAAGGTCGATGCCTCGGGCAACGTGACCGGTCAGGCCGGCGCCGTGCCCGCCAAGGCCGGCTCCGACATTAAGCTCACGCTCGACCTTAAGATCCAACAGGCCTGTGAGACGGCGCTGGCGAGCGCCATCGAGCTTGCCAAGACCACTGGCTACAGCAATGCCGGCAACGGCGCTGTGGTGTGTCTCGATCCCAACAATGGCGAGATCCTGGGCATGGCGAGCCAGCCCAAGTTCGATCCGTCCGTCTTTATCGGCGGCGTCTCAAATGACGTGTGGACCGAGCTCAATGATGACAAGGGTTCGCACCCGCTGCTCAACCGCGCCATTAGCGGACAGTACATGTCGGCCTCGACCATCAAGCCGCTCTCGGCACTGGCCGGTCTTGAGTTTGGAACCTACACTTCAACGCAGACAACCAACTGCACGGGCTATTGGACTGGCCTGGGCAAGGCTTGGGGCAAGCGCTGCTGGTTGACGTCTGGCCACGGCACCATGACGCTGCAGTCGGGTATCGCCAACTCGTGCGACCCCGTCTTCTACGACATGGGCAAGGCGTTCTTTTATGACGAGCAACATTCCGAGGGGCTGCAGGAGGTCTTTCGTCGCTGGGGCCTAGGCAAGACCTGCGGCATCGATCTGCCGAGTGAGGGCGCGGGCCGTATTCCCGATGCCGAGTGGAAAGAGTCGTACTTCACCGACGCCTCTGCCGAGGACCGCAAGTGGAATGCCGGCGATATGACCAACATTGCCATCGGCCAGGGCGACATCCTGGTGACGCCCCTGCAGATGGCGTGCGCCTATATGGGTCTTGCCAACGGCGGCAAACAGTACGTGCCTCACGTGTTTTTGTCTGCCGTGTCGCGCGATGGCGACGGCGATGCCTATAAGTACAACGGCAAGGGCAAGAAGAAGCGCCTGGAGGCCAAGATCAACAGCGATTCGGATTTGGCTCTTGTTCGCAACGGCATGCACGACGTGATTTACACGGCATCGACGTCCCTGGCGGCTCACTTTGGCACCCTGACGCCGCAGGTATACGGCAAGTCGGGCACGGGCGAGAAAAGCGGCGAGGACGAATACGCGTGGTTCTGCGCCTATGCGCCGGCCGATGATCCCAAGTATGTCATCGCTACTGTCCTGGAGCAGGGCGGCGGTGGCTCAGATACCGCGATGCATGTCGTGCGCGACGTGCTCGGCGCGATTTATGACGAGCCCGATACCTCTTCGGCCTCGGGCGATTCTTCGGTTCGATAGGAGGTTGCGATGGATTTTTCTCCGGCGGATCTGTTCCGTTCAACCAAGACCGGCTCTCGCAGCAGCCTGGACCGCGTCAACAAGCAACTTTCGGCCTCGCGCGGTACGTTTCGCCAAAAGGTGCATATCGGTGTGCTGCTGGCTACCGTCGCGCTCGTTGCCTATGGCGCCATCATTATTTGGTCGGCGTCACAGTTTAAGGCCGACGCCTCATTCTCGCGCCACCTGCTGGGCATTGGCATTGGCGCGGTGCTTGCGGTGCTCGTCTGGCGTACCGATCTGCGCGGCATCTCTAACTTCTCGACGGCGCTGCTCGTCATTGACCTTATTGTGATCTTCTCGCCCAAGATTCCGGGCCTGTCCTATACGGGCGGTCTGGGCATGACGGGCTGGATCAAGATTCCCGGTATCGGCTTGACATTCCAGCCGGTTGAGCTTGCCAAGCTCATCACCATCTTCTTTATCGCCACGCTTGGCTCGCAGTATAACGGCCGCATCGATACCGTTCGCGACTACGTCAAGCTCTGCGGCATGCTGTCCATTCCGTTTTTGGCCGTCGTCGCCATGGGCGACCTGGGCTCGGGCCTGGTCGTGCTGGTCTCGGGCGCCATCGTCATCTGCATGAGCGGTGCACGCCGCGAATGGGTGCTGTCGACCCTGGCCCTGCTCGTGGGCCTGGTGGCCCTCGTCCTGGCGCTCGATTCGGTCTTTGATTCGTTGCTCGGCCACGATGTGCTCATCAAGCAGTATCAGATGAACCGTCTGACGGTCTTTATCGACCCCGATAATGCCGATTCTGACGATGCCTACAACCTGCAGCAGTCGCTTATCGCCGTTGGCTCGGGCGGCTTCTTTGGTAAGGGTTTGGGCCATGCGACGCAGTCGGCCGGCGGCTTTCTGCCCGAGTTCCACACCGACTTCGTCTTCGCCTTCCTGTCCGAGACCTTTGGCTTTTGCGGTTCCTTTTTGCTCCTGTGCCTCTACGTGCTGCTGATCTTTTCGACGATTCGCGTCGCCTTTAAGTGTGAGTCGCTGTTCTTGCGCCTATCGTGTGTGGGCATCGTTGGCATGTGGGCGTTCCAGACCTTCGAAAACATCGGCATGTGCATCGGCATGATGCCGATTACCGGTATTCCGCTACCGTTTATTAGCTTCGGTTCGTCTTCGATGATGATTCAGCTGCTGACGGTGGGTATCGTACAATCCATATGGCGGCATCGTTCGGGCGCCGCGTAACCGCTGGAGGGGTTTGCTATGAAAATTCCCGTAGATAAGCTGACGCGCGCTTTTAAGATGGGCGCGTCCGTTAAGAAGGATTCCGATACGCCGGTGCGCGTCTCGGTCTATTTGGATTCGTCCGCCTCGCGCTTTCTGGCCGAGACGGTGCGTGACGCCTTTGTACCGCAGACGACCTCGGGCATTGTGCGCGTCGAGCGTCTGGGGGAGGAGCGAATTGCTCCAAAGACCGATACCGATGTGGTGCTGGTGCTCTCGTGCGGCTCCGACCGCTTGGAGAGTGCCGTGCAGGAGCTCGTGATCGCCGGCGCCCCCGTGTGCGTGCTTGCCGAGTCTGCTGTGGAGGTGCCGTTTATCGAGGAGTCCACGCCTGTGCTCGGCGTGGTAGCGGCAACCGATAAGACGTATCTGCTCGAGACGCTTGCCCGCTGGATTCTCGATCGCACCGAAAAGGAAACGGCTTTTGCGGCGAACTTTGCCTTCATGCGCATCGCGGCGGCCAATCGTATCATCACCTCGTGCGCGCTCACCAATATGGCGACCGGTGCGCTGGTGTTTTTGCCGGGCGCCGATTATCCCGTTATGGCGCTGGCGCAGGTGGGCATGCTCTTTGAGCTCGCTGCCGTCTTTGGACGCGGCATTAAGCCTGAGCGCGGCTACGAGGTCGCGGGCGTGCTTGTCGGCGGTCTTGTGATCCGCGCGGTCACCCGCGCGCTCGTCAAGCAGACGCCGCATATTGGGTTTGCCGTCAAGGCGCTCACTGCTGCCGCGGGCACCTATGGCATGGGCCGTGCGCTCGTTTCGCTCTACGAGCGCGATGTCGACTACAGCCGTGCCAACGAGGTGGTTACTGCCACGTTCTCCCGCGTTCGCGATCTGGTGACCACGGTCGCGGGCGCTACCCGTCCTATGGCGTCCTATCAGGACGCATCCGATCTCGCTGCTTAGGGGTTTTCCGTTGCGCGTTCCGTATCAAGACTGTTTTCATTTAATTGAGCCGCTGCTCGCCAAGGTCGAGAAACCGAGCCGCTATATCGATCACGAGTGGGGCACGCTTTCCAAGGCCGATGCCGACTACCGTTGCTGCCTGATCTACCCGGATGTGTACGAGGTCGGTCTGCCTAACCAGGGCATCGCCATCCTCTACAACATCCTTAACCAGGCCGAGGGCATCTCCTGCGAGCGCGGCTATGTGCCGTGGCCCGATATGGGTGACGCCATGCGCGAGGCGGGCATTCCGCTGCTGTCGCTCGAGGGCGCAGCGCCGGTCGCTTCGTTTGATATCGTCGGCCTGCATGTGCCGCACGAGATGGCGGTGACGAACTTCCTCGAGGCACTCGACCTCGCTGGCATTCCGCTGTTAGCGGCCGACCGTACCGAGGACGACCCCATTATCATCGCCGGCGGCCCCTCGGTGTACAACCCCGAGCCGTACGCGGCCTTCTTCGATGCCATCCTCATCGGCGAGGGCGAGGAGTCGCTGCTCGAGACCTGCCAGCTGCATCGTCGCCTGCGCGACGAAGGAGTCCCGCGCGCACAGATTGTTGAGCAGCTTGCATCCATTGCCGGCAACTACGTGCCGTCGCTCTATGAGGTTCGTCACGACGAGCCCTGTTCGCCGCATGGCTACACCGTGCCGCGTGAAGGCAAGAATGCGCCGACCGTGGTCTACAAGCGCGTCGTCGAGGATTTCGGCGCCACGAATCCGCTGTCGCAGTCGTGCGTACCCTATGCGCAGCTGGTCCACGACCGCCTGTCTATCGAGATCCTGCGCGGCTGCGCCCGCGGCTGTCGTTTTTGCCAGGCCGGCATGACGTATCGCCCAGTGCGCGAGCGCTCGGCCGACCAGATCGTCTCGTCGGTGATTCAGGGTCTGGAAAAGACCGGCTATGACGAGGTGTCGCTGACCTCGCTCTCCACGACTGACCACTCCTGCATTCGCGACGTGCTCGGCAGGCTCAACCGTCGCCTGGAGGATACGGGTATTCGCGTATCTATTCCGTCGCAGCGCCTGGATTCGTTTGGCGTGGATATGGCCGAGTCGGTCGCCGGCGAAAAGAAGGGCGGCCTGACGTTCGCGCCCGAGGCCGGCAGTCAGCGCATGCGTGACATCATTAACAAGAACGTGACCGAGGAGGACCTGGACCGTGCGGCCAAGGCGGCCTTCGAGGCCGGCTGGAACCGCATGAAGCTCTACTTTATGATGGGCCTTCCCGGTGAGCGCGACGAGGACATCGTAGCCATTGCCAATCTGGCCGATCACGTGCTGGAGCTCGGTCGTTCCGTGGTGCCCAAGGCTCGTCGCGGCTCGATTTCGGTATCCATCTCGGTTTCGGTCTTTATCCCCAAGGCTGCCACGCCGTTCCAGTGGTGCCCGCAGCTCGACTACGACGACGTCAAGCGTCGCCAGAAGCTGCTTATCACGAGCGTTCGCAACCGTGCCGTCCGCGTGCATTACCACGATGCCGAGACCTCGCTCATCGAGGCCGCGCTGTCCCGCGCCGGTCGTGACATGACGCCCGTCATCATCGATGCTTGGCGCTCGGGCTCTCGCTTTGACGCCTGGGTAGAGCATTTCTCGCTCGATAACTGGAAGGAAGCTGCTGCCAAAAACGGCATCGACCTCAATGAGCTCGTGCACCTGCCCTACGAGTTGGACTGGCGCCTGCCGTGGGAGCACGTGAGTCCCGGCTGCACGCGCGGCTTCCTCGAGCGCGAGTACCGTCGCTCGCTCGAGGGCGTCACGACTCCCGACTGCACCCGCACGTCGTGCACCGGCTGCGGGATCTGCCCCACGCTCCACGTCAAGAATGTATTGATGGGTGATCGCGCATGAGTGAGCGCCTGACCGACAACCCCTCGCTCTTTAGGCTTCGTGTTCGCTATGGCAAGCGCGACCGCCTTAAGTACCTGGGCCATCTCGAAGTAATCCATACCATTGAGCGCATCGTGCGCCGTGCGGGACTTCCCTATGCCGTCACGCAGGGCTTCTCTCCGCACATGCGCGTGGGCTTCTCTTCGGCGCTACCGGTTGGTACGTCGTCGACCTGCGAGTGGTATGACCTGTTTATGACCGAGTTCGTGGCGCTCGACGAGGCGTTTGGGCGCCTGGCTGCGGCGTCTCCGGCCGATCTGGCGCCCATCGAGGCGGCGTACATCGACGTGCGCACGCCGGCGTTGACGGCGCAGCTCACGCGCCTGTCGTATCGCATCGACCTGCACTCGGATCCCGAGGCGCCCGTAAGCCCCGACGAGGTGCGTCGTGCGATCGACACGCTGCGCGCGGACCATGGCATCGACTACGCGCGCGGCAAAAAGAGCAAGCGCTTGGATTTGGATCACACACTCGTGGGCTATGAGCTCACGGCGGGGGAGCGCCCGGACCATCTGGTGCTCATGCTCGACACCCATGCCGACAACGAGGGCTCCATGCGTCCGGAAATTTTGCTTTCCGCTGCTGATGTTTTGTTGCAGGGCTTGACCCCGGGCGTGGATGCACCTATTGTTTCCACCGGTATGCAAGACCTCGTGACCATCTGCTCCTACGATGTCGAGCGTCAGAATCAAGCATGCGAGGACGACGAGGGCCGACTCGTCAGCCCCATACCTGTGCGAACTTGTGGATTTGCTCCACATACTCGTTGACGGGGGTATTTTCGCCTGCTACTATATTCGGCTGTTGCACTAACTGATGCATGAAGGGCAAGTAAACATGTACGCAATCGTTAACACGGGCGGCAAGCAGTACAAGGTCGCCACCGACGATGTCATCACCGTCGAGAAGATCGAGGGCAATGAGGGCGACAAGGTCACCCTGCCGGTTATCTTCCTCAACGATGGTAAGAAGATCGTCACCGATCCCGACAAGCTGGCCAAGGCCAAGGTTACCGCTCAGATCGTTGAGCAGTTCAAGGGCGAGAAGCAGCTGGTCTTCAAGTTCCACAAGCGTAAGCGCTATCGTCGTCTGAAGGGTCACCGTCAGCAGCTCACCAAGCTGAAGATCGTGAAGGTCCAGGCTACGTCCCGCGCCAAGAAGGCTGTCAAGGCAGAGGCCGAGGCTGTTGCCGAGGCTCCCGTCGCCGAGTAGATTACACTCGTAACGAAAGAGTAGGTATACACAATGGCACACAAAAAAGGACTCGGTTCCTCCCGTAATGGCCGTGACTCCCGCGGTCAGCGCCTTGGCACGAAGCGCTATGCCGGCCAGACGGTAACCACGGGCACGATTCTCGTCCGTCAGCACGGCACTCACATCCACCCGGGTGAGAACGTTGGCCGTGGCAAGGACGACACGCTGTTCGCGCTGGTCGACGGTACCGTTGAGTTCCACAAGGGTATCAAGCACAGGGTCAGCGTACGCCCGCTCGCGAACGCGTAATTCACCCTTCATAGAGCACATATGTGGGAGGCACTTGAGTTTTAGGATTCAAGGGTCTCCCTCTTTTTTGTAGGAGGCGATTCTGTTGTCACAGTTCACCGATATCAGCCGCATTAACGTGTGCGGCGGCGACGGCGGAGCCGGATGCATGTCGTTTAGGCGTGAGGCATTTGTCCCCAAGGGCGGCCCCGATGGCGGCGACGGCGGTCGTGGCGGCAATGTCGTCATCCAGGCCGATGCTCAGCTGTCTTCGCTGATCGATTACCGCTTTAAGCATCACTTCCGCGCCGAGCGCGGCACGCACGGGCAGGGTGCCCGTCGTAACGGTAAGAGCGGCGAGGACCTTATTCTCAAGGTTCCCATGGGTACCGTGGTGCGCGAGCTCGACCCCGAGACGCAGACCCCGATGTTCGAGATTGCCGACTTGGTGCATGATGGCGAGCGCGTCGTTGTGGCGCCCGGCGGTGCCGGCGGTCTGGGCAATACGCACTTTGTGACGTCGGTGCGCCGCGCGCCCGCATTCGCCCAGCTGGGCGAGCCGGCCGAGGAGCACTGGATTGAGCTCGAGATGAAGCTCATGGCTGATGCCGCGCTCGTGGGCTTCCCCTCGGTGGGCAAGTCCTCGCTTATCGCGCGCATGAGTGCCGCCCGACCCAAGATCGCCGACTATCCGTTTACCACGCTCGTGCCCAACCTGGGTATGGTGCGTGCCGGCGAGTACTCCTATGTCGTTGCCGACGTCCCCGGCCTCATCGAGGGCGCGAGCGAGGGCAAGGGCTTGGGCCACCAGTTCCTGCGCCACATCGAGCGTACGGCGCTCATCATGCATGTCGTCGACATGACGGGCGGTTTTGAGGATCGCGACCCGGTTGAGGATTACCGCATCATCAACCGTGAGCTCGAGCAGTATGGCGCCGAGCTTTCGGAGCGTCCGCAGATCGTCGTCGCCAACAAGTGCGATGCGCCGGGCACGGCCGACAAGATTGCCGACCTTAAGCGCGCCGCGCTCGACGATGGACATATGTTCTTTGCCGTGTCCGCCGTGACGGGCGCCGGCCTCAACACGCTGATGCTTGCCGTGGGCGAGCAGGTGGCTAAGCTGCGCGCCGAGCTGGCGGTCTCCGATGAGCCGGTCGATCTTCGCGACGAGGAGTGGGAGCGCCGTCGCCTGCAGCGCGAGAAGCGTTTCCGCATTGTTCAGGAAGAGCCCGGTGCCTTCCGCGTGGTCGGTCGCGCCATCGAGCGCATGGTTATCCAGACCGACTGGGAAAACGAGGAAGCCGTCATCTACCTGCAGCACAAGTTTGCGCGCATGGGTGTTGACGACGCGCTCGAGAAGGCCGACTGCCGTGCGGGCGACGAGGTCCGCATTTGCCAGCGCGCCTTTGACTTTGAGGGCGCCGAGGACTTCTCGGAGTACGAGGAGCTCGAGGACGCTGGCGAGGACGTTGCCGTTGAGGCCCTTGACGTGACCGATGCTCCGGATGAGGGCGTCGAGGTTGTCGATGCGGCGGATGCCGCGGACGATGCCGAGACCTCGGAGGGCGAGTAAGCCATGTCGCTGCGCGGTGGAATCGGTTTGCCCGAGCTGCCCATAAAAGAGGGCAAAGAGTTTCGGCTTGGCATTATGGGCGGCACCTTCGACCCGATTCATTACGGGCACTTGGTGACTGCCGAGCAGGCGCGCGAGTCGCTCGACTTGGACGCTGTGCTCTTTATGCCGGCCGGCTCTCCTGCCTTTAAACTCGACAAACCGGTGACGCCTGCTGAGGACCGTTATGCCATGACGGTTCTCGCCACCGCCGCGAATCCGGCTTTTTTGGCGAGCCGTTTCGAGATCGACCGTCCGGGCGTGACCTATACTGCCGATACGCTTCATGCCCTTCGCGACTTTTACCCGTCGCAGGTAAAGCTCTACTTTATTACGGGCGCCGATGCGATTATCGATATTGTGACCTGGCATGATGCCGAACGAATCGCTGAGCTTGCTACCTTTATTGCGGCGACGCGACCGGGCTTTGATATCGATACGGCGCGTGCCCGAATCAAAGAGTCGGGGCTGCCGTTCGACGTGCGCTATATTCAGATTCCGGCGCTGGCGATCAGCTCGACGAACATTCGTAAGCGAGTTGCCCGCGGCATGAGCGTGCGCTATCTTACGAGCGAGTCCGTGCTCGGCTACATTCGCAAGCGCAGGCTATATGCCGATTTGGGCCAAGAAGATTTTGAGTGATGGGGGGCTACGTTGTCGGTAGAGGATCAGTTTGAGGGCGATGAGCGCGCGCTGCTCAAGCGCATTCAAGAGCTGCTCGATGTTCGCATGAAAGATAAGCGCAAGCGCTATGTGCATTCGCTGGGTGTTGCCGAGACCGCACTTCATCTGGCCGAGGTCTACGGCGTTGACCGCTTTGATGCGGCTGCCGCCGGCTTAATTCACGACTGGGACAAGGTTCTTTCCGATGACGAGCTCGTGGCCCGCGCGCTTCACTATGGCATCAAGGTTGCCGGCTCTCCTTCCGCCGCGACGCCGCTTTTGCATGGCCCTGTTGCCGCCTATGAGCTTCCGCAGCTTTTTCCCGAGCTGTCACCGGCCGTTTTCCAGGCTGTCGACCGTCACACCGTGGGTGCCTGCGACATGACGCCGCTCGATATGGTGGTCTTTGTGGCAGATGCCATCGAGCCCAACCGTCACGGCGACTATGCCCATGCGCTGCGCAAGATGGTGGGGAAGTCCTCGCTCGACGAGTTGTTCTTCTCCTGTTTTGCGCAGGGTCTGGTCTATGTGATCCAGTCCGGGCGCTATCTTTATCCCACGGCTATTACGATTTACAACCATTACGCCCAGCTGCGCTAGCTCGGGTGTGTCTAGAAAGAGGTATTCCATGGCCGACGAGACCATGACTGACGAGCAGATTCTTGAAGGTGTGGAGCACAAGAGTTTCGTTGCCACGTCCGACCGCACCGCCGCCTCGCTGTCCGCGAGCGGTGTCGCCGCCGAGGATGTCGCCCGCGCCGCCGCGCAGGCCGCCTACGACAAGAAGGGCGAGGACGTGCAGGTGCTCAACCTGACCGAGCTTTCCGACGTGTGCGACTACTTTGTGCTTGCCACCGGTACCAACAACCGCCAGGTCGATTCTATCGTCGACGAGATCGAGGAGAAGGTCGCCGCGGCTTGCGGCGAGCATCCGTTCTCCATCGAGGGCCGCGAGCAGAAGACCTGGATGCTCATGGACTACGGCTCGGTCGTCGTTCACGTCTTCACTCCCGAAGCCCGCGACTTCTACCGTCTAGAAAAGCTCTGGGGTGATGCCCCCCAGCTCCCCCTCGACCTCCTCTAGTGGCTCATTTGATACGGCGCTTTTAGTTAGCCTCGCGCATTTTGCCGGGCAGTTGCGGTTTTCCGTACCTGCCCGGCTTTCTTTTTGCCCAAAGGCGGTTAATCGTTGAAGCGGGATTGGCGGCCGAAGGATAGGGCGGTGTCGCCGAACTTGTCTCGGACGGCGTCGATGGCGACGGAGAGGTCGCGTCGGTCGCTGGATTGGGCTCCGCGGTCGTCGACTTCGCAGAACAGGTCGGTCTGGATGCCGCCCTGATGGTCAAAGTCGCTCATCCCGATACCCGCCAGACGCACATGCATGCCTTCCTGCCAGATGTTGTCGAGCAGTTCGAGTGCAACCGCCACGAAGATGTTCTCATCGTCGGTCGGATGAGGCAGCCGGCGCTGTGCCGTACGCCCGCTGCCATACGAATACTTAAGCTTGAGCGTCACCGTGGCGCCCGTCAGTCCCTGACGGCGCAGGCGGCGTCCCACTGACTCGCCCAGCAGCGCAATCGCCGCTTCGATGTCCCCGCGCTCAGTCAAATCTTTCGCAAAAGTGCGTTCATTGCTGACCGACTTGATCTTGCGCTCTTCATCGAGACTCGTGACTTCAGAGATTTCGAGTCCCAGCGCACGCTGGCGCATGCGTTCGCCGTTGACGCCAAAAATAGAGGCCAAGGTGGATTCCGGCGCGCGTGACAGCTCGCCGAGCGTGTAGATGCGCATACGGCGCAGTCGCTCCTCGGCCGAGCGCCCGATGCCGCTCATGGCAGATACCGGCAGCGCGGCCAAAAAGCGCTGCTCGGTTCCGGGGCGCACGATGGTCAGCCCAAACGGCTTATCCCGCTCGCTTGCGATCTTTGCGACCGTCTTGTTGCAGCCCACGCCAATGGAGCAGGTCACTCCCAGCGCTGCCACGCGGTCGCTTATACGCCGCGCAACCAGTAGCGGGTCTTCGGGCGCAAAGCGACCCGGTGTGATATCGATAAAGGCTTCGTCGATGGATACGCGCTCAACGCGCGGCGTCTCCTCGGCAAGAATCGCCATGACCTGCGCGCTCACCTCGCGGTAGCGATCAAAGTGCCCGTGCGTCCAAATGGCTTGCGGGCACAAGCGCCGCGCCTCGGCCGAGGCCATGGCAGAGTGCACGCCAAAGCGACGTGCCTCATACGAACACGTGGACACGACGCCACGCGAATCGGCGTCTCCGCCCACGATGAGCGGCTTGCCGCGCCATTCGGGATGATCGAGCATCTCCACGCTCGCAAAAAACGCATCGAGGTCCATCAGGCCCACCGCCGGACCCGTCCAGGGAGGCGGCGTGACGCCTGTGGCATCCTCATAACCGTATGTATGTTCGCGTCTTTCCATGTCATGAGTATACCGCGCAGCTCATGTGGGGTGCGTGTATGTGCTTGCAAATCCCGAATTCTTGTCTAAGATATGGATTTGCCCTCGACTACACCGAAGAAGTTGGTCTCACGGACTTCACCTGCCCGCGTCGATGGCGTATTATGTTCAACTGTTTGTTTGTAGTTGCAGCCTAAAGCTGCTTGGTTGGAGGAGTTTCCTTTGGCAGTCAAGATTCGCCTTGCTCGTCACGGCGCTAAGAAGCGTCCGTACTACCGTGTCGTCGTCGCCGATTCCCGCGCCCCGCGTGACGGTCGTATCATCGAGGAGGTTGGCCGCTACAACCCGATGACCGCCCCCAAGACCATCAACCTCGACCTCGAGAAGATCGCCGACTGGCAGTCCAAGGGCGCTCAGCTCACCGACGCCGTCGCCGCTCTGGTCAAGGCCGCCAACGAGGGCGAGAAGACCGAGACCGTCGTCAAGAAGTCCAAGAAGCAGCTCGCCAAAGAGGCCGAGGCCGCTAAGGCTGCCGCTGAGGCCGCTGAGGGCGCCGAGGAGTAAATCGTGCCTGAGGTTGACGCTGCACAGCTCGAGGGTGAGGCAATGCTCTCAGATCGCATCGCCGATCTCGTCGAATATCTCGTTGTTCAGATCGTCGACGACCCGGATTCCGTGAGCCTTGAGGTCATCGATGGTGACGACGCCTCTACGATTGAGGTTTCGGTCGCCGAGGATGACGTCGCTAAGGTCATCGGCCGTCGTGGCCGTACCATCAAGGCCATTCGCACGCTCGCCCGTGCACTGGCCGCTCGCCTCGACACTGCTGTCGAGGTAGAGGTTCTGGGCTAGGACCTTGAGGTCCCAGTACAAAAACATCGCCCGTGTGGTCAAGCCGCACGGAAGGAAGGGGGAGGTCCTCGCGCAGCCGCTGCGGGGGCTTCCTTCTGTATTAGAGCCTGGTATGCGCGTCGCCCTGACGCCGCCGGCGCTCAAGCGCGACCGCTTTTGCACGGTCGTGTCCGTCACCGATACGGGCGATGGCGATCTGGTCTCGTTTGAGGGCATTGACGACTTGACGGCCGCCGAGGGCATCACGGGATGCTACGTGCTGGCAAATCGTGACGACTTTGAGCTCGATTCGCTCGACGCTGCCTATACCGACCTGATGGGTCGCGAGGTGGTCGACGAGCGCTTCGGTTCGCTCGGCACGATCGTCGAGATCATGTCGACGCTCGCTAACGATGTTTGGGTTGTCGAGGGCGATCGGTACGGCGAGGTACTGATTCCCGTGATCGATCAGGTCGTGCTCGATCTTCCCGACACAGGAACAATTTCCGTCCACGTTATGGACGGCCTGATCGATATGGACAAGTAGGGAGGACAACATGCTGATCGAGACCCTTTCGGTCTTTCCCGAGATGTTTGAGCCCGTCATGTCCACATCGATCTTGGGCCGCGCCCGCAAGGCCGGCCTTTTTGATTTCAAGGCGTATAACCTGCGCGACTGGACGCACGACCGCCATCGTACCGTCGATGACGAGCCGTACGGCGGCGGGCAGGGCATGCTCATGAAGGTCGAGCCTATCGCCGAGGCCATCGAGGCCATTAGCGCGGAGGGCCCCAAGCCCACGGTGGTGTTCTTCACTCCCTGCGGCGAACCCTTTACGCAGCATGTGGCCGAGCGCCTGCTCAAAAGTGAGCGCCTGCTGTTTGTGTGCAGCCGCTACGAGGGCGTCGACGAGCGCGCGTATGCGTATGCCGATGAGCGTCTGTCGATCGGCGACTACGTGCTCACGGGCGGCGAGCTTCCCGCTATGGTCGTTGCCGATGCCGTCGTACGCCTGATTCCCGGCGCCCTGGGCGACGAGATGAGCAATGTGGACGAGTCATTCTCGACCGCCGAGGACGGAGGACTGCTCGAGTACGCGCAGTACACCCGCCCCGCCGAGTTCAACGGCGAGGGCGTGCCGCCGGTGCTTGTGAGCGGCGATCACGCCAAGGTCGATGCCTGGCGTCGTAAGAACGCCATCGAGCGTACCTGCCGCTGGCGCCCCGACCTGATCGAGACAGCGCGGCTCACGCCCGAGGAGCGCGCTTACGCGCAGGAGATTTTGGACGCTTCGTATTCGCAGAGCGAGGAGTGAGAATGGTTCCTACGCAACATTCCGCGTTGAGGGGTGCTTTTGAGTGGATCGCGGTCATCGCGATCGCACTGGTCGCCACCTTCTTGATTCGCTCGTTTGTGGTCGAGCCCTTTGTGGTGCCCACCGGCTCTATGGAGGACACAATCGAGATTGGCGACCAGATCCTGGCGCAAAAGGTGAGCCTCGAGCTCGGTCAGCCCGTCAAGCAGGGCGATATCGTGGTGTTTCACAACCCCGATGGCACCTCCGAGCATGATGTTCTTGTCAAGCGCGTTATTGCCACGGCCGGCCAGACGGTCGACCTGCAGGATGGCAAGGTGGTCGTTGACGACCAAGCGCTCGACGAGGACTATACGACGGGCATGAGCTGGCCACTTTCGGTCCAAGCGCCCGGCGCTCAGGTAAGCTATCCCTACACCGTTCCCGACGGGTGCGTGTGGGTGATGGGCGACAACCGCGAAAACTCTGCCGACTCACGCTACTTTGGTCCCGTCGATCGCTCTGATTTGATCGCTGTGGCGCTTGTGCGCTACTGGCCGCTCAACCGCATCGGCGCTATCGACTAAAAACCGCTATAGTACAGTACCTAACCGTGTAATCGTTTCGACGAGGGGATATTAGAGGCATGAACGCTTCATCGCTTTCCTTCCAAGACATCATCCTGCGCCTCCAGCAGTACTGGGGCGAGCAGGGCTGCGTCATTATGCAGCCCTATGACTCCGAGGTCGGTGCCGGTACCTTCCATACCGCGACCACGCTGCGCTCGCTCGGTCCCGCCGAGTGGCGCACCTGCTATGCGCAGCCCTGCCGCCGTCCCGCCGACGGCCGCTACGGCGAGAACCCCAACCGCATGCAGCACTACTATCAGTTCCAGGTGCTCATCAAGCCGTCGCCGGTCAACGCCCAGGAGCTCTACCTAGGTTCGCTGGCCGCCATTGGCCTGGATCCCAACGACCATGACGTCCGCTTTGTCGAGGACGACTGGGAGAGCCCGACGCTCGGCGCCTGGGGCCTTGGCTGGGAGGTCTGGCTCAACGGCATGGAGGTCACGCAGTTTACGTACTTCCAGCAGGTGGGCGGCATCGAGGTCGATCCCGTGCCCGTCGAGATCACCTATGGCCTGGAGCGCATTGCCATGTACGCTCAGGGCGTCAACTCCGTCTACGACCTGGTGTGGAGCTACCTGCCCGACGGAACGCCCATGACCTATGGCGACGTGTTCCTCGAGAACGAGCGCGAGTTCAGTGCCTATAACTTTGAGGTCGCCAACGTCGAGATGATGCGTCAGAAGTTTGACGACTACGAGGCCGAGTGCCACTCCTGCCTGGAGCGCAAGCTGCCGCTGCCGGCATATGACTGCGTCATGAAGTGCAGCCACGCCTTCAACCTGCTCGATGCCCGTGGCGCCCTGTCCGCGGTCGAGCGCGCTAACTACATCCTGCGCGTCCGCGCCGTCGCTAAGGCGTGCTGCGAGGCCTATATGGCCGAGGTCGCCGAAGTCAACGAGAATGCCGATCAGGAAGGCGAGGTGGCGTAAGCCATGGCAGACGCTAAGGATTTCCTGTTTGAGATCGGTACGGAGGAGATGCCCTCCGCGCCGCTGAACAATGCCGTCAAGCAGCTTGGCACCATGATCGCCAAGGGTCTCGACGAGGCCGGTCTGGCCCACGGCGAGGTCCGCGTGATCTCGAGCCCGCGTCGCCTGGCTGCGCTCGTGGCTAACGTCGCCACCGCGACCGATGAGGTTCACGAGGTCAAGCGTGGCCCCGCGGCCAACATTGCCTTCGACGCTGACGGTAACGCCACCAAGGCCGCCCAGGGCTTTGCCCGCAAGTGCGGTGTGGCTGCCGAGGACCTGGTCCGTCGCGAGGACACCGACGGTCGCGAGTATGTGTTCGCCGAGAAGAATATTCCCTCCGCACCGGCTACGCCGATTCTGACTGCTCTGTGCGAGAAGACCATCGCCGGCCTGCAGTGGCCCAACTACCGCAGCCAGCGCTGGGGCCACGAGCACGCGACGTTCGTGCGTCCGGTCCGTTGGATCTGCTGCCTTCTGGGCGAGGATGTTGTGCCCGTGTCGTTTGCCGACGTGACGAGTGGCAACACCACGCGCGGTCATCGCGTACTTGGCCCTGGTGACCATGTGGTTGCCAGCCCCGCCGTTTACGAGCAGGTGCTCGAGGACGCCGGCGTGCTTTCTGCCGAGCGCCGTCGTGAGGCCATCCTCGCCGGTATCGCCGAGGTCGAGGCCGCCCGTCCCGGCTGCCATGTCGATACGCCCAAGAAGGTCTTCGAGGAGGTTATTAACCTCTGCGAGTGGCCGACGGTGCTCGTCGGTACCTTCGATGAGGAGTTCCTCAAGGTCCCGCACGAGATTATCTGCGAGTCCATGCTCACCAACCAGCGCTACTTCCCGATCTATGACGGCGAGGGCAAGCTCACGCGTGAGTTCGTGGTCGTTTCCAACAGCAAGCCCGAGAATGCCGAGCGCGTGATTGACGGCAACGAGCGCGTCGTGCGCGCCCGTCTGGACGACGCCAAGTTCTTCTACGAGGAGGACCTGAAGATCTCCCTCGACGAGTTCCGCGAGCGTCTGGCCAAGGTCGCCTTCCAGGAGAAGCTCGGTAGCGTGCTCGCCAAGTCCGAGCGCATTGAGCAACTCGCGCTTGCCATCGCTCGCGAGGCCCATCTGGGCGCCCACCTGGCCGCCGACGCTGCTCGCGCCGCGCACCTGTGCAAGGCCGACCTGGTGTCTAACGCCGTCGTCGAGTTCACGAGCCAGCAGGGCGTGATGGGCGGTTACTACGCCATCGCGATGGGGGAGAACGACGAGGTCGCTCATGCTATTCGCGATCACTATCGTCCTCGCTTTGCCGGTGACGAGCTGCCCGAGGGCACCGCTGGCTGCATCGTGGCCTGTGCTGACAAGCTCGATACCATCGCCGGTATCTTTGCCATCGGCGAGCCCCCGACCGGCTCTTCGGACCCCTACGCGCTGCGTCGTGCCGCTATCGGCATCATCAACATCCTGCGCGACCGCCTGCCGATCGACCCCACGTCGCTCATCGACTTCGCCCTCGAGCTCTATAGCGAGCAGGGCATTGAGTTCGACGCCGCCGAGGTCGCCCAGCAGGTTCGTGACTTCTTCCATGGCCGCCTGGTGAGCATGGCCCGCGACGAAAAGATCCCGGCCGATACCGTTGCCGCCGTCTCCGCGGTGCACATCATCGCTCCGTCCGTCTTCTTCGCCCGCTGCGCCGCCCTCGACGAGGCCCGCAAGAACGACGCCGAGACGTTCGACAACCTTGCGACCGCCTATGCTCGCGCCGCGCATATCTCCAAGCCCGAGCTGGGCGTGGAGTACGACCGCAGACTGATGGGCGAGGTCGAGCTTGCGCTCGCCGACGCCTCCGAGGCTGCTCAGACCGCTGTCGATGCCGCCCTTGCTACCGAGGATTATCCGGCCGCATTTGCTGCCCTCGCCGCCCTGCGCGCGCCCATCGACCGTTTCTTCGACGAGGTCATGGTCATGGACAAGGACGAGCAGCTCCGCGATAATCGCCTTAAGCTGCTCAACCGCTTCGAGGCCGTTTTCTCCGGCATCGCCAACATCGGTGAGCTTGCTCGTAAAAAGTAAGCCAGCCTGCGCGTAAGCGCAAAAGGAGCCCCGCATGGATTGCCCGGTCACCGCTCGTCCCACCGTTATCGTTATCTCCGACTCGCTCGGTGATACCGCTTGTGAGGTGGTGCTTGCGGCGTCCGGGCAATTTGATGAAGGGGCTTTTCGTTTGTTGCGCCTGCCCAAGGTGACCTCGGTGGAGCAGGTGGAGTCGTTTGTGGGCCCGCGCGTCGATGCCGACCATCGCGATATTGCCGTGTTTCACACCATTGTCGATCCGGCGCTTCGCGCCCGCGTGCTCGATTACCTGGGCATGCTGCATATCCGTTCGGTCGACCTGATCGGTCCGACGCTCGCCGTGCTATCGTCGCTCATCGGTGTGCCGCCCAAAGGCGTCGCGGGCGTGATTCACAGGACCGATGACCGCTATTTCCATCGTATCGAGGCCATGGAATATTTCGTTGAGCACGATGACGGGCGCGGTTGCGACGATTTGTCGGGTGCCGATATCGTGCTGCTGGGCGTATCGCGCACGTCCAAGACGCCGCTGTCGATGTATCTGGCTTATCAGGGCTACAAGGTTGCCAATGTTCCGTTGGCCCATGGCATGGAGCCGCCGAAGTCGATTTACGAGGTCGACCCGATGCGCCTGTTCGGCCTGATTTCGACCGTCGATGTGATTTCCGAAATTCGCGATAGCCGCTTGGGCGATGACTACGCTCGTGCCGTTGCCGGCTCCTATGCCGAGCCCGAGAGCGTGCGCAGCGAGCTTGAGGAAGCTCGTGCCCTCATGAAACGCCTAGGCTGCTTTGTGGTGCGTACCGACGGCAAGGCCATCGAGGAAAGCGCTGCCGAGATCATTAGCCACTTGGAGGAAATCCAAGAAGCCCGTGCCCGCCGCGCCGCCCGTCGCACCTAATAGTAGTAGCATTTTGATAAAGCGATTTAGCAAAAACATCGCACATGACCTGCTTTTTTATTGCAGTGGTATCTTCATAAGGTAACCACCTTTACCTACCGTTTACCGCCAGTTTTAGCACGTTTACCAAACCGCGCACCCTCTGCTCAAGCCTGCCCAAAACCCGCCGTATAGTTCCCTCACGGCCCGCATTCGGCGGGTCGATTCGTTACCACGGTCGTGCGCGAGAGCGCATGGAAGGGGAAGTGTCGTGAGCGATTGCAAGAGGGTTTACCGTTTTGGAACCGACGCCCAGGGCACCTGTGTCACCGAGGGCGACAAGTCCATGAACTTCGCGCTTGGCGGCAAAGGCGCTAACCTTGCCGAGATGAGCCGTATCGGCCTGCCGGTTCCCGGTGGCTTTACTATTACCTGCCAGACTTGCGTCGAGTACTCCGGTGCCGGCAACGTGTGGCCCGAGGGTGCACTCGATGAGATCGTTGCTGCCGAGGCGGACCTCGAGGCCCGCTGCGGCAAGAAGCTCGGCGACGCCTCCGATCCGCTGCTCGTGTCGGTTCGTTCGGGCGCTCCGTTCTCCATGCCCGGCATGATGGACACGGTCCTCAACTTAGGCCTCAACGACGACTCCGTTCAGGGGCTCATCGCCCAGACGCAAAATCCGCGTTTTGCTTGGGATAGCTACCGCCGCTTTATTCAGATGTTCTCCAACGTCGTTATGGGCGTTGACGCCGACCTGTTCGAGAACGCGCTGACCCAGGCACGCCTGGTCGCCGGCGTCCGCGTCGACTCCGAGCTTTCGGCCGAGGATCTGCAGGAGCTCGTCGAGACCTTTAAGGGCATCTTCTCCGAGAACGTCGATGCCTCCCTGTATCCCGAGCTCGAGGTCGCTGACGGCAAGCCCGTTTTCCCGCACGACCCGGAGCTTCAGCTACGCCTTGCAATTCAGGCCGTCTTTGGCAGCTGGATGAACGAGCGTGCCTGCATCTACCGCAAGCAGCATGGCATTTCCGACGAACTCGGCACCGCCGTCAACGTACAGGCCATGGCCTTTGGCAACAAGGGCGAGACATCTGCGACCGGCGTTGCCTTCACGCGCAATCCGGCCGACGGCACCAAGGAGTTCTACGGTGATTTTTTGGTTAATGCCCAAGGCGAGGACGTCGTCGCCGGTATCCGCAACACCGAGCCCATCGCCGACCTCAAGGCCACCCCGGGCCTCGAGTCCGCAGGCAAGGAGCTCGTGCGCGTCTTCCTGACGCTCGAGGATCACTATCGCGACATGTGCGACATTGAGTTCACCATCGAGCAGGGCAAGCTCTGGATGCTCCAGACCCGCGTGGGCAAGCGAACTGCCACCGCCGCCCTGCGCATCGCCATCGAGATGGTCGAGGAGGGTCTGATCACCCGCGATGAGGCTGTGAGCCGCATCGATCCCGCGCAGCTCGACCAGCTCCTGCACCCACAGTTCGACGCCTCCAAGAAGTACGAGGCTCTCGCCAGCGGTCTTAATGCCAGCCCCGGTGCCGCCGTGGGCGAGGTCATGTTCTCGAGCGACGACGCCGTCGCGCGCGCCAACGAGGGCCACAAGGTCATTCTGGTTCGTTGGGAGACCAACCCCGACGACCTGAAGGGCATGGTCGCCGCCGAGGGCATTCTGACCAGCCACGGTGGCAAGACGAGCCATGCCGCCGTTATCGCCCGCGGCATGGGTACGCCCTGCGTCTGCGGCGTTGAGCGCTTCCATATCGACGCCGCCGAGAAGGTCGTGCGCATCGAGGGCAGCGACCGCGTGCTGCATGAGGGCGATGTCATCTCCATCGACGGCACCCAGGGTATCGTCGTCGACGGCGCCGTTGATCTGGTTTCGGCCGAGCTCACCGGCGACCTGGACACCATCCTGTCCTGGGCCGACGAGATTCGCCTGGACGAGACCGGCGGCCACGCCAACCATGTGCGCGTCAACGCCGACAACCCCGAGGATGCCGCGCTCGCGCTCGAGTTTGGCGCCGAGGCCATCGGCCTGTGCCGCACCGAGCACATGTTCCTGGGCGACCGCAAGAACATCATCCAGAGCTTCATCCTCTCCGATGATGAGGCCGTGAAGCAGCAGGCCCTGGCGGACCTGCTTAAGGTTCAGACCGAGGACTTCCTGGCGATGTTCAAGACCATGTCCGGTCGCGACGTAGTTGTTCGCCTGCTCGATCCGCCGCTTCATGAGTTCCTGGATAATCCTCGCGAGCTCGAGGTCGCCATCACCAAGAAGGAAGCCGCTGGCGCCAGCGAGGAAGAGCTTGCCGTCCTGCGTGCCCGCCTGCGCCGTATCGATGGCATGGTCGAGTCGAACCCCATGCTCGGCCTGCGCGGCGTGCGCCTGTCCGTTGTCTTTAGCGATCTGCCACTCATGCAGGTTCGCGCCGTCGCCACGGCTGCCGCTCGCCTCATCAAGGAGGGCGTCGATCCGCGTCCCGAGATCATGGTTCCGCTCGTCTCCATCACGGCGGAGCATGTCCAGACCCGCGAGGTCATCGAGCGCGTGATCGCCGAGGTTTCCGTCGAGGAGGGCGTCGAGCTCAATATTCCCGTGGGTACCATGCTCGAGCTGCCGCGCGCCTGCATGGTCGCCGACGAAATCGCCCATCACGCAGATTTCTTCTGCTTTGGCACCAACGACCTCACCCAGACGACCTTCGGCTTCTCCCGCGACGATGCCGAGGCCAAGTTCATTCCGCTGTACCTGCACAAGAAGATCCTGAAGGACAATCCCTTCGAGACCATCGACACGGCTGTGCTGGAGCTCGTGCGCTTGGCCGTCGAGAAGGGCCGCGCCACCAATCCCGGCATGCACTTTGGCGTGTGCGGTGAGCACGGCGGCGACCCCAAGTCCATCAAGGACCTGTTTAACGTGGCCGACGTGGACTACGTGTCCTGCTCGCCCTACCGCGTGCCCCTCGCACGCCTGGCTGCCGCTCAGGCCAAGCTCGAGGCGAAGCGCTCCGCCTAACGTTTTGGGTTTAGACGCCTAGCGTAGCCCCCTTCATGCCGCCCGTCTCATTCGCGAGGCGGGCGGTTATCATGTGCGGGTTTAGTCTTTTTGTTTGCGTAAAAAATTGTTCTTGCAGCAGAAACCCGCGCGTGTATACTCGAATACGTTTGTTCAACTACGTGCCGGCCAAGGTGGTACGGCACCTCTAGAAGAGTAAGGAATTGCACATGGATTACATCCGCGCAATCGAGCGTCAGCAGATCCGCGAGGACATTCCTCAGGTTCGCGTCGCCGACAACGTCAAGGTTCACTACCGCATTAAGGAAGGCGACCGCGAGCGCATCCAGGTCTTCCAGGGCGACGTCATCCGCATGGCCGGCGCCGGTGCCCGCGAGACCTTCACCGTCCGCAAGATGTCCTTCGGTGTCGGTGTTGAGCGTACCTTCCCGCTTCACAGCCCCAAGATCGCCAAGCTCGAGGTCGTTCGTCATGGTCGCGTCCGTCGCGCCAAGCTGTACTACCTCCGCGACAAGGTGGGCAAGGCTGCTCGCATCCCCGAGAAGCGCTAAGAAGATCGCAGCGTCTGTCCACTCGTTTGGACGTAAGGGTCACCTTCGGGTGGCCCTTCTTTTTATCTGATTTGCATGCAAGGAGGGCCTGGTATGGCCAATATGACGAGCTCGGTTTCGGCATCGCAGGTTGCCGGCGAGCTGGCGAGTGCCACGTTCGAGGAGATTTCCGCCCTCGTGGAGCATTATCGCGAGGATCCGCGCCAGCAGGTGATCAAGGCTTGCGAGCGTGCCCTTAAGCGCCATGCCAAGGAGCTTGCCGAGCGCGAGCGCGTCAACGGCATGTACGAGCTTATGCATGAGCTCGGCGGTGATGGCGTGGTCGTGGGCGTCGACGAGGTGGGCCGTGGCTCGGTAGCGGGGCCCTTGACCGTGTGTGCCGTGTGCCTTCCGATGGAGCCGCGCATCTGGGGCATCAACGATTCCAAAAAGCTCACGCCGGCGCGCCGCGAGCTGCTCTCGGTTAAGATTGCCGAGGTGGCGACTGCTATCGGCTTTTGCCATATCGCTCCTGCAGATATCGATGAGATGGGTATGGCCCGCGCCATCCGCGCTGCCGTTGCGGGTGCGGTGGCCGATACGGGACTTGAACCCGACTGCGTCCTCATGGATGGCAACCCCTTGGGCGCCGTTCCCAATGAGCGCGACGTGGTGAAGGGCGATGCCAAGATCGCCTGTATCGCCGCGGCATCCATCATGGCAAAGGTCACGCGTGACGAGATGATGGTCGAGTACGACGCCGAGTACCCCGAGTACCATCTGGCCGAATCGAAGGGCTATGCGAGCCCCGAGCACATCGAGGCCATTCGAAAACATGGACTTTGTCCACTGCATCGTGTGAGCTTTTGCGGAAACTTTCTGCAGACTGAGCGCCTTTTCTAGGTCAATTGTGGAGACAGGGACCTCTAGGGTTTTATAAACCTGCTGGTAGCGGGCCGTATGCAACAGCATTGCTGCGTACGGCCCTTTTTTTGACGGCATTTGGTCAGCTTTTGGTTTGCTTCCTGTACTTACCCGCATGAAAGGTGCCCTCATCATCGGGGCAATGCAGTGTGCGGGAAAGGAGACCCCATGAGTGCCGCAAGCAAAAAGAGCAAGACGCAGCAGCTCAAGGAGCGTTGGGAAAACGGCGAGCTCGACTGCGGGGCGATGACGCCCGAGTTTATCAAGGGACTCAGTCCCCGTGAGCTGGGCATGCTGGGCGAGCTGATCACCATCGACTACTTTAACGAGCGCGGCTACACCTTGCTGGAGCAGGGTTATCGTTGCACCGAGGGCGAGGCCGATCTGGTGCTGCTCGATGAGCTTGACGATGTCGTGGTGATGGCCGAGGTCAAGACCAGGCGCGTCGCCCTGGATTGCACCACGCGGGTCTTTCCCGAGGAGGCCGTGGATGCCCAAAAGCAGCGTCGGTATCGCCGTATCGCAAGTTGCTATCTCATGGAGCACTATCCGCTCAAGGCGATCCGCTTCGATGCAGTGGGTGTCACCATTCGCGGCGGGCATATCGCCGAGATCGAGCATCAGTACAACGCGTTCGATTGGCAGGTGTCGTGATGGCGTTCGAGACGTTTGCCGTTCACGCGGCCTGCATCCGCGGCGTCGAGGCGATTCACGTCACGGTCGAGGTCTCGCTTGCCGGCGGCGTTCCGGGCATTCAGATGCTCGGCATCCCGAGTATGGAGGTGATGGAGTCACGCGGTCGTATTCGCTGCGCGATGCGCTCCGCCGGGTTCGAGATCCCGCGCTCGGGCATTACCGTTAACCTGGCACCCGGCGATATCCGCAAGACCGGTAGCGGCTTTGACCTGCCCATCGCCATCGCGGTTCTAGCGGCCGATGAGCAGATTCCCCGTGACAACCTCGATCGCTGCCTTATCGCAGGTGAGCTTGGTCTGGACGGTACGGTGCTTCCCGTCAAGGGCGAGGTGGCGTTTCAGCTATTGGCTCGCGACATGGGGCTGTCTTTTATCGCCGGCAGGTCCGACCAGCATGTGCCACTCGCGGGCGTAGATTGCGGCTTTATCGACCATCTGTCTCAGCTTGCTCACGGCATGGGCGATGCCGCACGGCACTACTTGGATTCCGAGGGTGTCGAGGCGACCTTTGAGCCCGAGCTCGACTATGCAGACGTGCTGGGGCAGGAAGTCGCTAAACGCGGCATGGCGCTTGCGGCGGCAGGAGAACTCGGCTTGCTCATGATCGGGTCTCCGGGATCGGGCAAGACGATGCTCGCACGCCGTATGACCGGCATCCTGCCCGAGCTTTCCGTTGAGGATCAGCAGGAGGCACTGTGCATCCATTCGGTTTTGGGTGAGAACATTGATGGCTTGTTGGCGGGGCACCGCCCCTTCCGCAGTCCCCACCACAGTATTTCGACCGCAGGCCTTATCGGCGGCGGGCGCCCGGTGCACCCGGGTGAGATCAGCCTTGCTCATGGCGGCGTGCTCTTTTTGGACGAGCTTGCCGAGTTTCCCACTGGCGTGCTGCAGACGCTGCGTCAGCCCATCGAGCGCGGCTACGTGAGGATCGTACGCGTCGACGGGGCTTTTACCTTCCCGTCGCGCTTTCAGCTGCTGGCTGCGAGCAATCCCTGCCCCTGCGGCTTTTTGGGCGATCGCGAGGTACCGTGTCGCTGCTCGGCGGCGATGGTCGAGCGCTATCGGTCTAAACTGCGCGGTCCCTTGGCCGACCGTATCGACATGATGATCGATGTGACCCGTCCCGACCCTCAAGTGATTATCGAGGGTGCGGAGGGTATGTCGTCGGCCGAGTTACGTGACTACGTTGTGCGCGGTCGTGCCTTTCGCGCCTGGCGCGAGTTCCGTATGGACGATGCGGATGCCGAGGCCGAGGATGACGAGACGCGGTCTATTGACGGCGTCGTTTCGACCTTCGAGCTCGATGATGCTGCCGAGAAATGCGTACTTGGCCTATCCAAACGCACGCATCTCACGGGCCGCGGCATCGTACGCCTGGTGCGTATCGCGCGTACAATCGCTGACGTCGCCGAGAGCGAGCAAGTGACGCAGGACCACGTGCTCGAGGCGGCGATGTACCAGGGAAGGAGGGACCAATGATAGCTGAGGGGACCTTCGAGCTGCATCCAGGTGATGCGTTGTATCCCGAGAGCGTTTTGGAGCTATCTGATGTACCCCAGACGCTCTATGTGCGCGGCAACCCCGAGGTGCTTTCGACGCCCGCGCTCTCCATCATCGGTGCGCGAAAGGCCTCGCCGTATGGTCTTGCCGTGGCAGAGCTTGCGGCGAAGGTGGCGGTTGAGGCGGGAGTGACGGTAGTTTCGGGCGGTGCGGTCGGTTGTGACCAGGCCTCGGGTTGGGCTGCGGTCAACGCCGGCGGCAAACACGTCGTGGTGCTGGGGACGGGCGCCGACGTGGTCTACCCGCGTTCGAGCGCGGGGCTTATTACGCGCACGCTCGATACGGGCGGCGCGGTCGTGTCGATCTCTCCGTGGGGCATGGGTCCGCGCAAGTTTGCCTTTCCGCGTCGCAATCGCGTGATCGCGGCCCTGTCGCAAGCCCTCTTTGTATCCGAGGCGGGTATGCCTTCCGGGACGTTTTCTACAGCCGAGGCTACTATGGATTTGGGGCGCGAACTTCTTGCCGTGCCGGGGTCGATCCTATCGCCCGAGTCGCGTGGCACGAATTACCTCATTGCGAACGGTGCCTGCTGCATTGTCGACGAGGAGTCCATCGAGATGGCTATCTCTCGCATATACGGCACCCTGCGCTACTCGCGCCCCGATGCTCCCGGCATTGCCGACCTGAATCCAACACAGCAGACCGTGATGCATGCGCTCATCGCCTCTCCGCTCAAGGTCGACGACATCGCGGCGCTCGTCTCACTCGATGCTGTCGGCGTACTCAAACTCTTGGGTTCGCTTGAACTCGAGGGCCTTATCGAGCGCATGATGGATGGAAGGTATGCGCCCTCCAAGTTTGCCCTTCACGCCCAGACGCCCTTCGGTCACAATGGAAAACGTGTCAATTAGAAAGGTGTTTGCAGATGCAGTTCGATCAGGTGACGGTTATCGGTGGCGGTCTGGCGGGTTCGGAATGCGCGATCCAGCTGGCAGACCGCGGGTTTGCCGTAAAGCTGTGCGAGATGCGCCCCCAGGTGAGCTCCCCGGCTCACCATACCGATCACCTGGCAGAGCTCGTCTGCTCCAATTCGTTTAAGTCGACCCGTCCGGATTCCGCGGCTGGTTTGCTGAAGGCCGAGCTTGAGCGCATGGGTTCAGTCCTGCTCGACTGCGCCCATCGCGCTGCTGTTCCCGCTGGTGGCGCCCTGGCGGTCGACCGTGTTACATTCTCCGAGCTCGTCGAGGCTGAGGTTGCCGCCCGCCCCAATATCGAGGTCGTTCACGGCGAGGTCACCCAGATCCCCGAGGGCCACGTGGTCATTGCCGCGGGCCCGCTGTGTTCACCGGCGCTGAGCGAAGAGGTCATGAAGCTCGTCGGTGGCGACGCCCTTGCGTTCTTCGATGCCGCGGCGCCGATCGTCGATGCCTCCACGCTCGATATGGACGTGCTGTTTTCGCAGTCGCGCTACGAGGAGCAGGGGAGCGGCGACTATCTCAACGCTCCGCTCAACAAGGAGGAGTACGAGGCCTTTATCGAGGCGCTCACCACGGCCGACCGCGTGGTGCTCAAGGACTTTGAGGGCGGCGATCTGTTCCAGGCCTGCCAGCCTGCCGAGGAGGTTGCGCGCACCGGCAAGGACGCCATTCGCTTTGGCGCCATGAAGCCCGTCGGCCTCACCGACCCGCGTACCGGACGTCGCCCTTGGGCGGCGATTCAGCTGCGTGCCGAGAACAAGGAGAAGACCGCCTATAACCTGGTGGGCTTCCAGACCAACCTGACCTTTGGCGAGCAGAAGCGCGTCTTCCATATGGTGCCGGGCCTGGAGAACGCTGAGTTCTTCCGCTACGGTGTCATGCACCGCAATACCTTTGTCGACGCCCCGCACGTGCTCGATGGCACCTTTGCCGTGCCCGGTACCGGCGTGCGCCTGGCCGGTCAGATCACTGGCACCGAGGGGTACATGGAAGCCGTGGCGACCGGTCTGCTCGCGGCGCTCAACACCTATGCAGAGGCTATCGGCGCCGATTCCGTCGAGTTGCCCCGCGTGGGCGCCCTGGGTGCGCTCGTGGGCTATGCGACCGATCCTGCCACCGTGGGCTATCAGCCCATGCATGTCAACTTTGGCCTGGTGCCGCCGCTCGAGGACGGTAAGCGCCGCAGCAAGCGCGACCGCTATCAGGCCTATGCGGACCGTGCGCTCGAGGCCCTCGATGCCTACTTGGCCACGCGTTCCGACTTGTTTGGAGGCGACCGGTCATAGCCTTTGACCTGTACGACACCGTCGACTCTTTTATCGCCTATATCGCACGCGTTGAGGGGCTTTCTCCCAACACGGTGACGGCCTATGGCTCGAGACTGGAGCGCTTTGCTGCCTGGTGCGAGCGCGAGGATATTGATGCTTTCGCTGCCGACGTGCGCACCATTCGTCGCTATCTTGCTGAGCTTTCGCGTGAGCAGGTGGCTCCCCGAACGCTTGCGGCGCACCTGTCGGCTATCCGATCTCTCTATCGCTGGATGGCTGCCGAGGGGATTGTCGAGGGCGATGCGGTCTCGGCGATCGCGTCGCCCAAGCTGCCGCGTGACCTGCCGGGCGTCCTTACGACCCAGCAGGTCGAGGCGCTGCTCAAGACGCCTGATACCTCAACACCCGCGGGACTGCGCGATGCGGCGATGCTCGAGTTGCTCTATGCCTCGGGTGCCCGCATCTCAGAGCTTGCGGCGCTCAATGTGGAATCCATCTCATGGTCCGAGCGCACGCTGCGCCTGTGGGGCAAGGGGAGCAAGGAGCGTATCGTCCCTCTGTATCGTCGTGCGCTCGATGTGACGCGTCTCTATATTGAAGAGGGGAGGCCGGAGTTGCTCGCTCGGGCAAAGCGCCGCGACCTCGCTACCGGGCCGCATCCGCTGCTTATATCGGCGCGCGGCAATCGCATGAGCTCCGCGATGCTCCGGCGGCGGTTCCATACGCTGGCGACGCTCGCCGGCATTCCGGCTGACATCGCCCCGCATGCGATGCGCCATACCTTTGCGACCGACTTGCTCGAGGGCGGTGCGGACCTGCGCTCGGTTCAAGAGCTGCTAGGTCATGCGAGCCTGTCCACGACGCAGATCTACACGCATCTCACACCCGATCGGCTTAAACGTGCCGTGGCTCAAGCCCATCCCCGCGGCGAATAGTGGCTGGGACGTCCCGCGCCGCACTCAGGTGTGTGGTTTTGATTGCGGGTTGGCAGGAAGAGGCATTCCTGCTATCATTCATCGGGTTGCTTCACGGCAACATGTTTTTATCACGCACGCGCGGCTACTTCATACCGTGGTGCCCGGGCTTTGGTAGCACATGTCCGGGTTGGTTTTGGAGGATGACCCCGCGCGGAGGCAAACCACAGGAGGTTTAACATGGCTACCAAGATTAATATCCGCACCCTGCTCGAGGCCGGCTGCCACTTCGGTCACCAGACCCGTCGCTGGAACCCCAAGATGAAGCCGTTCATCTTCGGTGAGCGCAACGGCATCTACATCCTCGACCTCAAGCAGACCATCCTCGACGCCGACCAGGCCTACACCTTCGTCAAGAACGTCGCCAAGGGTGGCAACGTGCTGTTCGTCGGCACCAAGAAGCAGGCTCAGGAGGCCGTCAAGAACGCTGCTGAGCGCGCCAACATGCCTTACATCAACCAGCGTTGGCTCGGCGGTATGCTGACCAACTTCGTCACCATCCGCTCCCGCATCAACCGCATGGAGGAGCTCGAGGCCATGGTCGAGGACGGCCGCATGGCTGTTCTGCCTAAGAAGGAGCAGGCTGTTCTCGGCAAGGAGCTCACCAAGCTCCAGACCAACCTCGGTGGCGCCCGCGACATGAAGGGTCTGCCCCAGGCTCTCTTCGTCATCGACACCAAGCGCGAGGAGAACGCCATCAAGGAGGCTCAGCGCCTGAACATCCCCGTCGTCGCCCTGATCGACACCAACTCCGATCCCGACGAGGTCGAGTACGGCATCCCCTGCAACGATGACGCTATCTCCGCTGTCACCCTTATGTGCGAGCTCATGGCTGACGCCTGCCTCGCTGGCTCTGGTAAGGAGCAGGTCTCCGAGGCCGAGATGGCCGCTGAGCCCAAGGCCGAGTAAATCAGTCTTAGTTAATTCTTTTTCATCTCTTTGAAAGGAACCACAATGGCCCAGATTACCGCCGCTATGGTCAAGCAGCTCCGCGAGATGACCGACTCCCCGATGATGGAGTGCAAGAAGGCTCTCGTCGAGGCTGACGGCGACACGGACGCCGCTGTCGACGTTCTGCGTAAGAACGGCCTTGCCAAGGCTGCCAAGAAGGCTGGCCGTGAGACCAACGAGGGCGCTGTCGCCGCGTTCGTCTCCGAGGATGGCAAGACCGGCGCTCTGCTCGAGCTCTCCTGCGAGACCGACTTCGTTGGCTCTAACGCCAAGTTCACCGGCTTTGCTTCCAAGGTCGCTGAGGTTGTCGCTACCACCGAGCCTGCTGACGTCGACGCTCTGCTCGAGAAGCCGATGGGCGAGGAGACCGTTTCCTCCGAGCTCACCGAGATGATTCACATCATGGGCGAGAACATGAAGATCTCCCGCTTCGCTGCCCGCAAGGCTGAGAACGGCGCGCTCGCTTCTTACATCCACATGGGTGGTAAGATCGGCGTCCTCGTCGAGTTCGCCTTCGAGAAGGCTGAGACCGCTCAGGCTGAATCCTTCAAGACCTTCGCTCACGACGTTGCCCTTCAGGTTGCCGCCGTCGCCCCGATCTGCGCTACCCGCGATCAGGTTCCGGCCGAGACCGTCGAGCACGAGAAGCAGATCTACATGGCTCAGGCTGCCGAGTCCGGTAAGCCCGAGGCTATCCAGGAGAAGATGGCTGTCGGCCGTCTGGAGAAGTTCTACAAGCAGTCCGTGCTCACCGAGCAGGAGTTCATCAAGGACAGCTCCCTCACCATCAAGAAGTACGCTGAGCAGGTCTCCAAGGAGCTCGGCGACACCATTACCGTCGTTGCCTTTGACCGTCTGGTCCGTGGCGAGTAAATAAGCTCTTGTAGCTGGTAATGAGCAGGCTGTGGGTTTTACTCACAGCCTGCTTTTTCATGGCTCTTCTTAGAGCCTTTGATAGAATGTTGAGAGTTCAATCTAAAGGAGGATCGCTTTGTCCGACATCCGATATAAACGCGTGCTTCTTAAGCTTTCCGGCGAAGCGCTGATGGGCGACGGCCAATATGGCATCGACCCCAAGGTTACCGACCATCTTGCTAAGCAGGTCAAGGAGCTGCTCGCCGTTGGCCATGAGGTCGGCGTCGTTGTCGGCGGCGGCAATATTTTCCGCGGCATGGCAGGCGCTGCCGGTGGCATGGAGCGTGCTCAGGCCGACTACATGGGCATGCTGGCAACCGTTATGAACGCGCTCGCCCTGCAGGATGCCTTCGAGCATAACGATGTTCCCTGCCGCGTGATGAGCGCTATCCAGATGAACGAGATCTGCGAGCCCTATATTCGCCGTCGCGCCATCAACCACCTTTCCAAGGGCAACGTCGTTATTTTTGCCGCCGGTTCGGGCAATCCGTACTTTACGACCGACACCGCCGCGGCTCTTCGTGCGTGCGAGATCGGCGCCGAGATTCTGATTAAAGCCACCAAGGTTGACGGCATCTACGATAAGGATCCCGTCAAGTGCGCTGATGCCGTCCGTTTTGACAAGATTACCTATCACGAGGTTCTCGTCCGCGGTCTGCAGGTTATGGATTCCACCGCTACGGCACTGTGCCAGGATAACCGTATGCCGATTTTGGTCCTCAACCTCGATGGCGAGGACACCGTCAAGCGCGCGCTCGCGGGTGAGCCCGTCGGCACGCTCGTCTATCAGGAGGATTAAGCATGGCAGAGAACATCACCGCCCATATGGACAAGTCGCTCGAGTCCCTCAAGCATAACTTCTCCAAGGTCCGTACCGGCCGCGCCAATGCCAACATTCTGTCCGACATCACCGTCGATTATTACGGTGTTCCCACGCCGGTCACGCAGGTTGCCGCCGTCAAGACCCCCGAGGCCCACATGCTGCTCATCGAGCCGTGGGACAAGGCACTCATCAACGCTATCGTCAAGGCCATCGGCGCTTCCGATCTGGGTATTACCCCCAACTCCGATGGCACCGTCGTTCGTCTGCCGTTCCCGGCTCCCACCGAGGAGCGCCGTCGCGAGCTCGTCAAGGAGTGCCGCGAGTACGCCGAGCAGGCCAAGGTGTCTATCCGTAACATCCGTCGCGACTTCAACAACAAGCTTGAGCGCGATGAGGAGCTCACCGAGGACGATGTCCGTCGCGAGCAGGCCAAGGTCCAGAAGCACACCGATGAGTATGTCGCCAAGGTCGAGGAGCTTCTGAAGGAAAAAGAAGCCGAGGTCATGGAGATCTAAGGTGCAATACGACGAGCATAAACTGGTCGAGTACTTTGCCGACGCCCCTGCGGGCGTCGGTTTTTCCGACCTTGACCTCAATAACATTCCGCACCATATCTCGTGCATCATGGACGGCAATGGTCGTTGGGCCACATCGCGCGGTCTTGCACGCACCGAGGGCCACAAGGCGGGTATCGTCTCCCTTCGTGAGATTATTACCGCCTGCGTGCGTCTGGGCGTCGACGTGCTTTCGGCCTATGCGTTTTCTACCGAAAACTGGAACCGCCCGCAGCATGAGGTCAACGTCTTGATGCACCTGTTTGCCAAGACGTTTATCGACGAGCTGCCGCTTCTGAAGCGCGAAAACGTGCGCGTTGTCTTTTTGGGTGACATTTCCGCGCTGCCCAAGAAGACCCGCGACGTTTTTGAACGCGGTCTTGCCGAGTGCGCCAATCACACCGGCATGACGCTGGCGCTTGCCGTCAACTACGGCGCGCGTGCCGAGATTACCCGCGCTGTCCGTCAGATCGCACTCGACGCTGCCGCCGGTAAGATCGATCCTGGCGCAATTGATGACGACATGGTGGCTTCCCACCTCTATACCGCCGGCCTTCCCGATCCTGAGCTTGTGATTCGCACTTCTGGTGAGCTGCGCCTTTCGAACTATCTGCTGTGGCAGGTGGCTTATTCCGAATTCTACGTCACCGATACCTATTGGCCCGACTTTGATCGTTGGGGCCTTGTCGACGCCATTTTGGCCTATCAGGGCCGTGACCGTAGGTTTGGTGGACTGAGCAAGACCGAGGAGGCTTAATCGTGTCCGATCGTCCCAAGGCATCTGCTCCCAAGACGCCTGCGCGCAAAGCTGCCACTGCGGGAACGCCTGCAGTGAAGAGCGGCACCGGTTCGTGGCTGGCGGGCTTTATTACCCGTGCCGCCGCCGGTATCGTCTACGCCGTTGTCTTTATCCTGTGCCTGGTTTTGGGTATCGTGCCCACGGCCATCTTTGTTTCCGTCATGAGCGGTCTGTGCTGCTATGAGTTTTTCCGTATGACAAGGCTCGATGGCAAGATGGCTAACGAGCGCATGGGTATCGCTGCCGCCGTGCTCTTTCCGCTGTCGGCGTTGGGCGATTCGATGCTGCTGAATGCCCTGCTTTTTGCCCTGATGCTCGCTGTGGGCATTTGGTATGTCTGGTCGCCGCGTACCCGTATATCCGATGTTGCCGTGACACTCATGGGTCCCATCTACACCGGTTTTATGCTGTCGGCTATCGTGCTGCTGCGCGATGCCGTGCCCGGTTTTGCCGGCGCCCTGCTTTCGGTGGGTGTTTGCGCGTCTCTCTGGGTCTCCGATTCGTTTGCCTATATCGTGGGTAGCCGTATCGGCAAACACAAGATGGTTCCCAAGATCTCTCCCAAAAAGAGCTGGGAGGGGTTTGTTGGCGGCATCCTGGGCTCGGTTTTGATTTGGCTCATCCTGTGGGCGACGCATTTCTTCAAGCTCAGCCTGCCCTATGCGCTGCTGTGCGGCGTGGTCGTGTCCATTCTGGGCGTTATCGGCGACCTTATCGAGTCGCGCATCAAGCGCGGTGTGGGCGTCAAAGATTCCGGCAACCTTATCCCGGGCCACGGCGGCATGCTCGATCGTAGCGATTCGCTTATCTTCGGCTGCATCACCGCGCAGCTGATGCTGATGATCGGAGGCGTGCTGTAATGTCATTCCAGACGACGTATGGCCCCGATGGACGCCTCCGTGTTGCCATCCTGGGTTGTACGGGCTCCATCGGCACCCAGGCGCTCGATGTGTGCCGCCAGCATGCCGATCGCCTGCAGGTGACGGCGCTGTCCGTTAACTCCAGTACCTCCGAGCTTGTTGCCGCTGCCCGCGAGTTCTCGGTTTCGGCGGTTGCCGTGGCCGATGTCGCTCATGGCGATGACGCCGTGCTGCAGGAGTTGCCCGAGGGAACGAAGCTCGGCGTTGGCGCGCAGGCGGTTTGCGAGCTCGCGCGTCGCGACGATGTCGACTGCGTACTCGTCGCTATTGTGGGTGCCGCCGGTCTCGAGGCGAGCCATGCGGCCTTGACCTCGAATAAGCGTCTTGCCCTTGCCAACAAGGAGTCCCTCGTCGTCGGTGGCGACTTGCTTATGCCGTTGGCGCAACCGGGCCAGCTTATTCCAGTCGACTCTGAGCACTCCGCCATCTACCAGTGCTATCTGGGGGAGAACCCGCGCGAGGCTCATTGTATTTGGCTCACCTGCTCGGGCGGTCCGTTCTTTGGCCGCACGCGCGACGAGCTAAATCGCGTGACGCGTGCCGATGCCCTCGCACATCCCACGTGGGCCATGGGTGCTAAGATCACCATCGACTCCGCCACCCTCATGAATAAGGGCCTGGAGCGCATTGAGGCCATGCATCTGTTTAACTGCGACCTCGATTTCATTAACGTGGTCGTGCAGCGTCAGTCCAAGATTCACTCTATGGTCGAGTTTGCCGACGGCTCCGTGATGGCGCATCTCGGTGCTTCCGACATGCGTATTCCCATCCAGTTCGCGTTCTCGTATCCCGAGCGTTGGGATACCCCGGCGCCTCGTATCGATTTCCGCGAGCTGGGGCAGCTCACGTTTGATGCTGTCGACATGGATACCTTCCGCTGTCTGGCACTGGCCGAGCGTGCCGGCAAGACGGGTGGCACCATGCCGTGCGTGCTCAATGCCGCCAACGAGGTCGCCGTCGATGCCTTCCTGCACGATGGCTGCAGCTTTACCGATATCGATCGCATTGTGGAATCCTGCATGGATGCCCACGATATGCAGGCGGTCGATTCGTTTGAGCAGCTTCGCGACATCGATGCGTGGGCGCGTGAAAAGGCTGCGCAGGTACTCTCCGCAACCCGTTCCTAACCCATAAGGATTGCTTTTTCGTTTTATGGATACTGTTCTGAGCGTTCTCTCATCGGTCTTTTGGGGCCTGCTGATGCTTTCCGTCCTCGTGTTTTTGCACGAGGGCGGCCACTTTTTGGCGGCGCGTGCCTGCGGCGTCCGTGTGACCGAGTTCTTTTTGGGCCTGCCGTGCCGCTTTGACATCCATTACACGTCGCGTCGCATTGGAACCAAGTTTGGCGTGACCCCGCTGCTGCTGGGTGGCTACGCTGCCATCTGCGGTATGGATCCGACCGATGTCTCCTGCGCCGATCGCGTGCTCGCGGCTATCTACCGTCATGGTCGCGTGACCGTGGCCGACCTTGCTGTCGAGCTCGAGCTTTCCGAGGAGGATGTGCTCGAGGCTTGTGCTCTGTTGCTGGGCTGGGGCTCCATCGCTCCCTGGTATGAGGAAGGGGAGAAACCCTCGCCGAGCTACTATCCCACCAAGTATCAGACGCTGCCGCGAGACGCGGCGGGTTACACCACCTTTGACGGCCGCCGGTTCGATCGAGAGCATGCGACTGCCGAGGGCGATGTGTGGGAGCTGCCGTGCGGCGAGGCTGATTTCTTGGCGCAAGAGCGCTCGCACACTTATCTTGGCCAGGGCTTTCTCAAGCGCGCCTTTATGCTGCTCGCGGGCATTCTCGTCAATATCCTGACGGGTTTTTTGCTGCTTATGAGCATCTATTCCATTGCGGGCGTCACCGTGCCGATCGATACCAACGTGATCGGTCAGGTTGACGAGGGGTCTATTGCCGCCAAGGCGGGTATCGAGGCTGGTGATGCGATCCTTTCGGTTGACGGTGTATCGTGCTCCACATGGATGAACGTTTACGATGCCATCGGCAAGGCCGCCGGTAAGGACGATATCGCCATCGAGTACGAGCGTGACGGCAAGCAGCATTCGACCACGGTTGCGCTCAAAGAGGACGAGCGCCTAGGTGTGTATGCCTCTACGCAGGTAGTCCGTTTGGACCCCATCACCTCGGCGCGTCTGTCATTCTCCTATGTTGTGCAGACCGCGGAGGGCGTGATGCGCCTGCTCCAGCCGCAGCATACGATGGAGATTCTCGATCAGTCTTCTTCGATCGTGGGTATTAGCGTTATGTCCTCACAGGCTGCTGCTGCCGGTCCTGCCACATTCCTTTCGTTTGCCGCCCTCATTTCGTTCTCGCTTGGCTTTATGAACCTGCTGCCCATCCCACCACTCGATGGCGGCAAGCTGGTCATCGAGATCATTCAAAAGATTGTGGGCCGCGAGCTTCCGCTCAAGGTCCAGACGATTGTGAGCTATGTGGGCATCGCGCTCTTTGTGCTGCTGTTTGTCTATATGCTTCGTTCCGACATCCTTCGATTTATTCTGTAGGGGAGTGTTTGGATTGTCTTTATCCCATCCTTTGCCTCGCGATTTGACGCGCCCCGTGCATGTGGGCGGTGTGCAGATCGGTGGCGGTGCGCCGGTGGTGGTCCAATCCATGACCTGCACCGATACCGCTGATGCCAAGGCAACACTTGCGCAAGTGTGCGCGTTGGCGCAGGCTGGCTGCGATATCGTGCGTGTGAGCGTGCCCACTGAGGCCGCGCTTGAGGGTTTCCGCACCATCTGTGCCGAGTCTCCGGTGCCAATCGTTGCCGATATCCACTTTAACCACAAGCTGGCCATTGGCGCTGTGGAGGCCGGTGCCGCCAAGCTCCGCATCAATCCCGGTAATATCGGCGATTGGGCCAAGGTCGATGCTGTCATCGATGCCGCGGGTGCTGCGGGCTGCGCAATTCGCATCGGTGTCAACGCTGGTTCGCTTGAGCAGGATATCGCCGAGCGCGACGACCTCACGCAGCCCGAAAAGCTCGTGATGTCGAGCGAGCGCTTCGTCAAGCACTTTGAGGACCGCGGCTTTACGAACATTGTGCTTTCGGCCAAGGCCCATAGCGTGCAAACGACGCTCGATACCTATCGAGCCCTGTCGCGTGAGATTCCCCACGTTCCGCTTCACCTGGGCGTGACGGAGGCGGGGACCAAGCTCCAGGGCACCATCAAGAGCTCTGTAGGCTTGGGTATCTTGCTTTCCGAAGGCATTGGCGACACCATGCGTGTGTCGCTCACAGCCGATCCGGTTGAGGAGCCGCCGGTTGCCTGGGGTATTCTGCAGTCGTTGGGCCTGCGTCGCCGTGGCCCCGAGATTGTCTCGTGCCCCACGTGCGCCCGCTGCCAGGTTAACCTTATTCCCATTGCCGAGGAAGTAACCGAGCGGCTTAAGAACTATACCGCGCCGCTTTCGATTGCCGTTATGGGATGTGCCGTTAATGGCCCCGGCGAGGCTTCTGATGCCGACCTGGGCGTTGCTTGCGGACGTGGTCAGGCCTTGCTCTTTTCGCATGGCCAGATCATTGGTAAAGTAGCTGAGGACCAAATTGTCGACGCGCTTATGGCAGAGGTCGACAAGCTTATTGAGGAGAAATAAATGACCCGAGCAATGTATATGTCTAAGCTCTATGCGCCGACGCTTAAAGAGGATCCGGCGGACGCTGAGCTCGCCAGTCACCGCCTGCTGCTCCGTGCCGGCATGATCCGCAAGGAGGCCGCCGGCCTGTATTCCTACCTGCCGCTTGCCTGGCGCTCGATCCGTAAGATCGAGAACATCGTGCGCGACGAGATGGACGCTGCCGGCGCCCAGGAGCTTATGATGCCTATCATGGTCGACGCCGAGTTGTGGCGCGAGTCCGGCCGCATCGACGCCTATGGCAAGGAGCTTGTGCGCTTTGACGACCGTCATGGTCGCGAGTTCGTCCTGGGCCCCACGCACGAGGAGACCGTCACGGCCCTGGTGCGCAACGAGCTACGCTCCTATAAGCAGCTGCCCGTCAACCTGTATCACATTCAGGACAAGTTCCGCGACGAGTTCCGTCCCCGCTTTGGCCTGATGCGCGGCCGCGAGTTCATCATGAAGGACGCCTACAGCTTCTCCGCCACGCAGGAGAGCCTGCAGGAGGAGTACGACAAGATGAAGCAGGCGTACGCCAATATCTGCGAGCGCTGCTACATCAAGGCTCTGCCCGTCGTCGCCGATTCTGGCGAGATCGGTGGCGATACCTCCGTCGAGTACATGGCTTTGGCTGACGCCGGCGAGGCTTCGCTCGTCTACTGCGACGATTGCGGCTTCGCTGCCGATGACGAGGCTGCAAGCACCAAGGTCGTCGTGACCGAGGGTCCTGGTGACGGTACGCTCACCAAGGTTGAGACTCCGGGCATGGGCACCATTGAGGCTGTTGCTAAGTTCTTTGGGTTCCCCGAGAACGGCACGCGCAAGTCGCTGGCACTCATCGACGCCGAGGGCAAGCCGGTCGTGGCCATTGTTCCGGGCGATCACGAGCTCAACGATTGCAAGGCCGAGCACGTCTTTGGCAAGGGCTATCGCATGATGACCGACGAGGAGCTTCAGGCGAACGGTCTGCACAAGGGCTTTATCGGACCGGTTAACCTGCCCGATGGCATTCGTCTGGTCTGCGACGAGAGCCTGCGCGAGTCCAAACAGTGGGCCTGCGGTGCCAACGAGGTCGATTATCACTTTACCGGTGCCTGCCCCGAGCGCGACTTTACCGTCGATGAGTGGGCCGATCTGGTCACCGTTGTCGCCGGCGACCCCTGCCCGCACTGCGGCAAGCCGCTCTCCGCTGCCCGCGGCATCGAGGTCTCTCAGGTCTTCCAGCTGGGCACCAAGTACTCCGAGGCCATGGGTGCCACCTTTATGGATGAGGACGGCAAGGAGAAGCCGCTCATCATGGGTTGCTACGGCGTGGGCGTGTCCCGCTCGCTTGCTGCCGTCGTGGAGCAGCACAACGACGAGCACGGTATCGTCTGGCCGGTCTCCGTTGCCCCGTACGAGGTCGCGGTGATTCCGCTTGATCCCAAGAAGGAAGAGTGCGCTACCGTCTGCGAGCAGATTGTTGATGGCCTGTGTGCCGAGGGCATCGAGGTCGTCGTCGACGATCGCGATGAGCGTCCGGGCTTTAAGTTTGCCGATAACGACCTCATGGGCTTCCCGTATCAGGTGGTTCTGGGCAAGCGCGGCCTTAAGAATGGCACCGTTGAGCTCAAGGACCGTGCTACGGGCGAGCGCGAGGACGTGGCGATCGACGAGGTCGTTGCCAAGGTTGCCGAGCTTGTTAAGGCAGCCCGCCGTTAATCGACGATTTCGCTTGTAGTTCGATATGTGGGACGGCCCCGCATTTCTCCAATCGGGGAGATGCGGGGCCGTCCTATTATCTTGTAGCATCTTCGATATCTAAAAGGAAAACCCCACAGCCCATGCGAGCTGCGGGGTTTTCCTTGTGCCTCCGATGCGAAATAAATCGCTCAGATATTACTGATAATCGACGACGTCGATCCAGTTCTTCAGGAACTCATCGTTCACGTTGCGATTACGAGCGAGCTCGGAAGCGGCGACGATGCTCGTCCACTGACGCACGACCTGCATGGGCATGTCGGCACGGTCGCAGTAGAGCTCCAGGTAGGCCTCGGCCTGGTCCTTGCTGTTGAGGGCAAAGAGCAGGTAGGTGGTGGCAACGTCGGCAGCAGGGGAGCCCTGGGTGGCGTGTGCCCAGTCGCACACATAGAGCTGGCCGTCGTCGCCGACGATGACGTTGGAGGGGTTGAAGTCGCCGTGGCAGACCTTGAACTCCTTGGTCATGCCGTCCAGACGCTCCTGAAGGTTGTAGCGCGTGGTGGCATTGAGCTGATCAAGGCTGTCGATCATGCGGGCGAACTTGTCGCGCTGACGGTTGAGCAGCGGGGAGGTGTAGCCGTGGATCTCGATCTGGAGGTCGACGAACATCTCGAGGTACTCACCAAAGCGCTGGGGCTCGGCAGTCATCTTCTCGGCAAGGGTGGTGCCCGGAACCTTCTCGGTCACGAGCGCCCAGCCGTTGGCGTTCTCGAGCTGGGAAACCTCGAGAGCCTTGGGGCTGCGGATGCCGCACTCATTGATGCGGGCAAGATTCAAAGCCTCGTTGAACACGTCGGAGACAGGCTTGGTCTCGTTAAAGACCTTGACGATCTTGTCGCCCAGGTCGTAAACGACCTTGTTGCCACGGCGGACGAGCTCGGTCTTGGAATCGGGTAGCAGCATGGTTGCATCCTTTCAACGATGCGATAGAAGCGACGGCGGGGGTGTGTGAAACACCCGTGCACCCCCGCCGCAAAAAACCGTGCTAAAAACTAGCAGACGGCGTAGTCCTGGGGCTCGCGGCCGTAGTAGGCGTCCAGGTAGAGCTCCTTGATCTCGCTCATGAGCGGGTAGCGCGGGTTAGCGCCGGTGCACTGGTCGTTGAATGCCTGCTCGGTCATCTCGTCGAGGGTGTCGAGGAAGTACTGCTCGTCAACACCGTAGTCGGCGATGGTCTTCTTGACACCGATGAAGTCCTTGAGCTCCTCGAGCTTCGTGATGAAGTTCTCGAAGACCTCCTTGTCGTCCTTGCCCTCGATGCCGCAGTACTTGGCCATCTCGGCGTAGTTGTGCAGCGCGTTGGGGTAAGGATACTGGGAGAAGGTACCCATCTTGACGGGAGCCTCGGCGGCGTTGTAGCGCATGACGCGGGTCAGGATGACGGCGTTAGCGATGCCGTGGGGCAGGTGATGGAAAGCGCCGAGCTTGTGAGCCATGGAGTGGTTGAGGCCCAGGAAGGCGTTGGCGAAGGCCATACCGGCCATGCAGGAGGCGTTGTGCATCTCCTCGCGGGCGTGCGGGTCCTTGGCGCCGTTCGTGAAGCTGGAGGGCAGGTTCTCAAAGACGAGCTTGGCAGCGCGCTCGGAGAGGCCCTTGGTGTAGTCGGAAGCCATGATGGAGACGTAGGACTCGATGGCGTGGGTCATGACGTCGATGCCGGAGGCAGCGGTCAGGCCGCGCGGGGCGGTCATGCAGTTGTCGGCGTCGACGATAGCCATGTTGGGGAGCAGCGCGTAGTCGGCGAGCGGCCACTTGATGCCGGTCTCCTTGTCGGTGATGATGGCGAACGGCGTGCACTCGGAGCCGGTACCCGAGGAGGTCGGGACGGCGACGAAGTAGGCCTTCTTGCCCATCTCGGGGAAGGTGAAGATACGCTTGCGGATGTCCATGAAGTCCATGGCCATGTCCTCAAACTTGCACTCGGGGTGCTCGTACATCATCCACATGATCTTGCCGGCGTCCATAGCGGAGCCACCGCCGACGGCGATGATGACGTCCGGCTCAAAGAGAGCCATCTGCTTGGCGCCGCGACGTGCGCACTGCAGCGACGGATCGGGCTCGACGTCGTAGAAGCAGTCGTGGGCGATGCCCATCTCGTCGAGCTTGGCCTCGATGGCGCGGGTGTTGCCATTCTTGAAGAGGAACTGGTCGGTAACGATGAAGGCGCGCTTCTTGCCCATGACGTTGCCCAGCTCGTCGAGGGCGACGGGCGTGGAACCCTTCTTGAAGTAGACCTTCTCGGGAGCGCGGAACCACAGCATGTTCTCACGGCGCTCGGCCACAGTCTTAACGTTGATCAAGTGCTTCACCCCAACGTTCTCGGAGACGGAGTTGCCGCCCCAGGAGCCGCAGCCCAGGGTCAGAGACGGCTTCATGCCAAAGTTGTACAGGTCACCGATGCCACCGTGCGAGGACGGGGTGTTGATGACGATGCGGCAGGCCTTCATGACATGCTCGAACAGGCTGATCTTCTCGGCCTGGGCGGGGTGCACGTACAGAGAGGCGGTGTGGCCCGGGCCACCGGCGAGCACCAGGTGCTCGGCCTTGTCGACGGCCTCCTGGAAGTCCTTGGCGTGGTACATGGCCAGGACCGGGGAGAGCTTCTCGTGGGAGAACTCCTCCTTGGCGGGGTCGGTGGAGGTGACCTCGGCGATCAGGATCTTAGTCTTGGCGGGAACCTCGATGCCGGCGAGCTCGGCGATCTTGGCGGCAGCCATGCCGGGGATGCGGTGATCGAGGGCGCCGTTCTTGAACATGGCGGCACGCAGGGCCTCCATCTCGGCACCCTGCTTGACGAAGTAGCAGCCGCGCTTCTGGAACTCGGCCTTGACCTGGTCGTAGATGGTGTCGATGACGGTCACGGACTGCTCGGAAGCGCAGATCATGCCGTTGTCGAAGGTCTTGGAGTGGATGATGGAGTTGACTGCGAGCAGAACGTCGGCGGTGTCGTCGATGACGACCGGGGTGTTACCGGCGCCAACGCCCAGGGCGGGCTTGCCCGAGGAGTAGGCGGCCTTGACCATGCCCGGGCCACCGGTGGCGAGGATGATGTCGACGTCGCGCATGACCATGTTAGTCAGCTCGATGGAGGGGACATCGACCCAGCCGATGATGCCCTCGGGGGCGCCGGCCTTGACGGCGGCGTCAAGCACGAGCTTGGCGGCGGCGATGGTGCACTTGGCGGCAGCCGGGTGCGGGGAGATGATGATGGCGTTGCGGGTCTTCAGGCAGATCAGCGTCTTGAAGATCGCGGTGGAGGTGGGGTTGGTCGTCGGGATGACGGCGCCCACGATGCCGATGGGCTCGGCGATCTTGGTGATGCCGTAAGCCTCGTCGCGCTCCAGGACACCACAGGTCTTGGTATTCTTGTAAGCGTTGTAGATGTACTCTGCGGCGTAGTGGTTCTTGATGACCTTGTCCTCAAGAACGCCGCGGCCGGTCTCCTCGATGGCCATCTTCGCCAACGGGATACGAGCCTTGTTGGCGGCCATGGCGGCCTCATAGAAGATCTTGTCGACCTGCTCCTGCGTGTACGTAGCAAAAAGCGCCTGGGCCTCTCGCATCTGAGCGAGCTTAGCCTCAAGCGCCTCTACGTTGTCCACAATTGCGGGAGTAGTGTTTTCCGGTGACTTTTTCACCATTTGTGTCTCCTTGCGATCGGAGATTTACCCTACGCCTTGCATGATAGCAAGAAATTATTCGGTGAACGGTAAGATTCCCGTAAAAGGCACACTAAAACGCTTCAATAAACTGAAGCGTTTTAACTAAAACTATCTGCCTGCTCCACCGCCCCGCTCATTGGGGACAGGCTTACATGAGTGCTTTCACTCATTTGGGACAGACATCGTTTTGCCATTTTGCCGTTCTGGACCTGTTTTTGCCGCTCATTGGATATAAATAGGTCACAGGCTCAGCATTTCGCGTTCCTTCTCTCCTTTTAGGTGTTGCCTGTTCAGTTTGAAAGGAGAGATTATGCCCCGATGCGCCCGCGCCGTTTCGCTCACCGGCTATTACCACGTCTTTGACCGTGGCAACTCCAAGCAGATTATTTTTGAAGATGACTCTGACCGATATCGTTTCTTATCGGACATCTCGGACAGGTTTGCACGCCATAAAGTGGCAGTGTTGGCTTGGTGCCTTATGGACAACCACTTCCATTTGATGGTTGATGACCCATATGACAACCTTTCAAAGGCAATGCAGTGCGCACTGACGGCGTATGCTAAGTATTTCAATGGGAAAACGGGAAGAACGGGCCATCTGTTTGACAATCGCTATTCGCGTGTTGCGGTTGAGTCAGACACACAGGCGGTGCAGCTACTCGATTATATCCATCTCAATCCTGTGAAAGGTTCGATCGACTCTCTCGAAGCATACCGCTGGTCAAGCTTTAGGGCATACCAGCTGGGCTATGATCCCTTTGACATCTGTGATGCGGCCCCTATGCTCGATATTGTCGGTGGCTCCCGTTGCTATTGCGAGCATCTCGAGGAAGTTGCCGGGTGCATCTGGTCAATGGAGGTTCTTCCACGCCGGCGGATCCCCGATGAGGAGGCCCTTTCCGTTGCGCGCGAAGTTCTGCCGAGCATAGATCCTTCGCTGCTCAAGGCCCTGCCACGCCCCGAACGCGATGCCTGCCTGCTGAGGCTCAGGCGGGCACATCTCACGGTTAAGCAAATTGCCCGTATCACCGGTATCGGCGCCACGAGCGTGACCAAGGCAACTGCAGGCTGGAAGGATGCAGCGTGAGGCAGGAGCCGGAGCCAGTCGGTGTGCCGCTTGCGTGCGCCATGTCTGTCCCCAATGCGTGAAAACACTCATCTAAGTCTGTCCCCAATGAGTGCAGAAAGGCGCCCTCCGTGGGGGAGGACGCCTTTGGTAAGTTCTATATGAACGCGAGGTCTTTGACCCGGAGAGTCCGAGGTACTTGTTGGTAAGACCTTATTTAGGAGCGCGCAACCTTGCCGGACTTGAGGCAGGTGGAGCAAACGTTCATCTTGCGACGGTGACCATCGACGACGACGTAAACGCGCTGGATGTTGGGGCGGAACTTACGGTTGGTGACGCGGTGAGAGTGGCTGATGGAGCGACCGGCAACGGGGTGCTTACCGCAAACTTCGCAAACTTTGGACATAACTGACCCTCCTTGGGCGACAAACGAACATGTCGCGTTAACAAACAAGCCTGAACTATAGCACAGAAGCAGCTCCCTGTGCGTAATCTACACAGAGATATTCCTCTTTTGGCGATAGTGCTCACGCCACGGCCCTGGACGTAGATCCGATTTGCGTGCAGCAGAGGGGATTATGCCAGCTCGTGCGTGCGTTTTCAAGCTCGTCCCACAAATATATATAGGTTTATGGAGCGCCTGCGCACGTTTACGGATTGTTCTGTATTTATGCTCGCAATTAAGCTCGAGGTTGGCTACACTATCCCTTGACCATTAAAGGGGTACGAGATACCCACATGGAATTACATAGCTGCCGAAGAGCAGCCCTTCCTGTGGGTGTCTGGTCCGCTTTAAGCGGTCGGGCATCTATTTTTTTTGACTGTGTCAGCAGTCAAGACATGTGAGGAAGGAGATCGATGGGCACGACTTCCCCCAAGGCGGTCATCATGGACGAGACCGCCGTCAATCGAGCGATGACCCGCATCGCGCACGAGATTCTCGAGCGCAACGAGGGCTGTGAAGACCTCGCTCTGGTCGGCATCGTCACGCGCGGCGACCTTCTGGCAAAGAAGCTCGCCGAGGAGATCAAGGAGATCGAGGGCGTCGACGTTCCGCTCGGCAGCCTGGACATCAGCTTCTACCGCGATGACTATGCGACCAATTTCGCTCCCGCGATCCACGCTACCAACATTCCCTTCAGCGTCGACGGCAAGCGCGTCGTGCTGGTGGACGACATCCTGTATACGGGCCGTACTATCCGCGCCGCTCTGGATGCCGTCATGGACCTGGGCCGTCCGAGCCGCATCGAGCTGGCAGTTCTCGTTGACCGCGGTCACCGTGAGCTCCCCATCTCGCCGGACTTTGTCGGCAAGAACGTTCCCTCGTCGCATGAGGAGAACGTGCACCTATATATGAAGGAAGTAGACGGCCGCACCGCTGTCGAGATTAACGACGTCGCGCCGGGTTCCCATGTGGGCTCCGCGCCGCTGGGAGGTGAGTAGTACCGTGGCGTTCAACCATAAGCACCTGATCGACATTACCGAGTACTCCGAAGAGGACATCAAGCTCATCCTCGAGACCGCCAAGGCGTTCTCCGAGGTCAACGAGCGTGCGATCAAGAAGGTCCCCACGCTCAAGGGCAAGACCATCGTCAACATGTTCAACGAGCCCTCGACGCGCACCCGCAGCTCCTTCGAGCTCGCCGAGAAGCGCCTTTCGGCCGACAGCCTCAACTTTGGCGGCTCCTCGACCTCCACGGTCAAGGGCGAGAGCCTCGTCGACACCGTCGAGACCCTCAACGCCTACAAGATTGATTGCATCGTCGTTCGCGATAAGCACGCCGGTGCTCCCTACATCGTCACGCAGAACTCGCCCGCGAGCGTTATCTGCGCCGGCGACGGCAAGCACAACCATCCTACGCAGGCCCTGCTCGACCTGTACACCATCTGGGAGCACAAGGGTGACTTCCACGGTCTGAAGGTCGCTGTCGTCGGCGATATCGCGCACTCCCGTGTCTGCGGCTCGCTGATCCCCGCCCTTAAGATCATGGGCTGCGAGACCTACGCTGTCGCCCCCGGCACGCTGCTGCCGCCGGCGCCCGAGGTTCTGGGTTGCGACCACGTGACGAGCGACCTCGATTCCGTCCTGCCCGAGCTGGACGTCGTCTACATGCTGCGCGTGCAGCAGGAGCGCCTTGAGGGCGCTCCGTTCCCCACGATTCGCGAGTATCACAAGCTCTTCGGCCTGACCAAGGACCGCGAGAAGCTCATGAAGCCCGATGCGATCATCTGCCACCCGGGCCCCATCAACCGCGGCGTCGAGTTCGACTCCTATATGGCCGACCACCCGCAACGCTCCGTCATCCTGGAGCAGGTCTACGCCGGTATCTGCGTGCGTATGGCTATCCTGTATCTGCTGCTTGGAGGTGCCGATAATGGCCTTGCTTCTTAAGAATGCCCACGTCGTCGATCCGTCCGTCGAGCTTGACGGTGTCGTCGACGTCCTGATCGACGGTGACAAGATCGCCGAGGTCGGCGAGAACCTCGCCGCCGAGGGAGCCGAGGTCCGCGACCTTTCCGGCAAGTATCTCGTCCCCGGCCTGGTGGATATGCACGTGCATCTGCGCGAGCCTGGCTACGAGGTCAAAGAGGACATCGAGAGCGGCACCCGCGCTGCTGCCAAGGGCGGCTTCACCGGCGTGTGCGCCATGCCCAACACCGATCCCGTCACCGATAACGGCACCGTCGTGGAGTTCGTCAAGTCCCGCGCTGCCGAGGTCGGCCACTGCCGCGTCTATCCGTCGGGCGCCATGACCCGCGGTCTTAAGGGCGAGGCCATGTCCGAGATGGGCGATATGGTCGCCCACGGCGCCGTCGCCTTCACCGACGACGGTCGCGGCGTGCAGGGCGCGGGCATGCTCCGTCGCTGCATGGACTACGGCAAGATGTTCGGCAAGGTCTTTATGAGCCACTGCCAGGACGAGGATCTGGTCGGCCACGGCCAGATCAACGAGGGCAAGGTCTCGACCCGTCTGGCCCTCGAGGGTTGGCCGGCCGCCGGCGAGGAGCTTCAGATTGCCCGCGACATCGAGATTGCCAAGCTGACCGGTGCCAAGCTGCACATCCAGCACATCTCCACCGCTCATGGCCTGGAGCTCGTGCGTGCCGGTAAGGCTGCCGGTGTCCAGGTGACCTGCGAGGCCACCCCGCACCACATGTTCCTGACCGAGAACGACCTGGACGAGACCTACAACACCTCGCTCAAGGTCAATCCGCCGCTGCGCACCGACGAGGATGCCGAGGCCATCCGTCAGGGTGTCATCGACGGTACCGTCGACGCTATCGTTACCGACCACGCTCCCCACACCCCGTGGGAGAAGGCCCGCGAGTTCGAGCTCGCGCCCTTTGGAATGATTGGCCTCGAGACTTCGCTGTCGCTCGTGCTCACTGAGCTGGTCAACACGGGCAAGATGAGCGTGAGCCGCATGGTCGAGCTCATGGCCATCAAGCCGCGTGAGATTCTGGGCCTCGATCAGGTTCAGGTCAAGGCGGGCTCTGTCGCCGACCTGACCGTGTTCGACCCCTCCGCAACCTGGACGGTTGGCGAGGACGGTTACGAGTCGCGCGCCGAGAACTCCGGTTTTGCCGGCCGCACGCTCACCGGTCGTGCCACCGATGTATTTGTCGGTGGCAAGCAGACGCTCGCCGACGGCTGCATCTGCTAGCATAGCCTTATCGCTTTTGTGCGCGGTGCCCTTGCGGTGCCGCGCTTTCTGTTCGTTTAGACCATGCAACCGCATGGGGGATTGGAGCGTCTATGCCCACACCTTCCACTGCACGCATGCACGACTTCGAGGTCGTCTCGAACCGGGAGATCGCCGACGGCATCTTCTCGCTCGTCATCTCGGCCCCCAAGCTTGCAAGTGCGCTCAAGCCCGGTCAGTTTGTGAACATCGCCGTCCCCGGCGATGCGTCTTCTCTGCTTCGTGTGCCCTTGAGTTTCTACCGCGCCGACGCCGAGGCCGGCACCGTCGAGCTGTGGTACGCCGTCGTGGGCGACGATACCCGCCGTTTGTCCCAGATGGGCCCTGGCTCCACCTCTAACCTGTTGGGCCCCGGTGGCCGTGGCTGGATGGTACCCGAGGGCACCAGGAAGGCACTGCTCGTCGCCGGTGGCATCGGCGTTCCGCCTGTGCTGTGTCTTGCCGGCATGCTTGCCGAGCAGGGTGTTGATGTGGACGTGTGCCTGGGCTTTGGCACCGCTTCCAAGGCCGTGGGTGTCGATGAGTTCCGTGCGCTGGGCGCCACGGTTAACGTGTGCACCGACGACGGTTCGCTCGGCACGCACGGTTTTTGCACCGATCCGGCAGCCGAGCTGCTTGGAGAGGGCGGCTACGACTACGTCGCCAGCTGCGGCCCCGCCGTCATGATGAAGAAGGTCGCCGCCGCTGCCGCCGAGGCCGGTGTGTACTGCGAGGTGTCGCTCGAGCGCATGATGAGCTGTGGCTTTGGCGCCTGCAACACCTGCAATGTCGAGACGGTCGACGGTATGAAGGGTGCTTGTATGTGCGGCCCCGTGTTCGATGCTTCCAAGGTGGTGGTCTTCTAGTGGGTACCGTGAACATGGCCGTCGATTTCGGCGGCGTCAAGATGCAGAACCCCATTAACACCGCAGCCGGTACCTTTGGCTACGGTTGGCAGTTCCAGAACTTCTTTGATGTTTCCCAGCTGGGCGCCATCACCACCAAGGGTTGCGCTGCCGAGCCCTGGCCCGGCAATCCCGCGCCCCGCATGGCCGAGATTCCCGGCGGTATGATCAACTCCGTGGGTCTTCAGAACCCCGGCGTGGCCGCCTTTGCCCGCGAGTCCGGTCCGTGGCTCGAACAGCTGTCCAAGGACGGCTGCCAGGTCATCTGTCAGGTTGCCGGTCACTCCGTTGACGAGTTTGTCCGCGCACTCGAGATGTATGTCGAGCTGTGCCCCTGGGCTGCCGGCTACGAGATCAACGTGAGCTGCCCTAATATCGCCGCCGGCGGTGCCGCCATGGGCTCCACGCCCGAGGGCGCCTCTTCCGTTATGGCTGCTTGCCGCAAGGTGACCGATAAGCCGCTGTTCGTGAAGATGGCGCCGGTCAACGTCGCCGAGATCGCCAAGGCCCTCGAGGCTGCCGGCGCCGACGGCCTTTCGGTCATCAACTCCATCCAGGGCATGGCCATCGACGTCCATACCCGCAAGTCCCGCGTGGCCAAGCCCAAGGGCGGCCTTTCGGGCCCGCTGTGCCATCACATCGCCGTGCGCATGGTCTGGGAGGTTGCCCAGGCCGTCGATATCCCCATCAACGGTGTCGGCGGTGTCATGACTGGCGAGGATGCGGCTGAGTTTATCCTGGCCGGCGCCACCTGCGTGTCGGTCGGCATGGCCAACTTCGTCGATCCGTGTGCTTCGCTGAAGATCGCGCATGAGCTCGAGGCCTGGGCCGAGTCCCAGGGCGTAAAGGACATCAACGAGCTGGTGGGTGCTTTCGAATGCTAGAGAATGATGCCCGCGACCGTGTTATCGTCGCCCTCGACTGCGACCGTGAGCGCGCGCTCGAGCTCGCCCACGAGCTTTCGGGCCATGCCGCCTGGCTCAAGGTCGGCATGACGCTCTATTACGCTGAGGGTCCCCAGATCGTCAAGACCTTTAAGGACCTTGGCTTTAAGGTCTTCCTCGACCTTAAGTTCCATGACATTCCGCATCAGGTGCGCGGCGCTGCCCGCTCGGCCTCGCTTGCCGGTGCCGACCTGCTTTCGGTTCACGGCCTGGGCTCGGGTGCTATGCTCGCTGCCTGCCGCGAGGGTGCCGAGGAGGCGCGTGAGGACCGCGCCAAGCTCGTCGCCATCACCGTGCTCACGAGCATGAATCGGGATGCCTTGAGCGAGATCGGCGTCGAGTCGCCCGTGGCCGAGGAGGCCGCCCGCCTGGCAAAGCTTGCTCAGGCCAACGGCATCGATGGCATCGTGTGCTCACCGATGGAGGCTCACGACATGCGTGAGCTGCTGGGTCCTGATGCCCTGATCGTGACTCCGGGTGTGCGTCCGGTGGGTGCCGCCCTTGGTGACCAGTCCCGCGTGGCGACGCCTTCCCAGGCTATCGAGCGTGGCGCAAGCCACATTGTGGTGGGCCGTCCCATCACCGGTGCCGACGATCCGGTTGCCGCCTTTGACGCCATCGTCGCCGAGCTGGTCGAAAACGTCGCGTAAAAGATTCCCCTAAGTCACCACTTTTGGGTCTCATTAGCACAAAATAGCCCCTGTGCCTGCGTAAACTTTCCCATCCTTTGTGTGGAATCGCAGGTCAGGGGCTTAACTTTGGGCGCAGTATATTGCACTTTTTGCGGGTATCGTCTAACCTATGGAGCCGCGATTAGGCATTTTGTACGTTCTACGTGCTAAAATGCCAATTATTGAATCAGATATAACCCAACTTTTTGGAGGTACGAATGGCACTCCCTCAGCTTACCGATGAGCAGCGCAAGCAGGCTCTTGAGAAGGCTGCTGCCGCACGTCACGCCCGCGCTGAGCTTCGCGAGCAGATCAAGAAGGGCGAGAAGTCCCTCGAGTCCGTGCTCAACTCCGATGACCCCATCGCTTCCCGCATGAAGGTTTCCACCCTCATCGAGTCTCTCCCTGGTTATGGCAAGGCCAAGGCCGCCAAGATCATGGAGGAGCTCGGTATCTCCGCTACCCGTCGCGTCCAGGGCCTCGGCGTCCGTCAGCGCGAGCAGCTCCTCGAGCAGCTGACCAAATAAGTGAGCGCTCAGGATTCCAAGCTCTTTGTGATTTCTGGACCGTCAGGCGCAGGCAAGGGTACGCTCGTCACTCGTGTTCGCGAGCGTCGCTCTAACCTGGGCCTGACGGTTTCGGCTACCACGCGAGCCCCACGCAAAGGCGAGGTCGATGGCGTCAATTACTTTTTCCTGACGCGTGAGGAGTTCGACCGCCGCGTGGCAAACGGTGAGTTTGTTGAGTGGGCCGAGGTCCACGGTAACTGCTACGGCACGTTGGTGAGCGAGGTTCAGTCCAAGCTCGCCTCTGGTTCGTCTCTCATCTTGGAGATCGATGTCCAGGGTGCCCTGCAGGTGAAGGAGCGTTTCCCCGAGGCCGTGCTGATCTTTATCAAGCCGCCTTCGCTTGAGGTACTCCGCGAGCGTCTAGTCGGTCGCGGTACCGAGACGCCCGAGACGATTGAGCTGCGTATGGCAAACGCCGCCGATGAGCTTGCCCTTGCCGACCGCTACGACGACGTCGTGGTAAATGACGATCTCGACCGCGCGACCGATGAGCTCGTTCGCGTTCTCGATATGCATGAAAGGATCTGAGGTCCGTGTCCGTTGTAAAGCCTTGCATTGACGATCTTCTGGAGAAGACCGATCACAACCGCTTCCTGCTCGCTTCGCTTGCCTCCAAGCGCGCCTGCGACATCAATAGCATGCTGCGTGGCCAGCACAACCGCGTGCTTGCCGTCCAGGATGTCGATGACATCACCATCGGGCTTTCCGGTGCCGATACCATCTCGATGGCTATGGACGAGATTGTCGATGGCGACATCTCTTACGACGAGGCCCGTTACGAGAAGGCGCTCGGCCACAAGGTTGCTGAAGCCTAAATGGCAGCTCGCGTCTGTCTGGTCCACTATCACGAGGTTGGACTGAAGGGCAAGAACCGCGCACATTTTGAGCATATCCTCATGGATAACATCAAGGCGGCCTTGGCCGCCTTTTCCGTGAATGCCGTGTCTCGAATTTCCGGTTATATCCTCGTGACCTTTAACGAGCATCAGGCCGATGAGGCGGCGCGTGTCATTCGCACCGTTCCCGGCGTTGCTCGTGTGTCTTTGGCGTATCACACTAACCGCGACCCGCAGGAGTACTGTGCCGCCGCCGTCAAGGCGCTGCGCGAGTTTGGTCCTTTCGATTCGTTTAAGGTGCACGCCAAGCGCTCCAATACTGACTATGAGCTCACCTCGATTGACATCAATCGTCAGGTGGGCGAGGTGTTGTGCGAGGCGTTTCCTGATAAAAAGGTTCAGATGCACGATCCTGACGCTATGGTGCACGTACTGGTGGTCCAGGGTAGCGTCTACGTGTATGCGCGCTCCGAGCGCGGTGTGGGCGGTCTGCCGGTGGGTTCTGCCGGCAAGGTCGTGACGCTGCTGTCGTCGGGTATCGATTCTCCGGTGGCGACCTGGATGCTCGCGCGTCGCGGCGCGGTGTGCGTGCCGGTACATTTCTCCGGTCGTCCGCAGACGCCCGATACGAGCGAGTATTTGGTGCAGGACATCATCCGTGCGCTTGAGCCGGGTGTCCAGATCGGCCGCCTGTACGTGGTGCCGTTTGGTGACTGCCAGCGTGAGATTTCGGTCACCTGTCCCAGCAACCTGCGCGTGATCATGTATCGCCGTATTATGTATTCGGTTGCCGAGCGCATTGCGCACATCGAGGGCGCCAAGGCCATCGTGACGGGCGAATCGCTTGGGCAGGTTGCCTCCCAAACGCTTGAGAATATCATGGCCGTCAACGAGGCCGTGAAGATCCCCGTGTTCCGTCCTCTCATCGGTTCGGACAAGCAGGAGATCATCGCGCGCGCCGAGGAGATCGGTACGTTCGATATCTCGACTGAGGCCGCTCCCGACTGCTGCACGCTGTTTATGCCGCGCCGTCCCGAGACGCACGCTAAACTCGATGCCGTGCATGAGGCCTGGGAGTTGTTCGATCACGAGGAGATGATCGAGCGCCTGCTCAAGCAGACCGAGTACATCGACTTCGAGAGCAACACGTATAAGGCCCCTAAGACCTTAAAACGCAAACATTCGGAGCTTGCTCCGCGTGAGATTTACCAAGATCACGAGTAATTTTGTGCATAGACCGACGATGCGTCTGCATCGTCGGTCTTTTGCTATCTGGGCATTAGGCGATAAACGGTTCATTTGTCGACGTTTGCCTGAATAAATGGACATTATTTCGCAAGGTTTTGGTCGGCTTTTGGTTTGACCGCGAAAACCGGTTTTGGAGAATGGCTGTTGCAGGACTCTTTTCCTGACACGATGTTGTTGGGAGGTTTTGCTATGGCGCAGCGCGAACAACACGAACGGGTCAAACGGATGGACCGCTTGGCGGACAAGCTACTCGGTCATAAGGCAGTGGTGATGGCGATACTGGTCGTCATTGCGATGGCGAGTGGACTGGCGATGGCGAACCTTGGCGGTGGTTCCGGTGGCGTGTCGTTTGAGCGCACTGACGGTTCGGGCTCGTTGGTGGAGCCGGGATCCGGTGATGCCTCAAGCGGAAAGACATCCGAAGGTTCTTCGACAAAGGCTTCTGCCGCGGCAGAGGTTTATGTCGATGTTGATGGCGCCGTTGTGTCGCCCGGCGTATATCGGCTCAAGGACGGCGCTCGGGTGGCTCAGGCGATTGATGCCGCCGGCGGGCTGGCGCCCGAGGCAGACGTTACGGGGCTCAATCGGGCATCTAAGGTCACTGATGGACAAAAAATTCACGTTCCAACGGTAGGGGAACAGCAGGCGTCCATTTCGGAAGCCGGTGTTGATGGTGGGGCTTCCGCATCATCGGGCGTGAGTGGCGCAACAGGCCTAGTAAACATCAATACGGCAAGTGCGGCAGAGCTGCAGACGCTCTCGGGCATCGGCCCCTCCATGGCCCAGTCGATTATCGATGAGCGTACAAAGAACGGTGCTTTTGCCTCGGTTGACGATCTGATGCGTGTGTCGGGGATCGGCGAGAAGAAGCTTGCCAAAATCAAAGATTGCATCTGCGTATGAGTGCGACAGAGCGCGAGCATGTGATGCCTCCGCGGCCCTTGATGCCGTGGACGATGGCTCTGTGTGCCGGCGTGTGCATGAGCTGCGCCTTGGTGCTCAACGTGGCCGCTGATGTGCTGCTGAGGGAGCAGGCGCCGGCGGTCGGGCTGCTATGGGCCATTCCCGTTGCGGCGGCGGTATTCGTTGTGCTGGCTCAATTTTGTGCGCGGCTTGCCCCTTGGAAGCGGTGGCTGTATGCCGCGTCCGTCGGTCTCGTGGCGGGAGCGGTCGTCTCGGCGTGGTGGGCTGTGGGCGCGCTAAGCGCCTCGAAGGCGCTCGACGCTCGAGCGGCAAGCAGCCTCGAGTTTGTCGTGCAGGGTGATCCATCCATAAACGACGACGTGTATTCCTATACCTGCGAGGCACGCGCGGACGGCAAGAACTTGGCAACGGTTCGCCTATCGTGTGACCGCGAGCTCAGGGTCGGGGCGCACATGCGTGTTATCGGTCGCGTTTCACGTTTTGAGAACGATGCGTATGGACGATCGCGTGTGCTCCGAGGCGAGGTGCGCAAGGTTCAAGCCGTTCGGATTGTGCCGGTCGATGAGGGCTCTCCGGGCCCGCTGCTTCGGCTGCGAAATGGGCTGCTTGCGTCCATCGCGCCTGCGACCGACCTGGCGCGTGCGCTCATAGCCGGTGTCGTCTGTGGTCGTTCGTCCGAGCTGCGCGCCCAGTCGGCTGGCGATTGGTTTTCGGTGACGGGAACGGCGCATCTTATCGCCGTCTCGGGCAGCCATTTGGCTATCGTGGGGTTTGTAATCGAGGGCGTATTGCAAAAGACTCGGTGTTCACGTGGTCTTCAGCGGGCGATATTGGCGATAACGCTTGTGGGCTACGCTGCCTTTACGGGCGCGTCTCCCTCGGCCGTGCGCGCGTGCTGCATGGTGTTCGCGACGCTTGTCGTAAACGGCGCGGGGCGTCGCCGGCACGGCGCATCGGCACTCTTTGTTACCATGTCCATCTTTGTGCTACTGCGGCCGACGGTGCTGTTCGAGATGGGTTTTCAGCTTTCATGTGCCAGCGTCTTAGCCATTCTGTGCTTTTGCCCCTATGCGACCTACGCTTTGGGTGAGCTGGGTGTGCCATCAGACGTTGCCAGCATGCTTTCCGTCACGCTGTGCTCGCAACTGGCGACACTTCCCATTACCATTCCTGCCTTCGGTACGTTCTCGCTCATTGCTCCGCTGGCAAATGCGGTCATCGGTCCGGTGGTGAGCGTACTGCTTGCCGTGTCGATCGTGCTGGTTCCCTTTTCGCTCGTGGCACCGTTGCGGACTTGGGCGCTCGTTGTGCCCATGATTGCCTCCCGTTGCGCGCTGTTCTTCGAGCAGCTGTTTGCCGCCGTGCCGGGTGCATCCGTGAGCGTGCCGCCCGATAGCATGTGGATTTATCTAGTGCCGTGTTTGCTGGCGGTGCTGCTGGTCTGGTGGCCGCGTCCCCGTGCACGTCCTGTGGCGGTGGGGCTTGCATGTCTGGTGTTCCTGGCTGCGATTCCGTACGTCTACTGGGATCGATTCGCTCCGCCTTCTGTGACGGTGCTCGATGTGGGCCAGGCCGATGCGATTCTTATCCGCCAGGGCGGTGCAGTGGCACTCGTCGACTGCGGGCTCGACGAGCGCGTGGTGGCGGCGTTGGTTCGCAATAACGTGCACCATATCGATGCCGTCTTTGTGACGCATTGGGATGAGGATCACTGGGGTGGTCTGCCTGCCGTGCTCGAACAGTTTCCGGTCGGTACGATTGCCGTGGCGGCGGATGCGCTGGAGGATGCTCCTGCCGAGGTATTGAACCGACCTGGCGTGGAGTATCGGCAGGTGCGCCGTGGGGATACGGTCGATATCGGCTCATTTTGCGCCCGCGTGATGTGGCCATTCGAGTCCGTGGATGGTGAGGGAAATGAGGACTCGCTTGTCCTGCTGCTCTCATATGTTCAGGAAGGCAAGGGCCTGCGTATGCTCCTCACCGGTGATGCCGAGATCGACCAAGAACGGGAATTCGTGCAGGAGGTGGGGGATATCGACGTACTTAAACTTGGGCATCACGGCTCTAAGGTTTCAGTCGATGATGAGTTGCTGGACGTCCTGAAGCCCGAGCTTTCCCTCGCGAGTGCGGGCGAAGGGAATCGATACGGCCATCCGTCCGATGCCTGCATCGATGCCGTTAAGGAAGCGGGCGCCGTGTTCGCGTGCACTATCGAACACGGCGACATTACCGTCACGCCGACTGCGAATGGCTTTGCGATGCGATGCCAGCAACCGTGACGACATCGTTGGCGTGTGGTGGGCCCCTGGGCTAGAATGGCACGGAGCGAATACGAAGGCCTGCGGGAGGGGAGCGCAATGTCCGAAACCGGTCTGCTGCCGGCATATCTGATCGTCGGTACCGACGGCGTCAAGCGCGATCACGCCGTCTCGCGTATGAAAGCGCGTCTGGAAAAGACGGGCATGGTCGAGTTCAACCTCGACGAGCGCGATATGACCAAAGACCCCGATATCGAGTCGATTATCGGATCGCTTAACACCTTTCCGATGGGCAGCGAGTTTCGCCTGGTAATCCTTGACGGCTGTTCAAAGCTCGCCAAGGCGGTCTCGGAGCCGCTTGTCGAGTATTTGGCGAGTCCCAGCCCCACAACGGTCTGCCTCATCATTGCCGACTCGCTTGCCAAGAACACACGCCTGTATAAGGCGATCGCCAAGATCGATAAGAAGGCCGTGATCGATTGCTCCGGCACCAAACGCTGGGAGCTACCGCGTCGCGTGCAGCAGATGGCGACGCAGCGCGGCAAGTCGATCTCGACGGCGGCCGCCGAGGAGCTCGTCTCGCGTTCGGGCGAGAACACTCGCATGCTCGATAACGACTTGGCTAAGCTTGCCCAGATGGTCGAGGCGCCCCAGATTGAGCTTACCGACGTTGAGCGCTGGATTGTACGTACGGCCGAGGTTCAACCCTGGGACTTTCTCAATGCGGTCTCGGCACGTGACATGCGACGCTCGCTCGAGCTTTTCAATCTATTGCCCGCCAAGAGCTACGTGTGGACTTACACGTTGCTGTGCGGCCGCATCCGCGAGCTTATCGTCGCCAAGGCGCTCGATGCGCGCGGACAGGGTCGTGAGCTGGCCGCAACGCTCAAGCTCCAGTCCTGGCAGGTCAAGAATCACTTGACCTGGGCACGTCGCTTTTCGATGGCAGAGCTCGTCGCGGCGCTCGAGGGGGCGGTCGATGTAGAGCTCGCGCTCAAGGGTTCGGCCGATTCTGAGGCCGCGCTTTTGCTCTGGATTACGAACATCTTGAGAAAATCGTGATGATACCTGCCTATTTGACAAATTCGTTCTATCCCTTTGAGGGGGAGCGTGCTATAGTAGGCGCTTGCATGACCTCACCGTGTCTCAGAGGTGTCATACATTTTTTGCAAGGAACTCGAAAGGAACTCCAGAAGTGGCAAACATCAAGTCTCAGAAGAAGCGTATCCGCACCAATGAGGCAGCTCGCATGCGTAACAAGGCTGTCAAGTCCGAGCTCAAGACGCTGACCAAGCACGTCCAGTCCGCCGTCGCCGAGGGCGACGCCGAGAAGGCCCAGGCTGCCCTCAAGACCGTCACCAAGCGTCTCGACATGGCTGCCGCCAAGCATGTTATCCACAAGAACCAGGCTTCCAACCGCAAGTCCGGTCTTGCCAAGCTCGTGAACAGCATCAACGCTTAAGTTGTAAATTTCACACCACACAGATTACGCGCATAAATGGAGCCTGTTTTATGGAACAGGCTCCATTTTTTGTACCGCTCGGGTAAGATAGTCCGCATGAATACTTCAATTGACATTTCCCACATCCGCAACTTCTCGATTGTTGCGCACATCGACCATGGCAAGTCCACGATCAGTGACCGCATTCTCGAGCTCACCCATACCGTCGACGAGCGCGACATGGAGTCGCAGCTGCTCGACACCATGGATATCGAGCGCGAGCGCGGCATCACGATCAAGTCCAATGCCGTTCGCGTGTCCTATGACGCCGACGATGGCGAGACGTATCAGTTCAATCTGATCGATACGCCGGGCCACGTGGACTTTACCTATGAGGTCTCGCGCTCGCTGGCAGCCTGTGAGGGCGCGGTGCTCGTTGTCGACGCCACACAGGGCGTCGAGGCACAGACCGTCTCCAACGCGACGCTTGCCATGAACGCCAATCTGGACATTGTGCCGGCCATCAACAAGATCGACCTGCCCTCGGCTCATCCCGACGAGGTTAAGACCGAGATCGAGGATGACCTGGCGATCCCTGCCGATGATGCCGTGTGTGTCTCGGGCAAGACCGGCGAGGGCATCCACGATCTGCTGGAGTCCATTGTCTTTCTGATCTCTCCGCCCAAGGGCGATGCGAATGCGCCGCTCAAGGCACTCATTCTGGATTCATACTTCGACGAGTATCGTGGCGTCGTCGCCACGGTGCGCATCTTTGACGGCTCCATCAAAAAGGGCGATACCTTGCGCATGATGCAGGCAAAGGGCGACTTTTTGGTCGATGGCGTGGGCGTCAAGCGTCCCGCCGAGACGCCGGTCGACGCGCTGACGGTCGGCGAGGTCGGATACGTGGTCACGGGCCTGAAGGACCCCGAGGCCGTTCGCGTGGGCGACACCCTTACCTGGGCGTCGAACCCCTGCCCCGAGCCGCTTCCCGGTTACCGCGAGGCTAAGCCCATGGTCTATACGGGCCTGTTCCCGATCGATAACAAGGACTACGAGAACCTGCGTGACGCGCTCGATAAGCTGCATGTCAACGACCCGTCGTTGGTGTGGGAGCCCGAGACTTCGGTGGCGCTCGGCTTTGGTTTCCGCGTTGGCTTCTTGGGCCTGCTGCATATGGAGGTCGTCAAGGAGCGCCTGGAGCGCGAGTTCAACCTGGACCTGATTGCCACGAGCCCTTCGGTGGACTATCACGTCTACAAGACCGACGGCGAGATGATTGATGTTCGCAGCCCGCAGGATCTGCCCGAGGCTACGCGCATCGAGCGCATCGAGGAGCCCTACCTCAAGGCCAAGATTATCTGTCCGCCCGAGTATACGGGTGCCGTCATGCAGCTCGCTATCGAGCATCGCGGCATTACAACCGACATGATCCATCTCACGAGCAAATCGGTCGAGATGCGTTTCGACATGCCGCTTGCCGAGCTCATTCTGGACTTTTTTGACCAGCTCAAGAGCCGCACCAAGGGTTACGCCTCGCTCGACTACGAGTTCAACGAATATCGCCCCTCCGAGCTCGTCAAGCTCGACATCCTGCTTTCGGGCGACGAGGTGGACGCGCTGTCGTTTATCGTGCACAAGGATAAGGCTTATGGCCTGGCCCGCGGTCTGTGCGACAAGCTCAAGGAAATCATTCCGCGCCAGCTGTTCGAGGTGCCTATCCAGGGCGCCATCGGCAACAAGATCATTGCCCGCTCTACCGTCAAAGCGCGCCGCAAGGACGTGCTGGCCAAGTGTTATGGCGGCGATATCTCGCGAAAGCGCAAGCTGCTCGAGAAGCAGAAAGAGGGCAAAAAGCGCATGAAGGCCATCGGCTCGGTCGAGGTTCCGCAGGAGGCCTTTATGGCGATTCTCAAGGTGGACGAGTAGGTCCATGGCACTTTCTGAATACAGCAAGCGGTTGCTTGGCGCCTATGCCGAGCAGCCGTTCCTTATGGCTCCCATGGCGGGCGTGACCGATCCCGCCTATCGCATCATGTGCCGCCGTCGCGGTGCCCATCTTGCCTATAGCGAGATGGTGAGCGTGGCGGGCCTTGCCTATGCCAGCAATAAGACGTGGCGCC
>CAUHHV010000008.1 GCA_959606065.1 uncultured Collinsella sp.
GGAGCTCATCAAGGGCGCGTGCGGCATGGCGTTCGATGCCCGCTACTACTGCAGCTACCTGCAGGACAAGTTCACCACGCTGTACGAGCTGTAAGGATTGACCAGCACGCCATCGCCAACGCCAACTATGTTGACGCCAATGTCTTGGCAACGTCAGCGAAAACGACCCTAAGCGAGCAAGGTGACGTGAAATGAAAGGGCGCTGACCTTCTGGTCGCGCCCTTGAAATTGAACGTCAGATTGCCGCTTAGGGGCGTTTGCAGCGTCGAGCAGTTACGCGGTTTGGTAAAACCGCGTAACTACAGAGCCTCGAGTGCGTTGGCGATGCGCTTCATGGCGGCATCGGCGGATACTTGGTCGGGCGCCTCGGCCAGCACGCGGATAACCGACTCGGTTCCGCTCTTGCGTACGAGCACGCGGCCCTCGCCTGCCAGCGCAGCCTCGGCCTCGGCGATGGCGTTCTGCACGCCCATGTTCTCGAGCGCGGCGTCCTTGTCCGCCACGCGCACGGCCACCTGCGCCTGCGGTAGCAGCTTGCACGGAGCCGTGAGCTGCGAGAGCGTCTCGCGCTCGGCGCGGATCACTTCCATCACGCGCAGCGAGGTCATAATGCCGTCGCCCGTGCGCTCGATATCGCCAAAGATCGTATGGCCCGTCTGCTCGCCGCCTAGGCTGTAACCGCCCTCGCGCATCTTGGCATACACGTGACGGTCGCCCACACCGCTGGTCACGGCACTTAGGCCGGCAAGCTCCAACGACTTGATCAGGCCAAAGTTGCTGGCAATCGTCGGAACCACGGTACCGCCCGAAAGGCGACCGTGCTTGTTCAGGTACACGCCGCACACGTACAGGATCTGGTCGCCATCGACCACGCGGCCGCGCTCGTCCACGGCCAGGCAGCGGTCGGCATCGCCGTCGTAGGCAAAGCCCACGTCCAGGCCCTGCTCCACCACGTGGCGCTGCAGACGCTCCATATGCGTGGAGCCGCAGTCGACGTTGATGTTAAAACCATCAGGCGCGGCATTGATCACGCGCACGTCGGCGCCCAGCGCGTCGAACACCGGCTTGGCCACCGAGGACGCCGAGCCGTTGGCGCAGTCGATGCCGATCTTGACGCCCTGCAGCGAAAAGTTCGCGCTGGCGATGAGCGAGGCAATGTAGCGGTTGCGGCCCTGCATGTAGTCCACCGTGGCGCCGATGTGGTTGCCCGTGGCCAGCGGCACCTCGCTCTTGCCATCGACGTAGTCCTCGATGAGCTCCAGTACGTCCTCGTCCATCTTAAAACCGTCGCTATTGACGAGCTTAATGCCGTTATCGCAAAACGGGTTGTGGCTCGCGCTGATCATGATGCCGCAATCGAAGCAGCCTTCCACGGTCTGATGCGCTACACCCGGTGTGGGGATCACGTGCAGCATATAGGCGTCCGCACCGCTCGCGACCAGGCCACTCACCAGCGCCGCCTCGAACATATAACTCGAGCGACGCGTGTCCTTACCCACGATGACGCGCGCCTTGCGCTCGCGGTTGGCGCCGTAATACCAGCCCACAAAACGGCCAATCTTATAAGCGTGCTCTACCGTCAGCCCAACGTTAGCCTCACCGCGGAAGCCGTCGGTGCCAAAGTACTTCATGCGCTCTCCTTACAAAATAGGGGCGAACAGATTGCCTGTCCGCCCCAAAATGGTACTCGATTATCTGCGCTACCAGAAAAACCCTACGCCGACGCGCTGTCGCGAGCCGCCTGGCATGTAGGAGTCTGACGCAGCGTAAGCGGCTTGTCCCCCGCCTCGGCTGACGTGGTCAGCGTATATGTGATCGTCGTCGTCTCGCCAGCATGCAGGTCAACGGTGCCCGAATAGAAGGGGATTCCATGCCACGTAGCGGCGCCAAGACCAAACTGGGTGCCCTCGACGGTCAGATCAGTAATGTTGCCGCCCGTCGGGGCAAACAACGAGACATTCAGACGCTCGTCGTCGCGCGCGGCATCGGGCGCGCTCGCCGCGACGTAGTCGGGCAGCTTGCCGGCCTCCTCCTGCGTCATGATGTTCGTCAGGGTAACGGTGATGCGATACGAGCATGTGCCGTCACCGTTCTTGATGCCCTGGCCAATCTGCGTATCGGCATTCAGGTACCAGTCGAGCTTGGAGAAGCTCAGGTTGTTAAAGTAGACACCAGCAACGGGATCTTCACTCGGGTCATCCGGATCGGGCAGCGAGGCGTCGATGTTCATCTCCTTGATAGCGTTCTGCTCGTCATCGTTTTTCATCCACGCGATCAGGCGGCCCTCTTCGGCACCGCGCTCAACGGCGCTGACAAGCTTCGTAACATCGACATCGCCGATACCGCCAAGGATCTTGTCGAAGGCAGCGCTGGCGACGGATGCAAAGATGCCGTCCGACTCCTCGACCGGATAGTTCCAGTACACATCGTGCATGAGGACCTTTGCGGCGTTGGTGCCGTCGACAACCGTTCCGTCGGGCAGCGACACGTTACCGACCAGGCCCAGCAGATACTGCAGGAACACCGGGTCGATACCCACGACGCCGTCAACGTCCTGGCCATATTGAGATTTCCACAGGGCTGCGACACGCTGCGAGTTGCGGGGCCAATCAGGCGAATAGGTATTGCCCGAGTTGTACAGGTTACTGTGGTTACCGAACAGCGCCTCATCCTCTTCGTCGACGCTCTCGACTGCCTCATCCTCGCTGAGTCCAATGCGGGGAACAAACTCGCCAATCGACATCTGGCCGTCGGTGACCGAAATCAGGCCCTGCGAACCGCCAAAGCCGCCGCAGGCACGAATCTCGACGTTGTTCATGGCGTACACAAGGTAGTTGCGCGTCTGGCCGTTGGCGCCGAGCATCTGGGGAAGGACGGGGGCGACCTTCTCCGCCGCGTCAACCGCGCCGTTGAGGGTGGCAAAGCCGTCCTTGGCCTTATCGACCAGCTCGGTCACCTGGGAAATATGAGTATCGCCAATGCCCTGGATCTTCTCGTTGGCGCTCTTGAACACCTTCGAGCTGCTGGAAAGCGAATCGGCGACCGCCTGCAGCGCGGACACGTTAATCATGCCGTCCTGGAACAGCTTGCCGGGCGTGGCCTGCGAAAGGTTATCGGCCATGGGAACCAGCGCATTGCTCGAGACATCGGACAGGGCGTCGATCATGGTGCGGGCCGCATTGATGTCGCTGCCATACACCGGGATAAACGAAGCCGCCGTCCACAGCGGGCTCGAGGTCTCCGCCTTCATGCTGTCGCAAAGCTCATCAATCTTCTTCGCGTCGTCAGGCAGCGTCGAAAAATCGCCCGACGTGACCTTGTCCTTAAGGCCACCGACGATCTCGACAGCCTCCTTCGCTTCGCTCTTTACGGTCTTTGCCGAGTTAAGCAGCATAAAGCCGCTTGCGCCAAGCACAACGAGAAGCACCGCGACTACGGCGGCAATAATGGCGCCAGTGTGACGTTTTTTGCGCTCGCCCTTGCGATGGCGATGACGGACCAAGCCGTCAGAGGTCGAACTCGACGAAGTGTCGCTACCGTAGTTCAAGCCAAAATCGTAATAATCTTCCTTGGAACCCGAGCCCGCAAACTCGGCACCGCTATCATCCAGGCGGGCGAACGTGCCAGTCTCGGAGGCGCCGGTGTAAATCGTGCCAAGGTTACCCGTAAGCCCCGCGCCACCGGCAGAGGGAGTATTGTTGGCGGCCTTGCCGGCATTAACGTTGCCGGCGGTATTCGCGGCGTTGGCAGCACCTGCGTTGTTCGCAGATGCCGAAGGAGCCCCGCTCGGCTGCGACGTGGAGGTTGCACCGCCCGCAAAGACATTCCCTCTTGCACGGCCGGTCTTTTTTGCCTTTTGAGACTGCTCGTACAGAGCGGTAAACATCGCCGTCTCGCCCGGGGACACGCGCTTACCGGAACCGCCCTGTCCAGCGCCGCCCGGCGTGCCGGCCTTACCAGCCCCGTTCGGACGCGGCGGAACTGCAGGACGGCCGCTATCGCCGCCCTTAAAGTGATTACCAGCCATAAAGAAATCCTCGCAATTGAGTCGCAATGAAAAAGTCCATAACGTTACCAGTTTATGGCATTTTGGGCATCGACAGCTAAACTCCAGACACGGACGTCAATTGGCGAAAATGCGGCACAACACCTTTTCTGTCTTGGCGGCGGCGCCAGCTACACCGTGAGGAACATCATCACGATGATCATGGCAAAGCCGATAAGATCGGTCGGCAAAAACACCGTGCCCAGCATAACGGCACTCGTGATGGTCGCCGAGACCGGCTCCACGGTTCCGATCAAGCTCGCACGCACCGAGCCGATGTCCTTGACGCCCTGCATATAGAGCATGTACGCCAAAAACGAGCCCACGACCACAAACACCGCGAGCGCCTCGACGCCGGCGGCATCGAGCGCCGGCATATGGGCCCAAGGCTGCACGATGGTGCAGGTGATGATACCAGCCGTGAGCATGGCTGAGCCCGTAACGATGGGACTGCCGTATTCGGGCAGAATCCTGGCGGGAATCACCGCCATGCAGGTGGCGCTCACCGCGCACATAAGACCCGCCACCAGACCGAGCGGCGAGATGCTCAGGCTCGTGGGATCGCCGCCGGTGGCGATCAAAAACGTGCCGCCAAGGGCCAGGCCGATACCGATAACCTCGCGCATGCGCGGTTTGCGGCGATCGGTGATGCAGGTATATCCCATGATGATGACCAGCTGCAGGCACTGAAGGACCGTCGCGGTTCCGGCGTTGGTCAGGCGCACGGCCGAAAGATAGCAAAACTGGTTGAACAGCAGGCCAAAGGCGGTAAAGAGCAACAGCTGCTTGCGGTCGGCCGGTGTCGTCCAAAGCTTGACCAGACGCGCACGGTCGCGCGCGACGACCACGACCATAAAGAGCAGGCCGGCAAGAATCTGGCGCACGCTCATGAGCCACAGCGTATCGACATGGTAGGTATCGAACAGGAAGCTCGCGCTGGTGCCCGAGTAGCCCCAAAACGAGCCACCCACGAGCGTAGCCAACACGCCCAACGCCATCCTGCGCGACGACGCATCGTTAAGGCGCTCACGCCATGCACGGCGGGTGCTGCGGCTGAGCTCGTCGGTGCCCTCGGGCACATCAATGTTCGATATATCGATCATCGGCACCGAAGCCCCTGCGCCTTCGACCTGCTCGACACACTCTTTGCTCATTCCACTCCCCCGAAACAGCCTGGAAACAATTCGGCTTACCTTACCACGGTGAAGGCACCAGCTGGAGGCTTGTCCGCTTATCGGTAGGACAATTCCGCAGGCGTCTTTCCATAGCTCGACACCGCAACGGCCTTGCATTATGCGACAGCCAAATCGCGGCAGCAGGCTCTTTTGAAATGGATATGACAAGACCCCCGAATTCCACAATGTAAGCGATTTTTAAAAAATGTTCTTGCCACCGAGTTCAGGCTCCGTTATATTATCCCTTGCGCGCTTGCGCACCCTTGATCGGGCGTTTAGCTCAGGGGGAGAGCGCTTCCCTGACACGGAAGAGGTCAGAAGTTCAAATCTTCTAACGCCCACCAAATGTTCACAGCTCAGAGGCTATGTCTCTGGGCTGTTTTGTTTTATGTCGCCAAATCCGCTGGCGGCTCCAACCGTCATCGCAACGTAACATCAATTCACCTGACGAATGGCTGCCAAACAAATTCAATACCCCAACATCAACAATAGCCAGGCACAAAACTGCGCCGCAAACTGCTCCAACCGCCCAACTGGTCAAAAGCCGACCATCTACTTGCCAATCTATCCATCGGCATAACCAATCAGTCCGCACCGCAACTTCTCAGCAAAACGCCGCGATGTCTGCGCCCTGCGGTATCCTTGAGCCACTTGCACCTGCAGCACCAAGGAGCCGCCATGCGCACCGAGCTCGATGTCCCCTTTTCGCACAAAGAAGAAGCCAAGGCGCTGGGCGCCAAATGGGACCGGACCAAGAAGATCTGGTATGTACCCAGCGGCGTCAACCCCGAGCCCTTTGCCGAGTGGCTGCCCGGTGTTGACCGATCCGACCACTCGGCGCCGTATATATATCTAGTACTGGGCAAGCGCGAATGCTGGAAGTGTCACAAAGAGACCTCGGTCGCGGCCTTCGGCATTCCCTATCGAACCGATGACGACAAGGGCATCGCCATCGCGCACGCGCCCAACGAAGCCGGGCACATTACCATCGACACGGCCAACGCCAACGCACTCGCCATCGTGCCCGCTCTTGGCTGCGTGCCGGGCGAGATCCGCGACTATCTTTCTAAGCGCTGCGGCTACAAGCCCGTAGGCGCGCGAGCCTCCAAAGCCCCGTCGCTCGGCAACACGTGCACCAGTTGCGACGCGCTGCAAGGCAGCCGCTATCTGTTCGAGGAGCCCTCGTCCCCGTTTGCCCTCACTGCCATCAACAAACTGCCGGCACTGGAGTTTGTGCGCGTCGAAGTTGCCGGCGTCTTCGGCGTCCCGGCCACACGCACCGACTTTGACCAGGCGCTCTTTACCTGGGCACGCGACCATCACGCCAAGTTCCACAAGCAGCTCGGTGAGGGGATTTATTTATAGGGACAGAGATGCCTTCACAGCCAGCTCCTCCGCATCACCTATCCCTCGTCGCCGGCGTCGTACACGATATCGAGGCCACAAACAGGGCATTTCTCCTGATACACCGGCATATGAACGCCTGTCCGTTTTCTCACTTCGTCGCTAAGTCTGTCGCACGCATCGATGAACCGAATGTCGAGGCACGGTATTTGCGAGCCGCAGCAAGGACAGGCGACGACAAACGACCCGCAATCAACTTCTACGCTCGGAAACATTTTGTTGTCTATAAGGGCGCACGGCAGTTTTCCGTACTTCCCCATCGCAATATCGCCTCGCCAGCTCACGTTCGCTCCCCTCTCGCTATACAAATCAGGAAGAGCATGCACCGGCAGGCGTGTGCGAGATTGCATCGCCACGCGATCCGATCAAACAGCACGATCGTAAAAGACCGCCAAAGCCAAATTTCATCGTCGGTCGCACCCTGTCCGGCAAACTCAATATCGACGGGTATGTGCTTCAGATAACTCATGTCGGGCGCAAAACGAGGGTCCGGTCCGCCTTTATGAACAGGACCGTGCAGAACAAACCATCCGTTTTCGGGCTCGAACCGCTCAACAAACGCAAGGCCGAGCACCTTATAGCCCACCTCGGTTGCAAATATGACTCCGACTGGGACGTCACATTCCATGCAGTTGAGCATTTTACGGTTGTAATTCTGGTCTCGAAAACCAACGGTACCCGGCGCTTGGACCGAGTACTTAATGACCCACGTACCATCGTCCAAATAGAGCGGAGGCACATTGTTGATGCTCTCGGTTTGCCGCTGGTGCGCTTGTACCCCGCTACCCCACTTCCCTGTATACTGATGTAGCACGTGTTTCATCCGGGCTTGTTGGACCGGGTCGTTCATGGGAGGGCCCTATGGCTGCTTCGAATTCGCCTAAGGGGAGCGTTTCTTCTTCGTCCATCAAGCCGGTTACGCGCAAGGCCGTGCGTTGCCAACGCGAGGTCGCCTGGCTTGTCACGCAGGCGGCGGGCAGGCTTGTGGCGACCACTCAGGACGTCAATGCGCCTACGCCGAGCTTTGTGTTAGCGGCGGCGCTGAATTTTGTGCGCCAATTGGAACTTGCCGCACGGGATGCCAGCGGCCACCTCGACTACCAGAATGTTATGGCGCCCGACCTGCAAACGTTCTGCCACATGGCCAAGTTGCCCGCCGCACCCAATGCGCTTTCGGACGCAGGCTACATGTTTACGCTTTCGGGCGCGGACCTTATCCGCGACATCTATGCATACTGCAGCGAGCTCGCCGAGCGCAGCGTCTTTGGCACGGCTGAAGTCAAACCGGGATATGTCATCAAGCTGGTTCTTAGGCTGTTCTTGATGGACGAGTTCGGGGCCATGCCGGCGTAAGCCGAGTCTTCAGCATCACCGTCGACTGAGCAACAACCGCTTTACCTTAGTGGGCGCCAATCGAGAGTCGATTAATGGGTCGCCTCGTCCACTAACGCATTTATTCCACGCGCTCTGACAGTCGATATTTGCGGTTGCGGCTTGTCGACGGCGCCGTCGGCTCAAGCTCACCCTGTGCAATGAGTGCATTGACGCGTACCCTAACCTGGGAAACCGTGAGTCCCGTGCGCTCCGCCAGTTCGCGCGTCCCCAATTCGCCGTAGCGCCTGAGTGCCGTCATAATCAAGTCCCCGCCATGATCGACCGGCTCGATCTTTGAACGGTAAAGTACGACCTTGAACCGATCGAACCCCGGGCAGAACAGGGGCCCTACCAGACCATGTGCGCGCATGGCATCGATCATCATCGGGATGCCCGAGCCATTTCCCTCAGCCGGCGAGCCTGCGCCATCCGGCAGTGGAACAATCGACATGAGTTTCACGAGCGTTGCATTACGGCATCGGGAGCTGCCGTCAAACAAGTTCTCGCGAGTCTTTCCCCCGTAAAGGCCGCCAGGATTCGTCACCTCGACACGATCGTCAAAGACGTCGACGGCAATCGATTGTCCACAGAACCGATCCCCGTATTCTCGATGGATTACGGCGTTGGCGATTGCCTCGCGCAGAACCTCCTCGGGAATCTCCAGCGAGTCGACACGCGAGACGCCTTGGACGGTCGAGGTTCGCCGCAAATTCTTGGCGACGGCCGCGACAGCATCCGAGATCATCTCGCCCAACGTTCCCTCACAGATTGTGCGGTCCATGAACCTCAGCGACCCCGCCGTGCCTTTCCGGGTCCCCGCATAGACAGCCATGTCGATAAAGAGCTTGGGATAAAACTGCTGAGGGTAGGTGCCCGCAACTAGGAGTCCAGCCTTGGTGACATTGCCCTGGGAATCAAGGAAATTTAGGCGCTCCAGCTTCGTTTGTTTGTCCGGCGCGCCGCGCATTGCCCGGGGCGTCAACGAGAAAGCCCGATCTATCGTACGGTCGACCAGCGTCTCGTCGAGATCGTCCGCGCCCGCGCCCGCCACCGCGTCGCGATCGCTCGGAGTCGCTCGACCGTATGACGCCAACGCGAGCACCTCGGTCGACGAAAGCGGGACATCTTTGTCATCGATGCGTTTGTAGCTGCCACCTTGAGCGCCCCGCTCTATGACATAGCAAGGCTTGCTAGACGGGTCGAGCTCCTCAATCGTGATAACGAGAACAACGGTACCCCGAAGCTCCACGCGCTCAATGGTGTATTTGGGCGGATTGGCCAGCTTTCCGCGACCGCCGGCATCGCCCATGCCCGCCACGAATTGGTTGAGCACTTTCTCGGTCTCAAAGTTTGCAACTGGAACAAAACCCGCGCGCTCGCTCACTCCGAGTACGATGATGCCGCCGGCGGTGTTTGCGAAAGCGCTGACTGTTTCCCATACGTCGCGGGAAAGCGTCGTGGCGCTCTCCTTGACCTCGACGTTAAGATCGTCCGAGCCCATGCGCCTTAAAGACTCGAGCAGACCGGTCAGTTCGTTTTCGTTCATCTGCACGTCCTTTCGCTCGGTTCTGCGAAGAATGCCGCGAATAGATTTCCTGCGTCTCTCAGTTATCTCTCGTAATTATCTCTCATCTTTCTGTTATCTCTCATATTAGAAATGAGTGAGAGATAAAGGATAAGATGTCTGCCATCTGTTTCATATAAACATGTTTTTGCTGGTAGAACAATCGGTATTGAGATAATACCATGATTGCCTGTCTCTTTGCTGCTCAGTTATCTCTCATATTTATCTCTCGTCTTTCAGTTATCTCTCGTATTAGTGACGAATGAGAGATGAGAGATACGTGAGTGATGCATGGGCCTGGACTATTGGACGGTCGGAAAATCCCTCAAATAAAAAACGGGGCCGGCCTTACGCCGAGCCCCGTTTTCAAACGGTCAGTTAGTTATCCAACGCGCGAGCATAGCAGTCAACATTACGCCGCTGCGAACACTCCCAAGCCCGTTCCGATAATGCAGATCGCAAAGATGCCCAAGATGATCCAAATGGTCTTGACGCCCTTTTTGTAGAGGGCGACGCAGGCAAAGGTTGCCAGCAAGGGCAGCAGACCGGGGAAGATCGAATCGAACAGATCCTGCAGGACAATCTCCGAACCACCCACGTCAAAGGTCAAAGCAGTGGACAATGAGACCTGCGCCGCAATCATGGCGCCGATAACGGTCATTCCGAGGACACCGGCAGCATGCGTCATGCGAGACATAAGGTTGTTCTCTTCGGACTGCTGCAGGAACTTGGTTCCCAGGTCGTATCCCAGATGGGCTGCGACAATACGCGTTGCAAAGTTAATCACGGAGTAGAGAAGGAAGACGGAGACGGGAAGGGCGAGCGCGACGGCAGTTGCCGTGCCCGCACCCGTAATGACGGCAAACGCGCAGCCAAGCACGCCGGAGGCATAGACCTCGGGAGGAACCGCCGCGCCAACCATGATGGCGCCCATGAACATAGACTCCAAAGCAGCGCCGACGATAACTCCCTGCTGGACATCGCCAAGGATCAAGCCGACAAACAGGCTCGTAAACAGCGGACGACCAAGCATCGTAATGCCAAATGCTTGCTCGTCCATAGACGCCAAAATGCGACCAGCGCAACTAGGAGGTACTGGGCAACTATTCTGATTAACCCCAGAAACAAGCCTGCAGGCGAGACGTTCAGAACAGCTCTCCTGCAGGCAACAGCAGCAATTTGAAAGGATTAGTAGTTCATCTGGTGGTAGTAGCGACGCGTGGTGAGCGGGTGGTTGCGGACGTGCTCGAGATGGCAGCTCAGGCGCTCGGTGATGGTGTAGGTGACCATCGGGGAGACGATCTTGCGGAACTCGGGGTCGCTGAACGGCAGCTCGACCTCGGCGGTGTCGAACTTGTTCACGCGGACATGGACGCCCTTCTCGTCGGCGAGCATGTGAGTGAAGTTGTCCACGCGGTCCATGAGCTTACGGGTGTCGTCCTCGCCGTAGAGCATGATGAGGCTCGTGCCCTCCTCGCACAGCTCGATGGTGCCGTGGAAGAACTCGGCGGCGTGGATGGACTTGGTCTTGATCCACTGCATCTCCTCGAGGATGCACATGGCGTAGTCGTAGGCCTCGCCCCAGAGCATGCCGGAGCCGATCACCATGTGGTAGTCGGTGTCCTTGAAGTCCTCGGCCATGGCGGCGCAGCGCTCGTCCTGGGCGTCCTTGGCCTTGATGAGGTACGGGGCGATGTTGCCGAACTCCTCCATGAAGGTGTCGTACTTGGGGAAGGCGCCGGCGTTCTTGAGGAAGCGGGCGACCAGCGTGATCTGGTAGGTGTAGATGGCCTCGCACAGGACGTCGTCCTCGGCGAAGCTGAAGAACTTGTAGTCGGCGTACTCGGTGGCCGGGGTGTTGTCGTTGGAGACATACATCAGCGTGCGGGCGCCCTGCTCCTGGCAGAACTTGGCGGCCTCGATGATCTCGGGGGTGGTGCCGGTACGGGTGGAGAAGACGCAGACCGAGTCCTTGTTGAAGGCCTTGGGCGGGCACGCGAGGAACTCAGCGGCGATCTCGCAGTGGACGTCGACGTCGGCCGTGGTGGTCTCGACCCAATACTTCATCGGGAGCGTGTGGGCCCAGGTGCCGCCGCAGCCGATGAAGAAGATGTTGGAATAACCCTGCTCGCAGACCTCGTCCACGGCAGCCTCAATCTGAGGACGGAGAGCGAGGGCATCGCTCACAACCTTCTCGTAACGAGGCTCATCGAAATTGAACATATCTAATATCCCTTCGTTTAATAGAGTGAAATTCGTTTCAATTGACAACTTGTCATTTCACTACGTATTAATACTTAATGACCTAAAAAAATACCTTTCTAGGAAATGGAAGCTTGGCCGTCTTTCATCTCGGCGAGTTTATGCTCGAATCCAAAGCCGCCGGGTTTAAGGCAATTCTTAGCTGAATAGTCAGCAGCGAATTCCATTGCATCCCGAATGATCTCCGCATCGAGCGGTTGCTTTTTACTCCAGCCATGCGAGAGACAGCTCACAACAAACGCAGCGATATACGAATCTCCCGCGCCCATGGTGTCAAGCGCATCTACGGGTCTTATATTTCCCTGGTACCATCGGGAACCGTCAAAGAACACAGGCCCTGCAGATCCCCGTGTAGCAATCGTGTAGCGACAACCATGCTCTATGGCCCTCTTCAATAGAACTTGAATCTGTTGATCGCTCTCGCCGGAACAGGAAAACAGACCAAGGGTTGTAGCAGGGCAAACAAGATCGAAATATGCGTCGGTTCGATACTTATCTTTAACGGAAAAGTCGTAAACCACCACAGCGGGAAGATCTTGAACTAGGTGCACATCATCCTGCAGCTTTGCATTGACGCTGGTAAAAACCGCATCGAATCCCTGAAGAAACTTGACATCAGAATCGTTGATATGGGTTTTGTGCGCCCAGCAAGCCCCCGTATCGTAACCAACTTCGACACGTTCACCGTTGTAAACATTTACATCGCAAGTCTTGGTTGTTGCTTTTTCAGGCATGCATGATTGCGAAAGGTCAACGTTCAGCGAAGAAAGGGCATCGGTGATTATTCGCCCTCCCAGGTCGTTGCCGATCTCCCCAATATACGCAGCCTGTGCGCCAAGCATGCTTGCATGGGCAGCGACGTTTACGGCATTGCCACCAGGATACATAACGCCTTTGTTGAGATAGCGATCAATAACGTTGTCACCAATTGCTGCGATTTTCACCTCAACGCCTCCCATCACGTACGGTCTTTATTAGTACTCGACCTTGCGGTAATAACGGCGGATGTCGAGCGAATGGTCACGAATTTCCTCGAAATTCTTGCTCACACGCGAGAGAATGGCATTGAGCACCACCGGAGAAAGCATCCAGCGGAATTCATCACTGATACCCGGCAACTCATAATCATGTGTATCGAATACGGTGAAATCATCCGCATATTGCTTACAGAAGCGTACAACGCGCTCATCAAGAGGCCTAGTCTGCGCCTCCGTCATTGCGAGCGCGACGCAAACGCCCGGCTCAACAAGTTCGATAGTGCCATGGAAGAACTCAGGCGATGTAACGGATTTGGTGCGCAGCCATTGGGACTCCTCGAGCACGCACATGGCAAACGAATACGTGGGGCCCCACAGATTGCCAGAACCAATCCAAATCTGATACGGATCGTCCTTGTGCTTCAGAGCATATGCGCGAGCCATCTCGTCAGCGTTCTTGCCGACGGAAACGAGAGCAGCGGGGAGATTCACAAGCTCATCAGCGAAGCGATCGTAGTCATCGAAAAAGCCCCTGTTCTTGAGAATCTTTCCAATCAGAAGGTACAGCACGAGCTCCATAGGACGACCCTGCTTATAGATCACTCCATAATCGGAAAGTTCACCAAGCGGTGAACCGTCCACGCCAAGCGTAGAGACAATGGTGCAGCCTGCGTCTTTTGCCGCCTTTGCCGCCGCGACCGTCTCTTTGGTGTCGCCCGACTTGGACGCCATGAACGCCAAGGTCCCCTTACCGATGCGCCGATTGCCAACCGTGAGGAAATCTGCCGAAACTTGGGACTGGACGGGAATATCGGACATAACAGAAACCATATAGTCAAACGGCTGCATCATCGCAAGCGAGCCACCTGACGAGGTGAAGAAAATCGAATCGAAACCCTTTTCGCAAATTTCGTCAGCAATGCGTTCAATTTCGGCACGTTGATTGTAGATATAAGCACCGTTATCGAGAATTGCCTGTTCATCAAATGAAACCATGAGATATACCTTTCTAATTCAATTGGGCCAGACGGCGAAATCAACCATTTAGATTGCAAACACTCCGAAGAAGGAGCCGACGATACCAACCGCCATGAGAATAACGAGAATCCAAGCAATTTTGACCTTGTGCTGGACGAGTTCGTAAACTCCAAGTGTCACAAGCAGCGGCAGCAGGCTCGGCATGATACCGTCGATGATGCTTTGGATAGTCTGCGCACTGTCGCCGGTACCGAGAGAACCAGCCACGCTGACCGATACAAGGTTGGGCACCATAGCGCCGATAACCATAAGACCGAGAATTGCAGCCCCCATAGTGAGCTTTGGCATAAGACCAGATTTCTCGATCTTGCTCAAGAAACTGGTTCCGAATCCATAGCCCCATTTTAGGCAGAACCAACGAATCAGATAATGCGGAACATTGAATACGACAAGGAAGAGAAGCGGGCCGAGAATGTTACCCTGCATAGCAAGCGACACACCCAAGCCAGTGGCGATGACACGCAACGTTCCCCAGAACAGAGAGTCGCCGATGCCGGCCAGCGGGCTCATAAGAGCGGCCTTTACGCTGTTGATGGAGGATTCGTCAAAATCCTCTTCGTTAGCGTTTGCCTCTTCCATCGCTGCCGAAATGCCCAGAATTAATGTTGAGACATAAGGAGTGGTGTTGAAGAACTCCATGTGACGCTTAGCAGCAGCAGCCTGGTCATCCTTATTCTTATACACGCGACGAATGATGGGAAGCATGGAGAAGCAGTATCCCATGTGCTGCTGGCGCTCGTAGTTCCAGGAGTACTCCATCGTAAGCGAACGGAAAAATACCGATTTTAGATCACGCTTTGTAATCTTGTTGGAACTGGTGTCATTAGAAGTCGTCATCGTCGAAGCTCCCTTCCGAACTAAGCTGTGGCGTCTGAGCAATGAAGTTTGGCTGGACCACCACGAGAATTACTGCGAGGCAAAGCCCAATGATGGCAATACCAAGGATTGGAATGCTCATGTAGGCACAGAGCGCAAACCCGAGCACGAAGAAAATAGCAGTCTGCTTGTTGACAATCATTGAAGCGAGCAGTGCAATGCCGAGCGCAGGGATGAATCCACCCGCAATAACCAGGCCGTTACTTACAAACTCGGGAATTGCGTTAAGCACCGCGTTCATAACCGGCGTTCCGAGATAGAAAGCAAGGGAGCACACGAAAAAGCGAGGAAGCGATTTGACGATGAATCCACCAAGCAGATGCATCCGCTCCATACCTTTGAGGTCGCCCTTTGCCACGCAGTCGTCCGCTTTATGGACGAAAAACGGCATCACGATCAGCGTAAGCGCGTTATCAATGATGAGATAAAGCGACGCAATCGGGAAAGCGAGCGTCAGCGCAACTTCAGCGCCTTGACCCGTCGAAATTGCAAAGGCAGTGCCCAAAATACCACCGGTGATAACGTCAGGCGGAACGGCCGCCCCGATGGTAACCGATCCAATGAACACCATTTCAAGCGTGGCGCCGACAATAATGCCCGTCTGCAAATCACCCATCACAAGACCGATGAGGACGCCCGTGACAATCGGGCGAGAAGCAAGGCAAGTGCCAAGTGCCCACTCAAATGTCACGCACATTGCGACGAGGCCGATAAGGATCGCTTGAGTCAACATGAGGGATCCCCTTTCTATTGTATGTGCTTAAATCAAAATCTTCTCGTCTCTAGGTACCTGCCTGATCTCCACCTCGATTCCGGCATCACTGAGCTCATGTAGAAGCTCCACGTCGCGATCGGTAGCGAAAACCGTTGAAGATAGGCGTACATCTGCACCCTCACGCGGCTTCGTTCCTCCAATGTTGATATGCTCGATTTCGCTGTAGCCCTTTGCCAGGCGGTAAGCATCTTCGATGCTTTCAACGACAATGAACAAACGGTACTTATCGGTCACACCGCTCCTAAGAGCCTCGATAGAATCATCGACCGATTTGATAACCAATTTGACGCCTGCCGGACGTGCCAGCTTAAGCGTCGTCTTGCGCACGTCATCTTTCACAACCGCATCGCAGGCAATCAAAATGCAATTGGTGTCAAGCTCTTGCGTCCAAGTCATGGCAACCTGACCATGAAGCAAGCGATGGTCAACTCTCAGCAGCTTAATCATCTTTGTTCCTTTCTCAAAAATCCTCGTCTTCTTCTACCGAATTTGGCAGCGAACATAGGCATGTGCCCTTTTGGCGGACACTTGAAACCAATGCAGCGAGCTCGGCGTCATCAAGTGTGCTCAATTTCGAAAACACTTCGAGCACTAGTGGTAGCGACATGCCGGCAATGAGCCTTAGAGAATCGTCACCCAACCTTTCCATAAAAGCGTTATTCACTGACCCACCATAGACATCAGTGATGACAATCCACTGGTCTGCTGGGTCGCGAGAACGGTCCCAAAAATCTATCAACTCGTTTACATCCATCGTGTCCTCATCGACATATGCGCATAGCACCTTAACGCGAGGATCTTCACCGCAAAATAGCTGGAGCGTTTCACGCATCGCTCTAGCAAGTGGCCCATGGCTGGCCAAGAGCAACTTCCTCATTTATCTCCCAATCTCAGTCAATCATCTGTTAATAGAACGTTATATTTTGTATTGTTATCTACAGTATCCTCGAAACTTTCGCTTTGTCAAGACAGATCAATCGAGCTTCCTAAGCGGTAATAATTCGCCCGTAAACGGCAAAAAAACGCCCCTTTGTCGGGGCGTTTTCAATCTCTTGTTATTCGGTTAAGAAAGATCCGGGGTTTGGCTTTCGCTAGAGATAAAACTTTAAGCGCTCAGTGCAGTACACCTGCCGCGAAATAAACAATGGCACTCCCTGCGCGCTGCAACGCTTATCTACAAATAATAAAAGGGCAGATCCCGGCTTTACATTCAAATGTTCTGCCTCGTAAGCACTTGCAAAGCACACCTGCAACGTTCGCTCGTTATTGCCAAGTTCGATATGGCGTCTTCCCAGCACCTCAAGTAGAGAACCCGATAAATCTTCATGTTCCAAAAAGGCAAGAGAAGGAGTGTAGCTATTGGTTTCCAACATCGTTGGCACGCCATCGACTAAGCGCAAACGTCTAGTCTGAAGAATATTCTCGTCCTCCTGGACCTGAAGAAAACGCACATCGCGCAGCGTAGGATAAATCCAAGCTACTTCGAGCACTACGGTAGAAGGCTTTTTATTTTCTTGAATGCAGGAATGGGTGAAGCTTTCCTGGTCATCGGCTGCATAGGCATTGCGTGTCGTGGTAACAAAAGTCCCTTTCCCTCGCGTGCGCTCAACGATATCGGCATCCTCTAGTTCCTTGATTGCCGATCGAACAGTAATACGACTAACGCCATATTCCTCCATAAGCTCCGTCTCAGTAGGAAGCTTATCCCCTTCGCTATATACGCCACTTTCTATTCGACTCACAAGATCGTGAACGATCTGCTTATACAATGGAACAGCGCTCTCCACTTTAACCATTATTCAACCTATTGCTTTCTACACTCAACGGCTTCAAGTCCCCGCCAATTGATGCCGAGTTGATTAGCCTTAATCGAAAAGAAGTATTTGAAATAATCACCCAACATCACCTGCTTAGTAAAGTGCACTGGCTTACCAGTGCTCATATAAACGGTCTCACTCAATATAAACATCGCAGCTTCTCCTGCGATATTAAGGATGCGCTTCTCCTCATCCGTAGCAAGCCCTGCTTCAAGCACAATAGACGGGAAACAATTATCCTCTAGTCGCAGCCCCGTCTCTCTCTCAATCGTTTCATAAAGTGATGCGTTCTCCATATCGACACCCAGTAAAAACCCGAAGTTCTTTACTGGAAGATAAATATGTTCAATCATTGCATTTATGTGGTTAATTGACCTCACGCGTTTGAGGTAAACCGCAGATTCATTCTCTTCCATTCGCAAATGACGACGGACGGCAACGGGCGGCTCGACCTCCTGAAGAGCGAGAACACGAGACGAGGTTTCGATATTATTTTCATGGCAAAAATAAGTGAAACCCTTAAACGTGCTCAAGCTCGAGACGATTTTAGGCTGCCGGATAAATGTGCCCTTGCCATGACGCGTATCAAGCACGTCGTCATCCACAAGAGTTTGAATTGCCTTCCGTATCGTCGCACGGCTAACCTCGTATTCTTCGCAAAAACCATTTTCGCTAGGCAACACGCCACTTTCGGAAAACTCGCCCATCTCAATACGACGGCGCAAATCATCAGCTACTTGTACATATAGCGGCACAGCACTAGTCGGGTTAATCATAACGTTCTCCGTATAACATTCTATGAAACTTCTATACGTTATAAGATAACCTATTACGTATTATTTTGAAAGAAATAGACGGTTCAATCTTATTTTTGAACCGTCTACAATATCAAACACTCCATATGAAGGTGTCGAATGCCACTTGTGGCGCAAACAAGAGGGGCATTTGGCAAAAATGCCCCATTTCGCCTTGAAGTCGCTACCGTGAAATGCCAACGAGCCGCATGGTCGAGTCCAAGCAAATACGACCTCAAGCGGCCAGCTACGGCATGGCTCCCTAGAACGAGACTGCGACATTTGTTTGCATTGTTTTACGAACACAACATAACGAATTATTTCCGAGCAAAATAACGACCGCTGAAAGCTGCTTTAGTAGTTCATCTGGTGGTAGTAGCGACGCGTGGTGAGCGGGTGGTTGCGGACGTGCTCGAGATGGCAGCTCAGGCGCTCGGTGATGGTGTAGGTGACCATCGGGGAGACGATCTTGCGGAACTCGGGGTCGCTGAACGGCAGCTCGACCTCGGCGGTGTCGAACTTGTTCACGCGGACATGGACGCCCTTCTCGTCGGCGAGCATGTGAGTGAAGTTGTCCACGCGGTCCATGAGCTTACGGGTGTCGTCCTCGCCGTAGAGCATGATGAGGCTCGTGCCCTCCTCGCACAGCTCGATGGTGCCGTGGAAGAACTCGGCGGCGTGGATGGACTTGGTCTTGATCCACTGCATCTCCTCGAGGATGCACATGGCGTAGTCGTAGGCCTCGCCCCAGAGCATGCCGGAGCCGATCACCATGTGGTAGTCGGTGTCCTTGAAGTCCTCGGCCATGGCGGCGCAGCGCTCGTCCTGGGCGTCCTTGGCCTTGATGAGGTACGGGGCGATGTTGCCGAACTCCTCCATGAAGGTGTCGTACTTGGGGAAGGCGCCGGCGTTCTTGAGGAAGCGGGCGACCAGCGTGATCTGGTAGGTGTAGATGGCCTCGCACAGGACGTCGTCCTCGGCGAAGCTGAAGAACTTGTAGTCGGCGTACTCGGTGGCCGGGGTGTTGTCGTTGGAGACATACATCAGCGTGCGGGCGCCCTGCTCCTGGCAGAACTTGGCGGCCTCGATGATCTCGGGGGTGGTGCCGGTACGGGTGGAGAAGACGCAGACCGAGTCCTTGTTGAAGGCCTTGGGCGGGCACGCGAGGAACTCAGCGGCGATCTCGCAGTGGACGTCGACGTCGGCCGTGGTGGTCTCGACCCAATACTTCATCGGGAGCGTGTGGGCCCAGGTGCCGCCGCAGCCGATGAAGAAGATGTTGGAATAACCCTGCTCGCAGACCTCGTCCACGGCAGCCTCAATCTGAGGACGGAGAGCGAGGGCATCGCTCACAACCTTCTCGTAACGAGGCTCATCGAAATTGAACATCCCTTACTCCTAACTCACTTAGATGAACCCTTCGTTCATCCCATAACGTTATAATACTTTATATAACTAACTATGCAAGTATTATTTTGGTTCTGGTCTTTCATCAAGCCCCTTAAAACAACAATCGGCGTTTTTGGACACAGCGTGCAAGTTCATTGAACGATTCAATATGCATCGACTCTAGTTAAATGACGTCTTATGCAAATACCTTTAATCCGCTTGGGACCGACAAATCTTTTGACTGTCCGCAGAAGCTTTCCCGGAATTCCCTATGGATAGACGCACCGGCAATCGCTTCGTTATCCGGCTTATTGCGCATAGCCGGGGCATCTGGGAGAAAGCGAAATCTACCGCGTGGTCAACTAGCGTTTCATCGGAATCGACCGCATCCGCGCCAAATGCATCCGCGCCAAATACTAAATCGCAATCGTTGAAACTCGTCCGATCATATGACGGCAATTTCTCGCCTTAAAAATGAGCACGAAATAAGGGGGCAGCTGTTTGCAACTTGCTTTATTCGTAAGTGTTTTTACTGAAAAAAAACAATCACCAACCAAACAGCACTATTAATTGTTTGGCTCTTTGCTGTACAGCCATCTTTCGTATACGTCTCTCGTCTATCTCTTATCTCACGGTTGGAGACGAAAGGTGTGCGGGAGTGGATAATTGGACGGCATTTGGGCCTGCGACGGATTATTTCGTCCGAAAATCCACGCTCATGCGGCAGACGTCCGAATTTCCACGCTCGTGTGCCAGAAAATCCACGCTCATCCGGCAGATTGGTCGAAGGCCCCATATGGGTATACTCTCGGGGATTCGACTCGATTCGCCCCCGTTGGGGCGTCAAAGGAGACTGCATATGTCCACTACCTCAACCGACCCGCGCGCCGCTGCCGCCGCGCTGCTGGTGCCCGGCACCACCTGCCACGGCTTTGCCGTCGAGCGTTGCGAGACCGTGCCCGAGCTCGACTCGGACGCCTACGTGCTGCGCCACACCGCCTCGGGCGCTCGCCTGCTGTACCTGGCGTGCGACGACGAAAACAAAGCCTTTGCCATTGGCTTTAAGACGCCGCCGGCCGACTCCACCGGCGTGTTCCATATTCTTGAGCACTCGGTGCTGTGCGGATCGGCTAAGTTTCCCGTCAAGGAGCCGTTTGTCGACCTGATCAAGAGCTCCATGCAGACGTTCCTCAACGCCATGACCTACCCCGACAAGACCATCTACCCCGTTGCCACCACCAACGAGCAAGATCTGTACAACCTGATGGACGTGTACCTGGACGCGGTGTTCAACCCGGCCATCTATACCAAACCCACCATTTTTGAGCAGGAGGGCTGGCACTACGAGTTGGACCTGCCGGAGGGCGCCGAGGGCGAGGGCGATGGCAGCGCCGCGAGCCTGCACGAGGGCACGCTGCGCTATAACGGCGTGGTGTTCAACGAGATGAAGGGTGCGCTGTCCGACCCCATGAGCGTGCTGGACGACGCCGTCAACGCCGCGCTCTATCCCGACACCGCCTATGCGCATGAGAGCGGCGGCGATCCGCGCGCGATTCCCACGCTCACCTACGAGCAGTTCCTGGACACGCACGCGCGCCACTACAATCCTTCCAACTCCTACATCACGCTCTACGGCGACCTGGACGTGGACCGCGCGTTGGCCTTTTTGGACGAGCGCTATCTGTCGCAGCCGAGTGCCGCGAGCTGCCGCATGGACGCAGCCGTTGCCGCCGGCGAGGACCCGTCCATGCTGGCGCCCAATCCGCTGGTCGTGCAGGCACCCGTGACCTGCGAGTACAAGCGCGTCGAGATGGCCACCACGCCCGAGAACGCCCTGGTGGGCCTGGGCCTGGTGCTAGGCAGTGCGCTCGACCGCAAGCGCACGATCGCGGCGGATATCTTGTTCGAGGCGTTGCTGGGCTCCAACGAGGCCCCGGTTAAGAAGGCAATTCTGGCGGCGGGCCTGGGCGGCAACGTGGTGAGCTACACCGCGGCCGAGTGCCTGCAGCCCTACGAGCTCATCATGCTGCAAAACGCGCAGCCCGGCGTGGCGCGCGAGCTGCGCCGCGTGTTCCAGGACGCCTGCCGCGACCTGTGCGAGCATGGCGTTCCGCGCGAGCGCCTGGAGGCCATCATCAGCAGCAACGAGTACGACCTGCGCCAGCGCGACTACGGTATCGCCGACGGCGTGGCCATTGCGTGCGACGCGCTGAGCACCTGGCTCTACGATGACGACGCCGCGACGCTGGCGCTCAAGTACGGCCCGGTGTACGAGGAGCTGCGTGGCGAGCTGGACGGCAGCTACTTTGAGGACCTGCTGCGCGAACTCGTACTGCAAAACGACCACATGGCGCTGGTCGAGCTGGTTCCGGTAGACGCTGCCGAGGGTGCGGAGGGCGCCGAGGCTGCCGAGCTGGCTACCAGGCGCGACGCCATGACCGATGCCGAGCTGGCCGATGTGGTCGAGCGCACGGCCGCGCTGCGTGCCGCGCAGGAGGCCGAGGACACGCCCGAGGACAAGGCCACGCTGCCGCGCCTGCGTGTATCCGACATTGGCGAGGCGCGCCCCGAGCCGCCGCTGGTCGTGGACACGACCGCGCCCATCCCCTGCCTGCGCCACGACATCCCCACCAACCGTCTGGCCTACGCCATGCAGTACTTCGACCTGAGCTGCGTCGCGTTTGAGGACCTGCCCTATGTGACGCTGCTCGGCCGCTTGCTCAAGCAGCTACCCACGCGCGAGCATTCGGCCGAGGAACTCGACAACCTGCTTGCCGGCAAGCTGGGCTTTTTGAGCTTTACGACCGAGGTCATGACCCAGCCCGACGTGGACGGCGTGCGCCCCTACCTGTTGGTGAGCGCCGGCGCCCTGTCCGAGAAGATCGACGCGCTGGCGAGCCTGCCGCGCGAGGTGTGGTCGAGCACGCTTTTGCTCGATGCCGACGCCGACCGTGTGCGCGACGTGCTCACGCAGATTCGCATTGGGCTTGAGCAGGGCTTTATCAACAACGGTCACTCGGCGGCGCTCGGTCGTGCGATGAGCTACAGCTCGTCTTCGGCCGTGGTGCGCGAGCAGCTTTCGGGCGTGGATTTCTATCTGTTCCTGCGCGATCTGCTCGACCACTTTGACGAGCGACTGGATGACCTGCGTGCCAAGCTTGCCGAGCTGGCAGGCCGCATCTTTGTGGCCGACGGCTGCCTGGCGAGCTTTACCGGCAGCGATGAGGACTTTGACGCGTACTGGGATGCCGCGGGCGACCTGGGGCTTGGCGCAGGCGACGGCGCCGATGCCGGCCGCAACGCGCTCGTGGTGCCGACGCCGCGCGACCGTCACGAGGCTTTCGTCATCCCCAGCGACATTTGCTTTGCGGCAAGCGCGTGCGACCCGCGTCGCTTGGGGCTCGACGTGACGGGCGCCTGGGCGGTTGCCGCCAACGCGCTCTCCTACGACTACCTGTGGAACGAGATCCGTGTGAAGGGCGGCGCATACGGTTGCGGATTCCGCGCGGCTGGCGAGCGTCAAACGGCGTTCTACACCTACCGCGACCCGGCGATCGATCCCTCGATTGAGCGCGTGGCGCGCGCAGGCGAATGGCTCGGCAGCTTTGAGCCCGACGAGGCCGCCTTTGAGGGCTTTATCGTGAGCTGCGTGAGCGGCATGAACGCGCCGGTGAAGCCCTACGCGCTCACCAAGCGCCGCAACACGACCTACCTGGCCGGACTCGATCCCAACGCGCGCGAAAAGCGCCGCGCCCAGATGCTCGCCGCCACGCCCGATGAGCTGCGCTCGCTCGGCGCCGACGTGACGCGTATCGCAGCCGAGTCGCCGACCTGCGTCTTTGGCGGCCGTGACGTCATCGCCAAGAGCAACGCCAACTTCAACGTAGTCGACCTGCTCGCTTAACGCACAAAGGTAGATTTTTAGGACATGCCTAAAAATCTACCTTTTTTCTGCGGCTTAGACGGGGCGGCGCAGCCCACTGCGGCGGTTTGTCTCAATCTGTAACATCTAGACGGCAATATCGGCTCCAGATGTTACAGATCGAGACGTTCCCGAACGGCACCAGCTCTTTGTCTCGATCTGTAACAGCTAGGCCCATTTATGCCGAGTTACTGTTACAGATCGAGACAAACCGCCGCAGACACCCGCCCTTCAGCAAAAACCACCCAAAGGTGTCTGTCCCCTTTGGGTGGTTTGCGAGTGGGCTGTTACTTGATGAACGGGTTCAGCCTTGCCGCCAGCGGATCGAGCTTGTACATGGTTGCAAAGCACTCACGACCATAATCGGAGTCATTGTTCCAGCTACCCTGGTCGACGTCGTACTCTGCATCCAGACGAATCCACTCCTCTGGCTTGTTCTTCTCGTGCTTGCTGCAGAAGTAGCGCTGGTACTCGACCTCGTGCTCAAACTCAAACTCGGCATCCGAACCGCGGCCGGCATACTCGTCGACCGACGTCAGGTTGCCGTGGTCGTCATAGTAAAACTCCGCATAGCCGCCGCGCTCGGAATCGATCCTGTCGAGCTTTCCGTCGCTGTACGAATAATCCACCGCGGCATACGAGTTCAGCGAGCCGTAATCGTTGCCGTGCGAGTCGTAGGCCACAGGCGAGATACTCGATATGTTGCCGTCCTTGTCATACTCGTAGCCAGCGGTGATCGTCCACCTGGTGCCCACGGTGTCGCCCTGACAGTCCAGCGTAAAGGACGTCACGCGATCCTTGTCGTATCCGTACGAATACACGACCGTCCGAGGATTGCCCGGGCTGGTATCGGTGTCGGTCACCATGTTGCCGTCCTGGTAGACATATGTGCTCGCACTCTCGCCGTAACCCGCATGGGTCGTCTTGTTGATCAGGTTTCCGTCCGCGTCGTAGGTAAACGTCGTGGTGCTCGACGAATCGCTAATGTCGGCATCGCAGTCGATGCGCGTGACGTTACCGTCAGCGTCGTACGTAAACGTGTTGACGTTCTCGTAACCGCCCGCCAGATCTTCCTCAATCTCAGAGATACGATGCAACTCATCGTGCTCGACGCTGTAGCTTACGCCGCCACCTTGCTTGACGGCAGACGTGAAGCCCGTGACGTAACCGTTCTCGTCACGCTCGATCTCGTAGATATCGCCGTACGCATCGCTTTTATCGGTGCCTTCATAGGACATCGGCAGCCACAGCTCGTCAAGCTGTGTGTCCTTAATGCCGGTAATCTTCGTATCCTGCGGCAGCGCCAACGTGGCGAGCTTCTTTTTGCCCGAAAAATCGATGCTTTTAAGGTTTTCGGCATTTTTGAGGTCGAGCTTCTCGATGTTGTCGCAACCGTCCAGATTGGCGACGGTGACATTACTCGCCGAGTTAAGCTCGACGGTCTTAAGGTCGCCGCAGCCCGAAAGATCCAGGTTGACGAGTTTGTCCCCGCCATTTTCCACACTGGTAACGTTGGGGAACACCTTGCCCAGGCCCTGCGTCGACGTGATGCCGTCCAGCTCGACCGACGTCACCGCCTTGGCCTCGTCGCGTGAGATGCGGCCGTCACCGTTAGTGTCGTACTTGGTCGAGACAAGCGCACGCATGCCGCTATCCGGGAAGGTTTTCTCATCGATTGGGGTGGTCGCGATCTGGGTGAAGTAGAACAGCGCTCCTCCGCCGACACCCGCCGCCACGGCAAGCACCGCGGCAAGGGCGATGAGGGGCTTCTTGGAACGCTTGCGCCGCGCGGGCTGCTGCACGGGCACGTATTGCTGGGGAGCGGGCGCGGCAGGCTGGGGTTGCTGCGTGGCCGCGACCTGGTCGGGTGCTACGGGCGCGCCGCAGACGGGGCAAAAGAGGGCGTCGTCGACAAGCGGCGTGCCACACGAGCGACAAAACATGGCGGGCTCCTTTCGGTTCATTCCTTCCACCCTGAAGGTAAACCCAAAAATGCAGCCCTTGTTGCGCAACATTCAGCCCAAACCACCGCAAAGGGACGCAGTTCACAGGTGCCTTTGTGTTAGTTCGAACACTTGTTCTATACGTACACATGTTCTATAGTAAGGGTGCTTGCATCGGACTTAAATTGCAACTAGGATATAGTTGCAGAATGTGAGGCGGGATGACTCGGACCGATAAACTCATCGCCCAACTGCTTAGCTGCCCTTCGACGTATCGGTATACCGATTTTTTAAAAGTCATGGCTTCATATGGCTTTGAAATGGACAACAAAGGCAAGACATCCGGATCGCGCGTTCGCTTTTACAGGCCATCAGATGGCAGGATGTTCGTAATGCACGCGCCACATCCATCTGACGAATTGACAGCGGGGACCATTCGAAACATCGTTCGATTTCTGCAGGATGTCGGAGGTAGTCATGAGTAACGTTTTGGCATACAAGGGTTATTTCGCCCCGGTCGAGTTCGATGCCGAACAGCATGTGCTAACAGGTATGGTCGCCGGCATTAGGGACGCAATCGTATTTGAGGGCTCCACGGCTGACGGAGTTGAGCAATGCTTCCACGACGCCGTCGACGATTACCTTGAGTTTTGCGCCGAGCAGGGCAAGGAACCCGAACGGGCTTTCAAAGGCTCGTTCAACGTAAGAACGGGTTCCGAACTCCACAAGCAGGCAGCGCTGGCAGCGGCAAAGAAGGGTGAGTCACTCAATAAGTTTGTGACCGAAGCAATCGCTGCTGCGCTATAGCGTTAACGCATGGGCCCAAACCACCACAAAGGGGACAGGCGCCTTTGTGGTGGTTTTGGGCTGTCATTATCGCGTTTGCCCAGATAAAACCTGCCAAAATAAACCTGTCCCTTTTTGGCAGGTTTGGGAGAGGAAGCCGGGATGGACAAGGCTGAGTTGCGGCGGGCGGTGATTGCTCGGCGCGATGCTCTTGATTTGGACTTGCGGGCGGCGAAGTCTGCTGATATCTGTGCGCGGCTGGTTGAGCTGCTAGGCCGCTTGGATGCCGCGGCGCCGCACACCGTTGCCGTCTATGCCGCGATGGGTTCCGAAGTCGACCCAGCCGCGTTTGCCGCGGCTGCCGCCAAACGCGGCTGGCGCGTGGCCTATCCGTGCATGCTCTCGGCAACAGACGCCGCAGCTTGTGGCCAGCGCATGTGCATGCGGGCAGTCGCGGCTGGAGACGCGGCCGCGGCCCCGTTTATCGCCCACCCCACGCGTACCTTTGCGGCCACGGACATCGACAGCGTCCGCTTCCCCATTGTGCCTGCCGAGGCTCTCAACATGATCGTCGTGCCGCTCGTAGCCTTCGACCACGCCGGCGCGCGCCTGGGCTACGGCGGCGGCTGCTACGACCGCTACCTGACCATGCTCTCGCCCGCATGCCAAATCGTCGGTATCGCCTTTGACGAGCAGCGTGTCGATCACGTTCCCACCGATGTCCACGACCTGCCGCTACCCCACATCATCAGCGCCTAACGGCTGGCGCACCTCCCGACAGGCCTAGTGCTCTTCGCCGGCGCGGGCCAGGTCGTAGGGTGTGGTCTGGTAGACGTAGTAGTTGAGCCAATTGGTGTAGAACAGCTGAGCCTGGCTGCGCCAGACGTTACGCGGCTCGGCGGTGGGGTCGTCGTTCGGGAAGTAATGCGCCGGCACCTGAGGGTTGAGGCCGCGCTTAACGTCGCGCTCGTACTCCAGACGCAACGTGTCGGTATCGTACTCGGGATGGCCAAAGACAAAGAAGCGACGGCTGTCGGTCGACTTGACAATGTACAGGCCTACCTCGTCGGACACGGCCACGACTTCAAGCTGCGGCTCGGCCTCCACGTCCTCGCGACGCACATCGGTGTTGCGCGAATGCACGGCATAGAAACGGTCATCGAAGCCGCGGACCAGCGGGCTTTGCGGCTTCACCAGATAATGCTCGAACACGCCGCTCGCCTTTGCCGGCAGGTCGTGCTTCTGGATACCGTAGTGATGGTAGAGCCCCGCCTGTGCGCCCCAACAAATATGCAACGTAGAGTGCACGTGCGTGGTGGACCAATCCATGATCTGGCAGAGCTCGGGCCAGTAGTCGACCTCCTCGAACGGCATCTGCTCCACCGGCGCGCCCGTGATGATCAGGCCGTCATAGTGGATGTCGCGGATGTCGTCGAACGTGCGGTAGAACGTCTCCAGGTGGCCGGCACTCACGTGCGTGGCCTCGTGCGTTTTGGTGCGCAGCAGGTCCACCTCCACCTGCAGCGGCGTGTTGGAGAGTTTGCGCATGATCTGCGTCTCGGTGGCGATCTTGGTGGGCATGAGGTTGAGGATGAGCACGCGCAGCGGACGGATGTCCTGGTGCAGCGCGCGGTACTCGGTCATGACAAAGATGTTCTCGCTCTCGAGCTGCGCGGCGGCAGGGAGGGCGTCGGGGATGCGAATGGGCATGGATGCTCCTTACGAGTCAGTTGCAGCTATGGTACAACGAGCGGCCCCATCCGCGCGAGCACATCGCCCGGCGATGTCGCCAGCGGCCCAAATCACTCCAAAAGTAGAGATTAAAGCATGTCCCAAAAATCTACTTCGCTTTAGCCTAGCAAAGTGACGGCAGGAGGCTACAATGGTTCGACGCGAGAAACTCGGCCGAAAGGATACATATATGTACCAGACGCGTAAGATCGGTGTGGTCGGCCAGGGCCACGTAGGAGCACATGTCGCCAACAGCCTGCTCATGCAGGGCATTGCCGATGAGCTGTACCTGTGCGATATCAACGAGACCAAGGTGACATCCGAGGTCCAGGACCTGCGCGACTCCCTTTCGTTTGTCCCGTACAACACCAAGATCGTCAACTGCTACGACCACTACGAGGAGCTGGCCTGCTGCGACGTCATCGTCAACGCTGCCGGCAAGGTCGCGCTGGCCGCCGGCAACCGCGACGGTGAGCTGTTCTTTACCACCGACGCCGCCCGCACCTTTGCCAAGCGCATCGTCGACGCCGGCTTTGACGGCATCTTCGTGAGCATCTCCAACCCCTGCGACGTCGTGTGCACCGAGCTGTGGCACCTGACCGGCTACGATCCCAAGAAGATCATCGGCTCGGGCTGCGGTCTGGACTCCGCCCGCCTGCGCACCGAGATCTCCAAGAAGGTCGGTGTGAGCCCCAAGTCCATCGACGCCTACATGATCGGCGAGCATGGCTTTAGCCAGCTGGCCGCCTTTAAGGCCGCAACCATCGCCGGCAAGAGCCTCAACGAGCTTCAGGCCGAAAACCCCGACAAGTACGCCTTTGACCACATGGAGGTCGAGGAGCTAGCGCGCAAGGGCGGCTATGTGACCTACCAGGGCAAGCAGTGCACCGAGTACGCCGTCGCCAACTCCGCTGCGCGTGTCTGCGCCGCCGTGCTGCACAACGAGCATGCCGTGCTTTCGGCCTCCACGCTCATGACCGGCCAGTATGGCGAGGAGGGCATCTTCACCTCCCTGCCGTGCGTGATCGGCGCCGAGGGCGTCGAGGAGGTCTACACGCTCGACCTTTCCGAGCACGAGCTCGAGGGCTTCCACAAGAGCTGCCAGCACATTCGCGACAACATCGCCCAGCTCGACTGGTGGGATGCCGAGGCCTACGACGCAAAGTAGTTCGCCGGTTGACGCGGCAACTCGCTCATAACGGACGCAATGCAGGGCGGGCCGTGCCGGAAATCCCCGGCACGGCCCGCTTTTTTGGCTCACGCGACACGCTCGCAGATTCAGGTCTAATACTTTTCCCGCAAAGTGAGCGAGCAAAATCGGACCCCCGAAGCATCGACACTTTTCAGCTGCTATTTCCTGCGGTTTCATCGAGATTTTCCTGCGGTTTTGGCGCCAAAAAGTGCGGATGCTTCAGGGGTCCAAAATAGGTCGTTCACTTCTGGGGAAAGTATTTGACTTCGTTATCAGACAGCTGGGACGGGGTGCCGCGACGCAAACGGGACCCTCGTTTGGTGAAGGCCCCGTCGTAAAAGATTGCTTTCCCAGCTACTTAGTACTGCTCGATGCCCATGTAGCGACGAACCTCGGGGCTGTGGTCGAACACCTTGCCGCGAGCGGCGCGCAGCTCGCGGCTCATCGCGTAGAAGAAGATCGGCTCTAGGAACGAACGCACGCTGGCGGGCACCTCACCCACGCCGTACTCGAGCGCATCGAGCACCATGACCGTATCGGTATGCGTGTTGAGGAATGCGAGCGCCCGCTCCTCCATGGGGCGGCACTCACCCGATCCGAGCTGTACAAAGTAGAACACGCCGGGCTCGGTGGCTTCGAACGGGCCGTGGAAGTACTCGCCGGAGTGGATGTAGCAGCAGTGCTGCCACTGCATCTCCATGAGCGAGCAGATGGCCATGGCGTAGGTCTGGCTAAAGTTGGGGCCGGATCCCAGGATGTAGAAGAACTCGTGCTGCTGGCAGAGCTCGGCAAAGCGATCGCCCAGCTCGGCATTAACCTTCTCGCGGGCAGCGGGCAACAGCGCATCCATCTGCTTAAGGCCGGCGTACATATCGGCGAGCGCCTCGTAACCCTCCTGCTGGTGGAGCAGTTCGGCGGCGATCAGAGCGCCGATGCCCTGCGGCACCTCGGCCTGCGACACGCCCTCGCCCCAAGGGTAGACCCAGGTGGTCCACTTGCCGTTATCAATCTTGGAGCCCTCGCAGTCTGTCATGGCCACGACCTCGGCGCCGGCTGCCAGCGCCATCTCGCAACCGTCGACGACCTCCTGCGTATTGCCGCTGTGGCTGCAGGCGATGACGAGTGACTTCGGCCCTAGGCTCTTGGGGGCCATCAGGCAAAACTCGCGCGCTGTGTAGACCGTCGAGGTAAACGTGGTGGCCTCGCGCTTGAGCAGTTCGTTAGCCGGCATGAGGTCGATCATCGAACCGCCGCAGGCGATCCAAAAGACATTCTCGACCTTGCCCTTGCGCTCGATGATTTCCTGAATCAGATCGTGTGCGTTCACGGTGACGCTCCTCCTTGTGTGGCGGCTTTGGACGACGGCAGCTCGTACCTGCAGTCGTTCTATGTTGTTCTATTTATAGCATGCAAGCAGGTGCCCGTGAAGTCATTTCAGCAAATTTGTTCTATGTTGTTCTATCTATGGACGTTAGATGTCGAACACGTAGCGCGAGCCCACGATCTTTTGGCGCCCGAGCAGCAGGGGCCGCCCGTCCGCATCGGTAAAGTACGCCTCCATATAGAAGAGCGGCTCGCCGACCGGCACCTCCAGCAGCGGGGCCGCCTGAGCATCGGCAAGCGCAATCTCCACGGTGCAGGGATCGGACTTGAGCGGCGCGCGGCCCGAATGCTCTGCAACGAGCGCAAAGATGGAATTGTCCGTGAGGTCCTTGTCGGCAAGCGTCTGCAGGTAGGGATGGTCGGCCAGCACAAAAGAGTTGTTCTCGAGCATGACGGGCACGCCATCTGCCGTGCGCACGCGCTCGACTACGATGAGCTCGCAGCCGGGCTCCACGCCAAAGAACGCCGCGTCCTCGCGCGTCGCCGCGACCACCGTGCGCGACACCAGGCGCGCTCCGGCAACCATGTCGTTGGCAGCGCAACCCTCGGAAAAGCTCTGAACGTCACCCTTCTGGCGAATCTTGCGCTTGAGCTTGGGAGCGCACACAAAAGTGCCCCTCCCCTGTTGGCGGTTGAGATACCCCGCGCGCGACAGCTCCTCGATGGCGCGGCGCACGGTGATGCGCCCCACGCCGTAAGACTTCGCGAGCTCCATCTCGGAAGGAATGCGCGAGCCGGCCGCATACACGCCGCGCGCGATCTCGCCCTTCAGGTCGTCCATGACCTGCTGGTACAGCGGTACGGCGGATACGCCAGCGCGGTCGGTTTTATCGTCGGTTGCCATCGTTACGCTCCATCCCGCGCATGCTCGGACTCAAACTCTTCAATCGCCGCCATAAACTGCTCGCCAAAGGCGTCGGCCTTTTTCTCGCCGATGCCGTTGACCTGGATAAGCTCGTCGCGCGTCTGCGGGCGCAGGCGGCACAGGCCGCGCAGGGCCTTGTCGGAGAAGACCATATACGGCGCCATCTCGAGCTCGGTCGAGATTTCCTTGCGCAGGGCGCGCAGGCGCTCGAACAGCTCGGCATCGTCGCCCACGCGCGGGCGCTGATCCAGCTCGGCCTCCTCGCGCAGCAGATCCACCGCACGGCGGGCGCGGGCCGAGGCCTTGCGCTTGGACGCGCGACGCTTAACGGTAAAGGCGAACGCCTCGTTCTCGACCTCGCCGGCACGCGGGCCCAGCCCCACGACCGGGTACTGCCCCTGCGAGGTGGCCAAATAACCGCGGCCGCACAGCTGGCCGATGATATCCTTGATGCGCCCGACCGATTCGCTCGACAGCTCACCGTAGCCGCGGTCCTCGTCCAGATGCATCTGGCGAATGCGCTCGGTGTTGCCGCCGTGGAGCACATCGGCGACCAGCGATTTGCCAAAGCGCATGGGACGCGTGGCCACATAGCGCACGGCGGCGCGGGCCATATCGGTGACGTCCTCGACCTCGAACTTCGTGAGGCAGTTGCTGCAGTTGCCGCAGCCCTCGGCGTCGTCCGTGGCGGTGCTGCCCGCACCAGCCGCGGCAGCATGCTCGGCCGCGGCCTCGTCGCCAAAGTAGCGCAGCATGTATTCGCGCAGGCAGCCGGTGGTATTGCAGTAGCCCTCCATCTGGCTGAGCAGGCGATATCGATTCTGGAGCGCCCACGCGCGCTGCTCGTCGTCGAGCGCCTCATCGGCAGCATCGCCGCGGTCGATCAAAAAGCGACGCATGCGAAAATCGTTACCGTTCCACAGCAGATGGCAGCTGGCCGGGTCGCCATCGCGGCCGGCTCGACCCGCCTCTTGGTAGTATGCCTCGATGCTCTCGGGCACGTTGTTGTGAATCACGTAGCGCACGTTGGGCTTGTCGATGCCCATGCCAAAGGCGTTGGTGGCAACCATCACCTGGATATCGTCGTCGATAAAGGCACGCTGGCTTTGGCGGCGGGCGTCGTTACCCATGCCGGCATGGTAGCGGCCAACGCGAATGCCGCTGGGTCCCAGCGCCTCGGCAAGCTCGCCTGCCAGCGCATCGACCGTCTTGCGGGTGGAGCAATACACGACGCCGCTCTCGCTCGAATGCGCGATCACGTAGTCGCGCACCCAGGCAGTCTTGGCCTTGTCGCCCATCTCCTCGCAACCAAAGTAGAGGTTCTTGCGATCGAAGCCCGTCACCACCGTCGCGGGGTTTTGCAAGCCGAGCATCTGCTGAATGTCCGCACGCACGCGCTCGGTCGCCGTAGCGGTAAAGGCAGCCACGATGGGGCGCTGCGGCAGCGAATCGATAAACTCGCGAATCTGCAGGTAAGCGGGGCGAAAATCCTGGCCCCATTGGCTCACGCAGTGGGCCTCGTCAATGGCCACGAGCGGCACGCCGATGCCGCCGTCCGCCGCGGCCTCCTGCGCAAAGGCTAAAAAGCGCGGCTCGAGCAGGCGCTCGGGCGCCACGTACATAAGCTGGTAGCGGCCCTCGCGCGCCCGCTTGAGCACGGTGTTTTGCTGGGCCGGAGTAAGGCTGGAGTTGAGATAGCTGGGCCGCGCACCCGCCGCGAGCAATGCGCGGGTCTGATCCTCCATAAGCGACAGCAGCGGACTCACCACAAAGGTGATGCCGGGCAGCATGAGCGCAGGCACCTGGTAGCAAATGGACTTGCCGGCACCTGTGGGCATAACGCCGAGCGCATCGCGGCCGGCAAGGATCGCATCGACCATGCGGTCCTGCCCCGGGCGAAACGAGGTGTAGCCAAAATAGGCGCTGAGCGTGTCAAGCGCCATCTGCTGCATGCTATCGGTCATGGTTTCCTAACGTCCAAGTCATCTGCCGCCGATTATACGCCGCCACGCGGACCGCTGCCGTACGGCTGTCAGCCACGCTCATTCTGCGGGTAGTCATTGGGGACGTTCTTGAATGACTAGTCGTTTAAGAACGTCCCCAATGACTACCACGGCAACGCCGATGTTTTGGCGCAGACAGCGAAAGCCCGTCAGAGCGAGCAAGGTGCCTTGAAACAAGGCGGCATTGATCTTCTGATCATGCCGCCGAAGTTGAAAGGCAGATTGCCGCTCTGGCGAGCTTGCAGCGTCGAGCCGTTGCGCGGTTTGGTAAAACCGCGTAACTTACATCACCATGACGTAGCGGCTGCCCACGTAGTACTGCTTACCCATCAGGACCGGCTCGCCATTGGGGCCGATAAAGCCGGCGCGCAGGTTGAGCAGCGGGTCGTGCGGGGCAATGCCCAGCTCGGCGGCCTGTTCGGCGTTGGCGCGAACGGCCTCGACCGTGCGGTAGCCAACCGAGACAATCGGCGTTCCGCTGACACGCTCGACCTCGGCAAAAATCGACTTGTCCTCAAGATCGGCCGTCAACAGCTCGCGGTATGCATCAAACGGCACAAAGATGTTCTCCTCAAAGATGGGCTCGCCGTCGGCTGTACGTACGCGCTTGATGTGCAGCAGCAGCGCGTCCTTCTGCAGGCCAAAGAACTCCATCTCGTTTTGACGTGCCGGCACAATCTGGCGATCGATCACATGCGCGCCCGCCTTCATGCCGTTATCGGCGCAAAGCTCGGTGAACGTCTGCAGCGTCGAAGCGTGGAACTGGCGGTTGATGTGCGGCGTGGAGACAAAGGTGCCGCGGCCCTGCTGCTTAACCAGGTAGCCATCGGAGCACAGCTCCTCGACGGCGCGACGCACCGTAATGCGGCTCACCTCATACTGTTCGGCAAGCTCAAGCTCAGATGGAATGCGCTCCTTTGGTGCATAAACACCTTTCTCAATCGCGTCCTTGATCTCGTCGTAAATCTGCTGGTAAAGCGGTGCATTTTTGGGCGCTGGCATATCTGATCACTCTTATCAAAATATCGAAATAACTAATACGTATATAACGTCTTTTTATATGTTACCTTAGTTTGATAAAACGATACACCGCATACAGCAAATCTTTACTTGCCGTCGTCCTGCTGCAAGCTTTCCTGATCGTGCAGACGGGCCTGCCTGCTGGCCATGCGCGCGGGCTTGTCGGGATCGGGAACGGCCGTGGGCATGGGCTCGTCGACATGGCCGCCCCACCAGCCGCCCACAAAGTTAAGCGTGTGGAACACATTGATCACGGCGCCGGGATCAATGTCGCACACCAACTTGATGATGTCCTGGCTCTCGTAGGTCGAGACAACGGTGTGCAGCAGGTACATCTTTTCGCGGCTGTATCCGCCAACGACCTCGGCGCAGCTGATGCCGTGCTGAAAATGGTCGATATAGGCGTTCATGACCTCGTCGGCCTTGCGCGTCGTGATCTGCAGCGTCACGCGGTCGTAGCGACGGTAGAAGCTGTCGATGGTCTTGGTCGAAATAAACTGGAACACGATAGAATACGCCGCATTGTCCCAGCCAAACATAAAGCCAAAGATCGCCAGGATAAAACAGTTAAAGCCAAAGATGACGCCCCAGATGGTCTTGCCCGTGTGGTTGGAAACCCACAGCGCGATAAAGTCGGTACCGCCGGTGGATGCGCCGGACTTAAGCGCAATGGCAGCGCCCAGACCCGAGACCACGCCGCCAAAAATGATGAGCATGATCTTGTCGCCCAAAAACGGGGCGAAGTGAAAGATATTGAGAAACAGCGACGAAAGCACGACCTGCATCATCGAGAAGATGACGAAGCGCCTGCTGATGCCGCTCCAACACAGAAGCGCCACGGGGATGTTGAGCGCGAGCATGCCGAGCGAGAAGTCGATATGAACGCCGCCGAGCGAGGTAACGCGATCGAGCAGGACCGCGACGCCGGTGAGACCGCTCGGAAGCAGGTCGGCGGGGCGAATGAACGCCTGGATCAGGAATGTCTGGAGAACGGCGGAAATTGTGACCGCCACAGCAGTGATGGCGCGGCGGACAATGGTAAGGCGGCCGAGCACGAGCACGCGGTCCGTGAGCTGATCGATGGCGTTCGCCACGTAGGCTCCTTTCGGAGGCAGATGTAGTTGTGGGGCATGTCGGCGATTGTAGCATGGAGCGCGAAAGGGCGCTTCAATTCACCCGCTCTCGACAACCAAAACGAGCCAGCATCTCCCCAACCAAAGAGCCCAAATTCCAAGTGAGTAGACTATTCGCGACCTGTCGAGCACACCCAAAACAGCCACCTCTGTGACCTGCAGTTTTACTAAGGCAGATTCGCTTTGTGCTCTGCCTGAGCTGAAAAGTCTACTCACTTAGTCTGAATCGGAGCCAAACGGATCAAATCGAAGCCAAAATGAGCCGATCTGCCGCAAAAGACGCGTGAATCGGTACTTCTCGTAGCGAATTGACGCTATAAAGCGGTCAGAATGTCGGCGAGGCTATCGATGATGGCATCAGCGGCGGACTGATCCAGGTTGACGCCCTCGTGCGGGCGCAGCGCCAGGACGCGGGCGCCGGAGCGCTTGCCGGCCTCGATGCCCAACGGCGAGTCCTCGATAACCAGGCACTCGGACGGCTCAACATCCAGCGCCTCCATGACACGCAGGTAGATCTCGGGGTCGGGCTTAAACGCACTGCACTCGTGACCGCTGATGGTGTAATCCAGCACATCGGCGATACCGGCGATCTCCACCAGCTCGTCAATCAACTCACGATACGACGAGCTCGCGATTGCACACTTCACGCCGCGCTCGTGCAGCTCGCGCATCACCGGCTCCGTCTGCTCGTTGAGCAGCTCGGCATACGGAACGGGGTGGTCCGGGCTGTAGACCTGCTTGTACTCCACGCGCAGGCGCTCGCGCAGCTCAATATCGTCGGGAACCAGCGTCTCCCAAATGGCGGGCTCGTTAGACCCCGAAAGATCGGGGATCTCGTCAAAGTGGAACCCCTTCTCTTCCATAAACGCCACGCGACGGCGGTTGTAGAACCACTCGGTATCGACCAGCACGCCGTCCATGTCAAACAGCACTGCCTTGATCATACGCATCTCCTCCCACCTGCCAAAAAGGGACAGGTTTATTTTGGTAGGTTTTATCTGGGGTTTTGCGGCGCGACGGGCGCGCCCTCCCCAGAGCAAAAAAGGGGACGGGGCGCAAACCCCATCCCCTCTCAATCAACCTGTAAGGTCTACTTACTTGTGATTAGTAGGAAAGCTTCCACATGTAGCGACGCATGGTCAGCGGGTGCTGACGGGCCTCGGCGATCTGGTTGCCGTACTCGCGCATAACGGCGAGGTGCAGCAGCGGGTTGAAGTAGGTGACGACGCTCGCGGGCACGGCGTCGGCCAGACCGTAGTCCTTGGAGTCGATCAGAGCGACCTTGGCGCCCATGCGCTTAAGGAAGGTGAGGGCGCGGGCGTCCATCGGACGGGTGGCACCATCGGACATGAAGAAGACGTAGGGCTTACCCTCGGTGGAAACCTCGAACGGGCCGTGGAAGTACTCGCCGGTGTTGTAGGCGGCGGCGTCGATCCACTGCATCTCGGTGAACAGGAAGGCGGCGTGAGAATAAGCCATCTTCTCGGAGGCACCGGAGGCCATGAAGTAGATCATCTCGTCGTCCTTGAAGTCCTGGGCGAACTGCTTGGCGAGGCCCTTGGCGGACTGAGCGGCGTTCTCGCAGAGCTCGAAGACGTTGGTGAGGCCGGTGATCATGTCCTCGTAGTGGTCATAGCCCTCGGTCTGCTGAAGGATCTCGACAGCAAGAGCGATGGCGTAGCCGGGCTTCTCGCACTTGGCAGCGTAGTTGGCGTGGAAGCCGTGGACGATGACATGGTCGGCGTCGACGGTCAGAGCGGAGCCAGCCTTGTTGGTGAGGGAGACGACCGGGCAGTTGTGCTTCTTGGCGGTCTTGTTGGCCTCGACGGTCTCGGGCGTGGAGCCACCCAGGGAGCAGGTGATCACGAAGGTGTGCTCGTTGACCCAGGAAGGCGTGTCGTAGTTGAACTCGTTAGCGGTGAAGATCTGAACGTTCAGCTTGTCCGTGTTGTTGGCCAGGAAGTACTTGGCGGGGTAAAGGTCGGACATGGAAGCACCGCAGCCGACGAAAGCGACGCTGTGGATCTCGTGGTTGGACAGGACGTCAGCGACGATCTGCTTAGGGAGGTTAAGGTCGATCTCGTACATCTGACACATTCCTTTCGATTTGTTGCGGCGTCACATTGCCGGACGCTCGCAGGGTTACCGTAGTTAGGACCGAGTCGCCGGCCCGTTGAGGATGTGACAAAGGGACTATCCCTTTGTCACATGTTAGGGATGGAAGCCTGCCTGGGGTATGGGATGCCAGGCAGGCCCCCGGGGGAAGCGCTGGGTCGCGACTAGGCCAGGATGCCGGCCGCGGAGAGGGCGATGCCGCCCACGATGGCAATCACGAGAAGCCAACCGGTGTTGACGTTCTTCTTGATGAGCCAGTACATAAGGCCGGTGAGGCCAAGGGAGATCATCTGGGGCATCATGCCGTCCAGGATGTCCTGGATCACGACGGTACCCTCAGCGAACTGCAGCGGGGTGGTGGCGCCGATCAGCGTAGCGATCATGCCGCCCACGGACATAAGACCCACGATGCCGCAGACATACATGAGCTTCTCCATGAGGTCGCCACCCTGGAGCTTGCTCAGGTACTCGTGGCCGCCCTGGTAGCCGATCTTGGCAGCGAACCACGTGATCAGCACGGAGGGCACAATGGAGATGAGCATGGCCAGGATCGGACCCATGATGGAGCCCTGCTGAGCCAGCTGAACGCCCAGGCCAAAGGCGATAACGCGGATGGTGCCCTGGAAGAAAGAGTCACCGATGCCGGAAAGCGGGCCCATGAGGGAGGTCTTGACCGCGTTAATCGAATCGGGATCGAAGTTCTCGGGATCCTTGGCGTACTCCTCCTCCATGGAGGCGGCGAGGCCTAGGACAAAAGCGCTCGTCTGCGGGGTGCAGTTGTAGAACGCCATGTGACGGTGGTAAGCCTCTTTCTTAGCAGCGAGCTGCTTGGGGTCGGACTCGTCCGGATAGAGGCGATCGAGCGTGGGGACCATGCCGTAGAGGAAGCCCATGTTCATCTGACGCTCGTAGTTCCAAGAGGCCTGGATGGCCCAGGAGCGCCAGAAGAACTGGCTGACCTTCTTGTTCAGGGACACGTCCTTGGTTGCGGTTGCCATAGTGTGTTCCTCCTTAGTCTTCGTCGTCTTCGAGCGGATCGTAGTCGGAATCGACACCGGCGGCTGCATGGGAGCCATTGAACTTGAAGCCCATGAAGACGATAGCCAGGCACACACCGATCAGAGCGACCGCGATGACGGACAGGTTGAGGTAGGCGGCGAGCAGGAAGCCGATGAACAGGAACGGGGTCATACCCTTCTTGATCATCATGGTGAGCAGCAGGGCCAGACCGTAGGCGGTCATGATCTTGGTCGAGACGTTCAGACCAACGGACAGCCACTCGGGAACCATGTTGACGATGGCTTGGACCAGGTCGGTACCGACAAAGACGGCCAGGAAGATCGGCAGGAAGTACATGATGGCGTACAGACCGGAGCCGGCGCAGATGTGCATGCGGTAGGCGGTCTTGAACTTTCCGTTATCGATCGCGCTATCGGCCACATGGGTGAGGGCGGCGATGATGGAACGGAACACGATGCCGAGGAGCTGACCCAGGACGGCGACCGGGATGGCGATCGTCATGGCGGTCTCGGCGGAAGCATCGGTCAGGCACGCGAAGGCAGCGGCCACGATGCCGCCCAGGACCATATCGGGCGGAACGGCGGCGCCGACCTGCACCAGGCCCATGGACACGAGCTCGACGGCGGCACCGACGGCAAGGCCGGTGGGCACATCGCCCAGCAGCAGACCGACGAGCGTAGCGCCAACGAGGGGCTGCTCGAAGTTAAGACGACCGAGCAGGCGGGAGTCCCACATGCAGAACACGCCGACGAGGCCGACGAGCACCGCACTGATGAACGTATTCATACCCTTCTCCTTTCAGTCAGGCAAAAGCCTGGTTGATTACAGCTTGGCGTCGATGTCGACGCTCTGATACGTGGGGGTCTGCTGGACGTAGAGCTTGATGCCCATGTCGAGCAGCTGGTTGACGTCGGCCTTCTGGGTGGCGTCGAAGAAGACGGAGCTGTCCTTGCCGCCGACCTGATCGGCACCGTCGTGGTTGGCGGTGGCGCCCAGGTTGATGGCGTCGAGCTTGTAACCCTGGCAGAACTGCAGCATCTCGGCCGTGTTGCCAAAGACGAACATGACGCGCTCGCCGAGGGTGTTGAGCTTGTCCATCTTGGCGAGGGCACGCTCGACGGTGAAGACGTTCAGGCGCACGCCCTGGGGCTTGGCCAGCTTAAGAGCGCCCTTCTTGATGTCATCGTTGGCGGCAGCGTTGTCGACGACGATGATGCGCTCGGCCTGAACCTTGGTGGTCCAGGTAAAGACGACCTGACCGTGCAGCAGACGGTAGTCAAGACGCGCGAGGACGATCTTGGCGGGACCGGAGCTGTGACGGGGCGCCTTAGCCTTCTTGGCGGGAGCCGCGGCAGCCTCGACCGGTGCGTTGGGGTTGGTCAGACCGGTGCGGGCCTCGTTGATGAGGGCCGCGAGCTCGGCACCCTTGACGGGGGCGGGGCTCATAGCGAGCGTCAGTGCCAGCGGAATGTTGAAACCGCTGATCACCGTGAATGCCGCACCGTTGCGGGAAAGCTCGACCATGCTGTTGTTGACCGAGCTGCCGAGCATATCGGTCAGCACATAGACGGTGTCGTCCGCGTTGAACGTGGCGATCATGGCGTCCACCTTGTTGGTGATGGGCTCCTTGTCGTCACGAGCAAGCGACACGACGTGGACGTTCGACACGTCGCCGAGAACCATCTCGAGCGTGTCTTTGGCGCCTGCGGCCAGGCCGCCATGAGATGCGAGAATGATCTGATTCATCTTGCCTCCTCCTTTTCGTTATGGTCATTATAACGTCTTATACGTTGCGGATATTGCTAATTAGTATAAAGACCGTTCGCGGGTGAAAATCGACCGTTGACGGGTTTAACGTACTTGAAACGTTGGGGCTGGGCAGGCCGGCACTGGCGGGATAACCCCAAGTCGGACCCTGCGCGCAATCCCCTATCGCACGAAATACCAGGGGCTTTCCTGCACGGTGGGCTCCAGCACGATGCCGGTGCGCTCCTTAAACAGATCCATGTCCTGCGTTTTCTCCGTCCACCACGCGTTGGGCTTAAAGGTCATGCTCTCAGCGACATGACCGACAAATACACTGTTGCGCAGCTTGGAGAAGTCGGTGTTCATAATCAGGATGGACATGAGCACCAGCACAATACCCAGGACCTTGATCGCGCCGGCGGACTCGGCATAGACACCAATGCCCACCAGTACGGTGACGACCGTCTCAAAAGACATTACGACGGGAACTTTCGATGTCTCGAGCCCCATGGACAGACCCTGCATATATAAGATGTAAGCCACGGCTGTGGGGATGAGTCCAAAGCCAAGGAACAGCAGCAGCAGCTGTGGCGACATTGCCGCGGCGACATCCGGCCACGGAGCCGCGATAGCCGCCATAACCGCACCGCCAAAAACAAGGCCCCAAAACGTGACAGCCAGCGGGTGGACCGTCTTGGTTGCTATCCGGCTAAACACCGCGAGCGACGCCCCACAAAAGCCTGCAATCACGCCCGACGTGACGCCCCAAACCGAAAAATGGAAACCGGAAAGGTCGCCATTAGTTACTGCAAGTACACAGCCACCTATGTTAAAAGCGATGGCAACGAGCTTGTTGGGGGTCACGTCCTCGCGATAAAGCACGCGGCCGAGCACGACACCAAACACCGGCGAGGTATAGAGCAGCACCGAGGCCGTGGACATGCCCACCTCGCCCATACACTCGTAATAGCAAGTGTTGGCGGCGGCCAAACCGACGATACCGACAAGCGCGCAGGAAACAAGCTCTTTAGGGCTTGCCTTGAACAGGGCCAGCGGACCCTGAGCCACGGTAGACCCCTCACCCGAACGGCAGCCCATAAACATCAGGACCGGCGCCAAGATAAGCGCTCCGACCAACAAGCGAAAGGCAGCCATACTCTGGGACGTAACGCCCATGGCCGAGATGCCGTTTACAAAGATTCCGATGCTGCCCCACATAAGCGCGGCGATCAGCACCAGCACATAGCCCAGATTGCTTTTCTTCAACGCAGCCTCCTCGGTATTGTTTCCAATATGTTTCACACTACGTTATAGTCGTTATATACATTTTTCAAGGCACAAATCGGCAAACGGGAAATCTCTAGACAAAGGGAGTGTCCCGCCAGCCACGGTATCGTCGATGTTTTGGCAATGTCAGCGAAAACCCGCCAGAGCGAGCAAGGTGCCTTGAAGTGAGGCGGCATTGACCTTCTGGTCATGCCGCCGAAGCTGAAAGGCAGATTGCCGCTCTGGCGGGTTTGCAGCGTCGGCCGGTTACGGCGTTTGGTAAAACGCCGTAACTAATAATCAAGCTTCCACATGTAGCGGCGCGTCATGTAGTCCTTGTGGGTAACAGCAGAGAGAGCGCGCATGTACACGTTGTTGAGAATCGGGGCAAAGATCAGGTGGTTGAAGTACTCGCTCACGCTGTCCTTGATGTCGTTGAGGCCGAGCTCCTTGGCGTCGAGCTGATAGACGCGCTCGCCACCGTACTGGTTGACGAAGCGGATGCCGCGCTCGTCATTGCAGCGGCTGCGGCCGACGCTGATGAGCTGGAACAGCGAGGTGCGCTTGTCCAGAATCTCGAAGGGGCCGTGGAAGAAGTCGCAGGTGTTGATGGTGCAGGAGTCGATCTGCAGCATCTCCTGCACGTTGCAGATGCTAAAGACGTAGGCGGCACCAAAGAGCGGGCCCTGGGCCATGACGTTGATGCAGGGCTTGTCGGCGTTCTGCTCGGCCCACTTAGCAGCGAGCGGACGGGTGTACTCGACGGCCTTGCGATAGATGGGGTCGACCAAGTCGAACGCGGCCATAGCGGTCTCGTACTCGGCATAGCCCTCGGTCTGCTGCGTGAGCTCCATGGCGATCATGGTCACGACGGCGGAGTTGGTGCGGCCCATGCAAGACTCGTCAACGGCCAAGCTGTCGTACTGAATCTTGTAGTCGCAGACCTCGGTGAGGCCGGACTCGTCAACATAGATGGCGATGGTGCTGGCGCCGTGGTCCTTGGCGACCTGAGCGGCGACGATGGTCTCCTTGGTGCCGCGCATGGACACGACAACGGCCAGGGTGTTCTCGTTGACGTAGGCCGGGGTGGCGTGCACAAACTCGTTGCTGGTGTAGCTGGAGCTCACGACCTGCGTGGCCTCGTGCTCCATAAAGTACTGGGCAGGATAGTTACCACCGTTAGATCCGCCGGCGCCAATCCACACGACGCGCTTGATGCCGCCCTTGTCTGCCTTGTCAGCCAAAACCTGGGAGACGACATCCTTAACCCGTTCCTGAGTAGTCATCGTGCATCAGCCTTTCTTCTCGTTTGATGCTCTTGATGGCATACAAGTTACATACATGTTTTGGTTATGTCGACTAGTTGTATGCTATATTTGTCTTAGATATTTTGCTGGTAAAGTTTTCGGCAGTCCATTATCAGCGGTTTTGTTGTCATGTTGGATACATGCTTGGTTCAGTAAGCATACAGGTTAGATACAGGTTGTTCGCATGAGCACTTCGTCGAAAAAGAACTTGGCCCAATACGAGCGTCTGGCGGGTACGCTGCGTGACCGCATCGCCGCCGGCACCTACGCCCGCGGAGATAAACTGCCGTCCGAGATGGAACTCATGGACGAATCGGGCCTGTCGCGCAGCACCGTGCGCCATGCCCTTAAGGTGCTTGTTGACGAGGGCCTGATTCGAACCGAGCGCGGGCGCGGCGCCTTTGTGGCCGACACACCGGCGCTCCACGAGAACAACCTGGTGTTTTCGAGCTATACCAAGCAGGTCGAAGGCCAGGGTATGAAGCCCACCACGCGCACGGTGGACTCGGGCTTTGCCAAAGCAATGGGCAGCGTGGCCAAGTTCTTTGACGCCAGCGTGGGCAGCAAGCTTGTCAAACTTGTCCGCCTGCGTTACCTGGACGATGCGCCACTGTGCCTGGAGACCACCTATTTGCCGCCAAGCTTTGGGTCGCTCATCGATCGCGATATCAACGGTTCGCTCTACGCCACGCTGCGCCAGGAGTTCCATCGCGCGCCGGCGCAGGGGCATAAGACCTTTGAGGTGTGCTATGCGTCGCAAAACGAGGCATTTTTGCTCAACGTCGAGCGCGGGCAGGCGCTGATCCTGATCACCGACTACGTCTACGACACCGACGGCCGTCCGCTCCATGTCTCCAAGCGCATCCAACGCACCGACCGCGCCAAATACACCGAGCCCATCGGCTAACCACCACAAAGGGACAGGCACCTTCGTGGTGGTTTTAGGCGGGAAGGTCGGGGAACCAGGTTGGTTTGGGCTGGTTGGGGGTGCGCTCGGCCAGGACCAGCTCCATCCAGCACATGTCGTACCAGCGGCCGAACTTTTGGGCACAGCGGTCGAAAGCACCCACCAAGCGATATCCCATATGGGCATGGAAGTCCTGGCTGTTGTGCGTTAGATACTCGTCGTCCTTGTCGTGCGGCACGGCGATGAGCGCGCACATGTTGGTGATGCCCATCGCGATCAGGCACTGCTTGAGCGCATCGTGCAGCTTGCGGCCCAGCCCGCCGTGGCGCACGTCGCGTGCCAGGTAAATCGACGTCTCGACCGACCAGTCGTATGCCTCGCGGCTGTTGAGCGGACTCGCATAGGCATAGCCTACCGGACGCCCGTCCAGCTCCATCACCAGATACGGATAGCGCTTGAGCGTACGCTCGATGCGCCCGGCGAACTCCTCAACGCTCGGCACCTCGTATTCGCAGGTAATCGCCGTCTGGCGCACATACGGCTCATAGATGGCAAGCAACGCCGGCGCGTCTTCGGGCGTCGCCAGGCGAATCGCCGGCTCGGACATCTCGGTCATACAACCCTTCTCTCTCAAAAACAAAGGCCGCCTTGCGCCAAACCCAGCGCAAGGCGGCCCCTCGTCATTACATCAGGCTACAGGACAGCCGCCAGCGCGTCGATGTCCTCCTGCGTCGTGGCCCAGCTGGTGCAAAAGCGCACCACCGTGTGGGTATCGTCGTACTTTTCCCAGTACTCGATCGCCGCATGCTCGCGAATGCGGGCCATGTCCTCGTTGGGCAGAATCACGAACTGCTGGTTTGTGGGCGTCTCCAAAAAGAACTGGTAGCCGCGCTCGTGCAGCACACGACGCAGCGCCTGGGCCGTCTGAATCGCCTGTCGACCAATCTCAAAATACAGGCCATCGGTAAAGAGCGCCTCAAACTGCACGCCCGTCAGGCGGCCCTTGGCCAACAGCGCGCCGTGCTGCTTAATACGCGGAATGGGATGCGCCGGAGCGTGCATGCCGCAGAACACCACAGCCTCGCCGCAAAGCGCGCCGCACTTGGTGCCGCCGATGTAGAACACGTCGCACAGCTGCGCCAGCTCGGGCAGGGTAATGTCGCACTCATCGGCCGCCAGTGCATAGGCCAGACGAGCACCGTCCACAAACAGCGGAATCTCGCGCTTCTGGCACACCGCGTGAATCGCCGCGAGCTCGGCCTTGGAGTACAGCGTGCCGTACTCGGTCGATAGACTCACGTACACGGCGCCCGGGAACACCGTGTGCTCGTAGCTCTCGTTTTCGTAGAACACCTGGATATAGTTCTCGAGATCCTCGGCGTGCATCTTGCCCTCGTAGCCGGGGATGGTGAGCACCTTGTGGCCGCCAAACTCGATGGCGCCCGCCTCGTGGCAAGCGACATGGCCGGTCTCGGCGGCAACGACGCCCTCGTAGGGCGCGAGCAGCATGTCAATCACCGTCGCGTTGGCCTGCGTGCCGCCCACCAGCAAGAACACGTCGGCATCGGGGGCCTGACAGGCCTCGCGAATCAGCTGCTTGGCACGCTCGGTGTGCGCATCGGTACCGTAGCCGGGCTGCGGCTCCATGTTGGTATCGACGAGCGCCTGCAGCACTGCCGGATGAGCACCGTGGGAATAGTCGTTGTTGAACGCGAGCATGGCAATCCTCTCTAGCCGGGCATGGGCCCGATGATTTAAACGCCGCTATTGTACGCCGCCCGGATAGGCAATGCGCGCGGCAAGGCACTCAAGTGCCAGCACCAGGGCAAAGCCGCAGCTCACGTCAGTCAAAAAGTGCGCACCGATCACAATGCGGCCAAAGGCGACGAGCGCCGCAACCGCAGCCGCCGTCCAAAAGACCACGCGACGGCGCGACGGCTTTTCCTTAAAGGCCGCCGCGGGAAGCCCGGCGAGCATAAGGCCGATCGCCGCGTGCGCCGTATGTCCGCTCGCAAACGACTTGAAGCCGTCCTTGATCACGCCGGCCGCAATATAGCTCCACTTGTCGGGGTTGCCAATCACCCACCACGGCTGAAAATTGAGCCCCGGCGTGACCTCGATCACGCGCATGCGCGGGCGCGACCACAGCGGCTTGACAACCACGTTGAGGATGATGGCCTGAGCGACCCACACGGCAAGCACCATCAGCGCCCAGCGCGCGAGCTCGTCGGAGTCGGTGTCGCGTGTGAGGCGATAGACGACAAGGTTGGCAGCGATGACCAGCACAAACGTCAGCACCAACTGGACAGCGATGAGTTTGCCGCCAACCTTCAGGGACGAGACGATCTCGTAGCCGGCCAGGCCAACGTTGACGAGGATGCCGAGCACGGCGAGCCATTTGCTCCCCCTGGAGTCGGGACGCACAGCGCGCACGAGCATAACGCCCGCGACGCTCGCCGTCAGCTCAAACGGCAGCTCGCCGGCGGCCTCGATAAAGCGGCCGTACATGCTGCCGATGTTGAACAGCGCGCTCGAGATCTGATAATCGAAGAAACTGCCCACGCCCAGACAAAGGCACAGGACGACCGCGATAATGGCGACATCTTTCTTATAGATATATCCGAACATGCTTTCCTTTCGATGGGGCTGGAATCAACCTGCAACGTGGCGGGACAAAGAGCCACTGATGTCTTTGTCCCATATATTCCCTTACTGGTTGAGCATAAGTGAGCGAAAACGTCCCATTTGTGGCAAGGTGACCCGAAGGAGGAGGGAAGCGTACTTGCGTACGCGACCGACGAGTGAGGGCCAGATTGCCCAAATGGGGTGTTTGCAGCGTCGACCCATTAGTCGTCATCGCTGACGCCCAGCTGCTGCAGCAGCATGAGCGCCGCGGCCACGGGGCCGGTGCCGTCGTTGGCGTCGAGACCGCGACCCAGGCCGCTGCCCGCACCGGCGCCCGCCTTGTAGGGCACCGACAGCTTGCGGCTCTTGGGGAAGTTCACCGCACCGTAGCGGGTCTTGAGCTCAAAGGCCGCCTTCTTGGGCACGTCGACACCCAAAAAAGTGATGCGTCCGCCGCTGAGCGTGACGCTCTCGAGCCCCAGGCGCTCGCCGCGAATGCGGATGCGCGCGCGGTTGAACAGGTTGAGCCCCGCCAACGGCAGCTCACCGTGCGCGGCCTCGGTCTCTTCCTGTACCTCGTCGATGCTCTCCAGGTCCTCGGCCGCCGCGAGCTTGCGGTACACGAGCACGCGCTGGTCCACCGCCGGCAGGTACTCCTCGGACAAGAAGTAATCGGCCGGCAGGTTAATGCCCACGCTCGCCGCCTCCACGCCGGCGTCGTCATCGCCGCGCGCCTCGGCCACGGCCTGGCCCAACATCTGCGTAAACAGATCAAAGCCCACGCTCGACAGGTTGCCGTGCTGCTCAGCGCCCATCAGCGAACCGGCGCCGCGAATCTCCAGGTCGCGCATGGCGATACGCATGCCGCTGCCCAGGTCCTGGAACTCGGAAAGTGCAGTCAGGCGCGCCGTGGCCTCCTCGGTGAGCGGCAGCTCGCCCGGGAACATAAAGTACACGTAGGCCTGCGTGGCCGAGCGACCCACACGGCCCTTGAGCTGGTAGAGCTGTGCCAGACCCAGGCGCTGCGAGTCCTCGATGATGAGCGTGTTGGCGGTCGCGTTGTCGATGCCGCTCTCCACGATGGTCGTGGCGATGAGCACATCGATCTTTTTGGTCGCGAACTCGATCATCACGTCCTCGACCTCGCGCGGGCTCATCTTGCCGTGCGCCACGCCCACGCGCGCCTCGGGCGCGGCCTCGTGCACGCGTGCCACAGCGTCATCGATGGTCTTGACGCGGTTGGACACGTAGTACACCTGTCCGCCGCGACCCACCTCCAGGCGAATCGCCGCGCTCACCACGTCGGGGTCGTACTCCCCCACGTGCACGATCACGGGGCGGCGCCCAGTCGGCGGCGTGGTGATCAGGCTCATATCGCGCACGCCGCTCGTGGCCATCTGCATGGTACGCGGGATGGGCGTGGCCGAAAGCGTGAGCACGTCAATCTGCTCGCGCAGGTTCTTGAGCTGCTCCTTGTGCTGCACGCCAAAGCGCTGCTCCTCGTCAATGATCACCAGGCCCAGGTTCTTGGGGTTCACATCGGCCGAAAGCAGGCGATGCGTGCCGATGAGCACATCAATCGTGCCCTCGGCAAACGCCTTGAGTGCGCGCTTTTGCTGCGCCGGCGTGCGAAAGCGGCTGAGCACCTCGACCTCAAGGCCAAACGGGGCAAAGCGTTCAAAGAACGTCTCGTAGTGCTGCTGGGCCAGAATGGTCGTGGGGCAGAGCACCATGACCTGGCGACCGGAGTCCACGCACTTAAACGCCGCGCGCAGGGCGACCTCGGTCTTGCCAAAGCCCACGTCTCCGCACAGCAGGCGGTCCATGGGCTTGGGCGCCTCCATATCGGCCTTAATATCGGCGATGGCCTCCAGCTGATCGCGCGTCTCGTCGTAGGGGAAGCTCTGCTCCATCTCGATCTGCTCGGGCGTGTCGGGCGGGCAAGCGATACCGGTAATCGAAGAGCGGCGCGTATACAGATCGACCAGGTCAAACGCCAGCTTTTTGGCGTTCTTGCGCGCCTTGTTGGTGGCACGCGTCCAGTCGGCGGTGTTGAGCCTGGTCAGGCGCGGCTTGTCACCGTCGGGACCAACGTAGCGCGTAATGCGGTCAACCTGCTCCAGCGGCACGTAGAGCTTGTCGCCGTCGGCATATTCCAGCAAAAAGTAGTCGCGCTCCTTGCCGCCCACTTCCTGGCGCGCGATCTCGCTAAAGAGCGCGATGCCGTGAGTGGCGTGCACCACGTAGTCGCCCGGCTTAAACGGGAACGTGATCTGCGTAATGTCCACCTTGCGGCGGCTGCGCGCGCGGTTGGCGTCCATGCGGGCGTTGAGGTCGGCGATTGAGAACACGGCCAGGTTGGCATCGGGCACCACCACGCCCTGCGGCAAGGCGGCATCGACAAAGGTCACGCGTCCGCGCGAGATGGTGGGCACGGCGGCGCCGGCGGCAGCCTGGGCGGCACCTGCCTCGAGCGAGCGGGCGTTGAGCGCGTCGGCCTTGCGTTCGCGAATTGCAGCATGAGCATCCTGGCGGACAGCACGATCGGCAGAATCCGCCGCCGCCACGCGCACACGGTCGCCAATAGCGCCCGCGTTTTCGGGCGCGGCCGTCAGCGACTCCTCAAAGGTAATACCCTCATCGCCAAAGGTGAGCTCCATCGACTCGCGCGCACCGCGGTCGGGGATGGCAAACACGCAGGCATAGCGCTTGCCCACGACCTCCTGGATGCGCGTCATAAAGCGATTGTCCGAGCCCGCGATGGCCGGCTGCTCAATCTTGAGCTCTGCCGTCACCGCACCGCCGGCACGAATCAAGCTCACGTAGTTAAGGCGCTGCTGGGCACCAAAGTCGAGTTGCTGGGCACGCACGTACAGGCCGTCCAGACGGTCGACCCCCGCCTCGCCGGCACGCGCCTCGATATCCTCGTAGGCGCGCAGGCAGTCGTCGAACAGCGAGCGCGGCTCGGACAGCACCACGAGCGCCTTGCCGCTCACATGCGACAGCGGGCTCACGGTCTGGCCGTACATCACCGGCAAAAAGCGATCGAGCTCGGGCGTGACGATGCGCGCATCCACCATCTCGAGCAGCGCCGCCAGCTTACTGTCGTCCTGGCTGGCACGGTAGAGCGCCACGTGCATGTTGTGAACGGCCTCGTCGGTGAGCGCCAGCTCGCGGCAGGGGAAGATTTCGATGCTGTCCTCGTTGCCGATGGTCTGCCCCGTGGAACTCACCATGCGGCGGATGCGATCAATCTCGTCGCCAAAGAACTCAATGCGCACGGGTGCCTTCTCCTGCGCGGGGAACACCTCGACGGTATCACCGTGCACGCGGAACAGGCCGGGCGCGTCGGCGGCACCGGCATTGGTATAGCCCATGCCCACCAGGCGCTGCGGCACCTCGTCAAAAGGAATCTCCTCGCCCACCGCAAAGGTTGTCGACTCCCAGTAGCGGCTCTCGACTGGCGGCACGCAACGCAGCAGCGCGCGGGCCGAGGCAACCATAATGCAGTTGTCGCCGCGCACGATGCGCCCGAGCGCCTCGCAGCGCTGCGCCACCACAGCGTCGTCGGGCGCCTGCTCGCGCCACGGATAGTCCTTGCGCTCGGGAAAACGGCACACGTGTGCCAGGCCCACGTAAGCGGCAAGGCTGCGCGCGGCGCGATCGGCCGCGTCCTCGCCGCTCACAATGTAGGCCGTGGGGCGCGGACGGCGCGCAAACTGGGCGGCGGCCATAAGCGTGCGACCCGACTGAGACACGGCCAGCGTCACGTCCTCGCCAGCATCGAGCCCCGCCTCGACGGTCTGCAGTGCCTCGGCAGTGTAGAGCTGCGCGGCTATACGGTGAATGAGCATGCTGTTCCTCCGGCATCGCAACGCCAAAAGCCCGCCGGGGCAAGCTCGACGGGTCGTTCGTCAAATTCGTTGCCTGTCATGGTAGCGCATGGAGAGGACTCCGGCTCAAGGGCAAACCCGGCCCCGCAAAAAACGCCAGACGAAGATGCGTTCCGCCCTACCCCGCTACGCGCACGCTGGGGCACAAATCTGCCAGCGGGCACTCGTCACACTTGGGTTTGCGGGCGTCGCAGATCTCGCGACCAAAGGTGATCCACTGATGGTTGACCGACTCCCAATACTCGTGCGGCAAAATCTTGAGCAGATCTTGCTCGGTCTTGAGCGGCTCCTTGGCATGCGTCTTGGGACTCAGCATCAGGCGGTGCGCAATGCGGTTGACGTGCGTGTCCACCGCAATGCCCTCCACGATGCCATACCCCACGTTGAGCACGATGTTCGCCGTCTTGCGTCCCACGCCCGGCAGCTTCACGAGTTCCTTCATGTCGGCCGGCACCTCGCCGCCATAGTCGGCGACGATCATCTGCGCGGCCTCGACGGCATGCTTAGCTTTGCTCTTGTAGAAGCCGAGTGACTTGATGGTGTCTGCCACGTCAGCCACGCTCGCCCCGGCCATGGCCTCGGGCGTGGGCCACTGGGCAAACAGCCGCGGCGTCACCTTGTTGACCTGCGCGTCGGTCGTCTGCGCCGAGAGCAGCACCGCGATGAGCAGCCTAAAGGGATTCTCGTGGTCCAAAAAGCACTCGACCGGGCCATAGCGACGGTTGAGGCGCTCGCACACCTCGATGGCGCGCTCGCGTTTGGCAGCATTGGTCTCGCGTGGCATAACGACTCCTTGGCTCAACGGCACAACAAACCTATGGGCACAATTGTCCCACGTCCGAGACGCTTACGCCTCCAAGAATGCGCCGGTCTGACGGCTCCACAGGCTCGCGTACTCGCCACCCGCCTCGACAAGCTGCGTATGTGTGCCGTCCTCGACGATCTCACCATCGGCCAGCACCACAATGCGGTCGAGCGCCGCCACGGTGGACAGGCGGTGCGCCACCACAATGGAGGTACGTCCACGCATCAGGTTTTCGAGCGCCTCCTGCACCAGCGCCTCGGACTCGCTGTCGAGGGCAGAGGTCGCCTCGTCGAGCACCAGAATCGGCGCGTCGGTGAGAATCGCGCGGGCGATAGCCACACGCTGACGCTGGCCGCCCGAGAGCTTGACGCCGCGCTCGCCCACCATGGTGTCAAAGCCACGGGGCAAGCGGTCGATAAACTCCAGGGCATTGGCCAGGCGCGCGGCCTCGCGGATCTGCGCGTCGGTGGCGTCAGGGCGGCCGTAGGCGATATTCTCGCGAATGGAGCGGTGGAACAGCAGCGCCTCCTGCGGCACGTAGGCAACCTGGCGGCGCAGGCTCTGCTGCGTGCAGCGCGAGACATCCTGACCGTCCACGAGCACGCGGCCGCCCTGAACATCGTCCAGGCGCAGCAGCAGCTTGGTGAGCGTCGTCTTACCCGAGCCCGATTTGCCCACCAGGCCCACGCGCTGACCCGCCGCCACATGGAGCGTCAGATCGTCGAACACGCTCTCGCCGGCCGAGGCACCACGGTATGCAAAGCTCAGGTGCTCAAAATCAATTGCGCCCTCGCTCACCTTGAGCTCGGGGGCATTCTCGTCGTCCGCCACCAGGCGAGGCTCGTCCAGCACGCGCGTCATCTCAGCGGCGTCGCCCAGCGCGCGGTTGATGCGCTGCATCATGGAGCTCACGTAGTTCAGACGCATGGTGAGGTTGTACGTATAGGTAAAGATCATGACGAGCGCGCCGGCCGAAATGCCAAACCACGCGTTGCCGCCCGCGACGAACACACTCACCACGGCCATGGTAATGACGATAAGGCCCGAAGTCGTAAAGTTGCGCTGCATCATGGCGTGCATCGAAACCGTTTCGGCATCTCGCGCGGCGCGGTCGGCGGTATCGAACAGGTCGCGCTCAAAGTCTTCGCGCCCACAGGTCTTGACGGCCAGAATGTTCGTGACCGCGTCGGAAAGCACGCCCGACAGCTTGTTCTGAGCGGCGGACGTCGCGGCCGAAAGCGGCATGATGCGCTTGTACATAAGCCAGACAAACGCGATGTAGACGACCATGATGCCCACCAGGATTACGGTAAATGCAGGCACCACCGGAGCGAGCGCCGCCACCGTGCAGACAACCGAGGTGATAGTGGGGATAAGCGAATACACCGTCACGTCCACCAGACCCGTGTAGCCGCTCATAAAACGGCTTGTCTGGCTCACAAGCGATCCGCCAAAGCGGCTGGTATGGAATGTCATGGATTGATTGGAGAGCGTGTCAAAGCACAGGCGCGCCAGGTGGTAGTTACCCGCGATCTCAAGCTTGTAGACGGTGTAGTCCTGCAGCTTGGAGAGGATCTGACCCACCAGATTAACGAGTACGAGCGCCAGAATGTAAGGACCAAAGACCTCAAACACCTGGTCACCTGCCACGGGGCCGGCCTGGACGCGGTCGACGATAAGCGCCATCACGTAGGTGTTGGCAAACGTAAGCAAAAAGATATAGCCCGCCGACGAGAACACCGAGAGAAAGACGATCAGCGGCTGCGTGCGCGTGACATCCCAAAAACGCTGCAGCGTGCGGCGCACGGTAGAGCGCTTGAGCGGACTGGTGCTTCTCTGAGACATGGGCTTCCTTTCGCGTCTGATAGGGCGAGAGGCCATTGTTGCACATTGAAGCGCGCTTCAGTCAAGCGCGACGCGAAAAGCGCCCGCGCCCCGCGTTTACGCCGGCGCGCCGCCGTCCGTTGCGGCTAGTCCTCGTCTTCCTGGCCCGCGAGTAACCCTGCGGACTCCAAGCCCAAAATCTCGTCGGCCTCCCGCGCGTCTTCCAGCGCGTCGATATCCTTGAGCTTGCGCTCCATTACGTTGGTGCGCGTGGTAATGATGCCCTCGACCGTTTTGCCCGCGGTCTCGATCTGCTGCTGGGCGCGGCGCAGCGCCTTTTGATAGCGCGGCAGCTCGGCCTTGACGGCGGAGAGCACGCGCAGTACGTCGTCGGTACGTTTTTGCAGCCTAAACGTCTGGTAGCTCATCTGCAGGCTGTTGAGAATGGCGGCCATAGTGCTGGGACCGGCAACGTTGACATGATAGTCGCGGCCCAGGGTTTCGATGAGCCCGGGTCGGCTGACGACCTCGGCGTACAGCCCCTCAAACGGCACGAACATGATGCCAAAGTTGGTCGTTGCCGGCACACTCAGGTACTTTTCGCAGATGTCCTTTGCCTCGCGTTTCACCATCATATCGAGCGTCTTGCGCGCTGCGGCAACGGCCTCCGCATCGCCCGACTCCTGGGCGTCGAGCAGATGCTCGTACGCGTCGCCCGGGAATTTGGAGTCGATCGGCAGCAGCACGGGATCGCCCTCGTCTACCGGCAGCTTGACGGCAAACTCAACGCGCTCCGAGGCACCGGGCCTGGTGGCAACGTTTTCCAGATACTGGTCGGGTGTGAGGATGTCCGTCAGGATCGCACCCAGCTGTACCTCGCCCAAAATGCCGCGCGCTTTTACATTGCCCAGCACACGCTTGAGGTCGCCTACGCCGGTGGCGATAGATTGCATATCGCCCAGGCCCTTGTACACAGCCTCGAGCTGGTCGCTCACCTGCTTAAACGATGCCGACAGGCGATCGTTGAGCGTGCGGGAGAGCTTCTCGTCCACCGTCGCACGCATCCGATCGAGCTGCACGTTGTTGTCCTTGCGGATGGCGCCCAGCTGGGTATCGACCGTCTCGCGTACTTTGTCCAGACGGTGTTCGATGCCTTCGCGGTTAGCGCCCAGCTGCTGGGCCGTCTCGCGACGCAGGTCGTCCATGCGGTCGCCGGCCTGCGAGAACTCGCGCGCAATGGTCAGGTAGCGCTGCTGCTCCACGGCCGCATCGGTTGTCTGCTGCTGCGCGATGGCGTTTGCTGTGCGGCGGGTTTCGGCCAACGCGACGTTCAGGGTGTCGAGCACGTTGTTGGCCTGTTCGAGCGCAGCCAGCATCTCTGCCCCGTTATCGCCGCGCTCCCGCAGCTCGGCGCGAAGGCCCTTAAGCTGCAGGGCACAAGCCACAGCAACCCCCACCGCCACCAAGGCGATCACAACAAGCACGATATCAATAGCAGACATAGACTCCGCCCAATAAACTCAATCGACCACCAATCAAAACCGCGATCAATCTTACCCCGCCATACGCACCGGGCGCCCGGCCCCTTCTTGGGCGCCCCTCTCCTCCGCATATTCCATAATGCGGCGCGCCGTCTCCCTGCTCACCTTTGAGTCATCACCGGCTAAATATGCGTACACGTTTCCCTTATTCAGATTCAAATCGCGGCAGAGACCGTAGCGCGTTACACCCGATTCCTCTAGCGCTCCCAACGTTCTTTTTCGCATCAGGGCGTTGATTCTTCTGTCCGCCACTGGCTTTTCCTTCACCGCTCTATACGCACGCCAAACGTTGGCATAACGATTAGGAAGTTTGTCCTCGGCGCATAGAGATGCCAGGCTACCCGTTTGGGCGTACAAGGACAAAACGCCTCGGTAACCCTCTTCCATCCACGAACCCTCGGATAAGCCCAGAACGTATTCGGCTTTACCCTGTGCCAAAGCGAGCAAAAACAGGGGCTCCGCCACGCGCGGCGCAACCGTCGTCGCTTGCTTAACCAGTTTTCTAAAACTGAGCGACTGCTGTCCGGATAGCTCTCGGCAATAGCCTTTTAAGAATCCCTCAAAGGTCAGATTCAACCGAGCACCTCCTTTTTGTATTGGCTGTATGCGCAGACCATCTCTTGATAACTCCGCTCCGAAGGCGACGACGCCAGCGCCTCGCCCTCGTCGAATATAAGCCGTTCGAGCAGTCCCCAATCAAGTCGGTCGACGAATGCCTGGCTATGAAGATCGATGATGTCGTTCGGACGACAGGCATAGAGCTTCATTACCGCCAGGTCCTCCAAGGATGGCGTAAAGTACCTGATAAAGCGCGCCCCAATATCCAAGGGAATCAAACGATCTTCGTAATTGAACGGCATCTGATTACAATATGCCACCGCCATACCATTCACCTCGGGGTATCGAGCTATGATCTCGCGGAGGCACCTATCTGCCTCAAACACATCAATGTCATGTGTAACCGAACGATTCGTCACATCGTTTAGCATGAAGGCGCTTCCTCCCACCAATACAACGTTCGGCCTGTCGTCTCTTGGACCTATTTCCAGCTCCGCCTCTTCGTCAATGCCCAAAAGAGTCCGCTCTAAATCCTGCTTATACATAGCAAATCCTATTATTATTTATCTTCAATAATACTATTCAGTCGCACGACAGGACCCACAGGATGCAAGAATTCTGCTCGTGGCGATAATTCGTACACCCTGGAAGTCCTAATGTGACAAACGCTAACTCTCCCAGCCGGCGCGGATGGTTGTTGCGACATCGCCTAGGCGCTGGCCCAGGGCCGCTAGATGCTGGAGCACCTCATTGGGCGAGGCACCGTTGAGAATGCACGTGAGGGCATATGAGGCCAAGAAGATTGCCGCAAGTCCTAGCGGAATGAGCACGATCATCGCCAATGTGCGCAGGCGCTGGCCCACGCGGCGACGACGCGCACGACGCTTGTCGAACGCGAGCTCCTGCGCATATGAATCTTGCTGTACGGAATAGGCCTCTGGTGCCGATTCGCACCCGGGCACGGCTGCAGGTACAGCAGCGGGCACGACGTTTTGCACGGGCGCCTGGTTGGCAACCCCTTGCATTTGCATCTCTATAAGCCGCCGCTGCTGCCGCAGCATGCGCTCGGCTTGTTGCTGTGGGGTCTCAAGAAACAGGTCCATGTTGGCCTCCAAAATCGGAGCGTTCGACGCTTACGACCAGCATCCCGCACCGCCATGACCGCGACAACGCAATCGCCGGCAATAGCCACAAAGTTTCTTTTGCTCAAAAGCTGTCGAAAAGCTCAACAACTCCCCTACCAGCACTTTCTCTGAGCTTTTTTCGCCAGCAATCTTTTGGCCTTCCACCCTTACGCCAACTGACCAAAATCTAACCAAAAGCTTGACGAAAATTGTGGAGACCGGGACCCCACACAAAAAGTGCCGCCCCAAAGGGGCGGCACACAAACCAATCTATTAGCCAAAACTCGTTGGCAAGCCCGCGTCGTCAGACCCGCGGCGCATGCCTTTGCCTCGCGTGACTCTGCGAAGCCGTGAGCGAGAGGGAAAGGGATGCGCCGCGGGTCTGACGTCCGGAGCGGTGAAACCAGCAGTTGCCCTGCGCTCCGTGGTCGGTGAGGACAGACTACATGCCCGCGAGACCGCGGGCGGCGGTGGCGCACATAAACGCCAAGGCTAAAATCACGAGCGAGCCCGCAATGTCTGCCAGCACGCCCATTGCACGACGCTCAAACAACCAGCTCTCAAAGTGCGGGGCGACGTTGCGCCAAACACGCCACAGCAAGATGCCCATACCGATGACGCCTGGGATATTGAGCAGTAGGATCTCGGAGCACAAAAGACCGATCAGGTTGCCGGCGGCAAAACCAGCGTCGCCCTCGCAGTATTTGCGATAAATCATGTACAACATGTACGCCACAAACGGCTGCAGGCACGCAGAGATAAACGTAACCACCATCGAGGGGTCCTGAGAAAAGACATCGGTGAGTTTATCGACACTCGTGGCATCTTTCGAAGCCAAGAACAAGCCAATGACCACCACGGGCACCACGCCCAAGATAACCTCGACCAGAGTAAACAACTTAGCAGTCAGATCCTCGCTAGCCGTATTGAGGTGAGGCGCCCACTCAGGATGAGCATGCGCGCCAACCTTCTTGTCCTTCTCGACACGATCGACCTTTTTACCCTCGGCAACCCGACGACCAGGATCCTTGCGAGTTCCCGCCGCAGCAACCCGAGCCCGAGACTTCTTACCCATAACCAACACCTCACAAGAGGAAACGAATAGCCAACGCTACCCAGTGTACCCTCTAAGCAACGTCACCGCCCCAACCGGCCCCCACAAAAACGTGCCGCCCCATAAGGGGCGGCACACAAACTTCTTATCAGCTTTTCTGTAACGAGCACGCGACGACCCAACGCCGGAGCGCAGGGCGGGAAATGCCTTTGCCTCGCGCGACCCTGCGCAGCCGTGAGCGAGAGGGAAAGGCATTTCCCGCCCTGCGCTCCGCAGCAGCCAGCGCCACGCGCTAGTAGTTCACCACCTGCTCCTCAAAGTACGCCTTCGGGTGGTTGCACACCGGGCACACCTCGGGCGCCTCGGCACCAACATGCAGGTGCCCGCAGTTCAGGCACTTCCACACCTTTACGCCCTCACGCTCAAACACCTCGCCCGACTCGATGCGCTCGACGAGTTTGTTGTAGCGCTCCTCGTGGGCCTTCTCGACGGCGGCGACGCCACGGAACTTCTCGGCGATCTCGACAAAGCCCTCCTCCTCGGCGGTCTTGGCGAACTCGTCGTACATCGTGGTCCACTCGTAGTTCTCGCCCGCAGCGGCGTCGCGCAGGTTGTCCAGAGTGCCCGGAACGGCGCCGTCGTGCAGATACTTAAACCACAGCTTGGCGTGCTCGGACTCGTTGCCCGCCGTCTCGGCAAAAATATTCGAGATCTGAACGTAGCCGTCCTTTTTGGCCTTGGATGCATAGTAGCGATACTTGGTGTGTGCCTGGGACTCACCGGCAAAAGCGGTCTCGAGGTTCTTCTTGGTTTGGGAATTCTCAAAATCCATAGGTGTACTTCCCTTCAACGCATGCCGCCCACAGACTTTGAGCGGCCTTGCTTTAAGGATGCCCTCATGCCGAGAATTTAAACCTTACAATCCCGTTCTTCAGATTCGAGTGAGCTACACACTCAGCCAACGATCGCCCTCGGAGCCGCAAAAGCCCTCGCGCTCCAGATCGGCAAGAATGCTTGTGACCAGCTCGCGCTCGACCGGCTCTCGGCCGGCTGCCGTCTCCATCTCGTTAACGCCTGCAACGGCTTCATCGAGCGTAATACCTGCCGGTTGCCCATCGCGCGCCGCCAGCAGCATGCGCACAATGTGGGCGCGCTTTTGGCGACGCGAGCCCTCGAACTTGGACTGACGACTATAGCCCGCCGAGCGCCTGGACGGATTGGGCAGCGTCTTCTTAAGATACGCGCCATAATCTAGCAGCGCGTAATACCACGCGCGCGGCGTGTCGGCATCGTCTTGAGGCACGGCAAAGGGCGCGATCTCATCCGCCACCGCACCGGGGGCCGCCGGACAGGCGGCTTGAATCAGCGGCACCAGCTCGCGATCGGGAACAGCCGGTACATCGGGAAAGAAGTGATGCAGAAAGACTGTGCGCACGTTGGTCTCTAGATACACACCCGGAAGATCAAACGCAAACGACCGGATACCCTGCGCCGTTGCCGGGCCAATACCAGGCAGAGCGACCAAGTCACGCGTCTCACGCGGAAACTCCCCGTCCCAGTCCTCTACAACGCGCTGAGCGGCCCCGTGAAGCGCCAGAGCGCGTCGGTTGTAGCCCATGCCCTGCCAAGCGTCCAAAACATCGGAAGGCGCGGCCTGGGCAAGCGCCTGCACAGTCGGAAAACGATCGAGCCACACCGGCATGCGCGCCTCCACACGCGGCACCTGTGTTTGCTGCAGCATGACCTCGGAAAGCCAAATGATGTACGGGTCACGCGTACGGCGCCACGGAAGGTCGCGATAACGCAGGACCCCTTCCGAACGAATCATCGAACGAAAGGGGTCCTGAATCATGGCTATGCTCCTTATGCGGCGTTATTCCTCCCGGTAAGCGCACGCGCAGGTGGCGTACTCGGGAAACGCTTCGCGGTCGGCGAACTTGGGATCGACGGCCGGGAACTGGCGGTGAGCGACGATGTCGCCGAGCGAAACGGAATCGAGGTAGTCGCGCATCAACGCCTGGGCTCCGGCCCACAGGGGATGATAGCAGCACGTGCCCATGCGCGCACAGTCACCATCGGGCGCGGTGCAATCGTTCATAACCATAGGGCCCTGAACGGCCTCGACGACCTGGCGGATAGTAACATCGTCCGGACTGACCTTGAGACGCATGCCACCGTGGACGCCACGCAGGCTCTCCACAATACCGGCCTGGACCAAACCGTGCTGAATCGAGCGGGCAAACGAATACGGGACATTGACCTCTTCGGCAGCGGTGCGAACAGAAAGCAAACGCTCCGGATCCTCGGCAAGCATCGCCAGCATACGAAGGGCGTAATCAGTCTTCCTCGATATGTCCATTTTTCCCCTTTCAAGGAATACGAACAGCTCGAACGAGCTCCGGGGCCGAGCTTGTGTCGAGACGCTAAATGACCGCCAGGACATCCAAATGGTAAATCGGATATCCACTGAGTGCCGCGCTTGGAGCGAAATGCATCAAATGCGGCGCACAGTGCAATTTAGTATAACCTAACCCCCTGTCTCGTTGAACAGGTGTTGCGCAACAAAGCTGTTGTTCAGACAGATATACTTATTAGATTTTACTTGCGTTCCCGAAGGCGCGGGGATTCTGGGCGAAGATGCACCAGGGCAATCGTTCTATCGAAACAAAGTGCATCAAACGCAAAAAGCCACGTCCGAAGACGTGGCTTTAATTGCGTTGGCGGGAAGTACGGGGCTCGAACCCGCGACCTCCGACGTGACAGGCCGGCGCTCTAACCAAACTGAGCTAACTCCCCAGGCAGACGTTCGCGTTTGTTTCCGCTCGCGTGCGCTGCGGGGATTAGTATACACAGAAGTCTGTCCGGCGCGCAACAACTTTTTTGAAAAAATTTTTCGGTCCCTCCGGGAGGGTCTCCGGGGCCGGCGGGCGCGGGTTAAGTTTGCTGCTCTACAGTCCTGCGCAAGACGGAAAGCACATTAAGTGCTTTCCTTTGCGTGCGGAACTCGCGACAAACTTAACCCGCGCCCGCCGGCCCCGGAGACCCTCCCTGCCGTCACATTGTTCGAGCCGTTGTTGTTGCTCGCCGCTTCGCGGCTCGGCGGCCCCGTTCTCCGCGGCGGGGTTGTCTAAGGTTTTTGTTGAAGCTCGGCCATTGGCTCAAATGGAAACGGGGAACGCATCTGCATCCCCCGTTTTTGTTGCGGTTACTCCAAGTCAATAAACTTGGTGCTTAGGATCTTGCCGTCTTTAACGAGCATTCTGGCCATGGTGGGGCCTCGGGTGCCTCTGGGATAGCTGGCGCTGCCCGGGTTGAGGACTAGGCAGCGGCCCACTTGGGCTTCTTTGGTTGCGTGGGTGTGGCCGTTGATGGCTACGTCTACGGATCCCACCGGAAGGTCTTCGCGGTAGTGGGCTACGGCGAATTTGAGGCCTTCGTAGGTAAAGAGCGCAAGACGGTCTACATCGGGGCCGTAGTCGCGGTAGTAATCGTTGTTGCCCAATACGGCCCGCACGGGGGCGATGGTGCATAGGTGCTCGTAGTCCATCTCTGACGTAAGGTCGCCGGCGTGGATGATCAGGTCTGCGCCCTCAAGCTCATCCAAGAGCGCAGGCGATAAATAGCCGTGGGTGTCCGAGATGATGTCGATGCGCTTGGCGCTTGCGCTGTTCATGGGATCCCTTCCGCAAAAAACGATTCGGCAGATACATACAAAAAAGGCCCCACGGCCCCGCAGACGATGGGTCTACAGGGCTGCGGGGCCAGTGTGCTAGAGACTCAGAGCCTTCTTGAGCGGCACGACGCGGCGGCGCGAAACCGGCACGCGTTCGTCGACGCCCGTAATGCCCAGCTGGATGGCGCCCGAGGGCACCGTCTCAACGTCCGTGACGCACGCTAGGTTGACGATATAGCGGCGGTGAACACGGAAGAAGCCAAAGTCGCAGAGCTTGGCCTCAAACTGCGCCAGCGAGGTCGTCGACAAAAAGCGATCATCGACGGTATAGATGCAGGAGTAATCGTCCTTTGCCATGATAAAGCGGATGTCATCCACGGGAATGAGCACCTTGCGGCCGCCCTTTTCCACCGGGATACGCTCGATGGTCACTTTGCTGTCCGTAACCGGCTTGGCGCGTTGCATGACCTTCTCGATCGCGCGATCCAGGCGTGCCTCCTCAACCGGTTTCATTAGGTAATCGACAGCATCTACGTCGAACGCCTCGACGGCATGATCGCTATACGCGGTCACAAACACAATCGCCGGCGGATTTTTGAGCTTATGCAGCGCCTCGGCAAGTTGCAGGCCCGAGGCACCGGGCATCGAGATATCGAGAAACACGACATCCACGCGACTTTCCATAAGCATCTCGATGGCGGAGCGGACGCTCGACGCCTCCGTGATCGTGCCGATCTTGCCCGTTTGCTCGAGCAGGAAGCGAAGCTCCGAGCGAGCCGGCGCCTCATCATCCACAATCATCGCACGCAGCATAGGGATAAAACCTTTCGTCAACTAACTACGCCGGGCATCCGTCGCATGACGTTGAGCCCGTAGCCTTTTATTTTACTCTTGAATGTCAAAGATGCTCTCTGACAAATCAAGATGAAGGAGCACTTTGGTGCCCTTGCCCGGCGCCGATTCGACACGCGTATAGGAGTGCGGCCCATAAAAGCGATGGATGCGCTCCGAAATATTGTGCATGGCCACACCGGCGCCGCCACCCTGGGGAGAGCTGGCGTCGGGACGGGCAGAGCGCTCGTCAAACAGTCTGGCGGCGGTACCCTCATCCATGCCCACGCCATTATCGGCCACGGCAATCAAGATTGCATCCTCGCCGTCTTGGTGAACGGTCACGTCGATCCTCAGGGCGTCGTCATCGCCCATACCATGACGTACGGCGTTCTCGACAATCGGCTGGATCACGAACGCCGGCACCAGCGTATCTTCCACGTCCTCGGACACATCGAACGTCGCAAGCACGCGGTCCTCGCCAAAGCGGGCCTTCTCAAAGGTAAGGTAGCGCTTGGTCTGTGCGACCTCGCGCGAGACCGGAATAAGCGATCCCGAGTTGTCGAGCGTGGCACGATAGAACGATGAGAACTCACGAAGCAGTTCGCGGGCCCGCAGCGGGTCGGTGCGCGTAAACGATGCAATGGTGTTCAGCGTGTTGAACAGGAAGTGCGGGTTAATCTGCGCCTGCAGCGCACGCACCTCGGCGCGCGCCGTGAGCTCCTTTTGCACCTCGAGCTCGTGGATGGCGAGCTGCGTGGACAAGATCTCGGCAAAGCCCGAGGCAAGCGCGTACTGGGTACGGTCGACGGCGCGCGGGGTCTTGTAGTAGAACTTGAGCGTACCGACGGTACGATCGCCCACCTTGATGGGGGCGATAATGCCGGCGGGGACTTGGTTGTGCGAGCCGTCCGAGCCCACGACATCCACCATACGGTTGAACGACTGCACGATGCCATGTTCGATAACGTAGCGTGTGGCAAGCGTGTGGATGGGAGTATCGGGCAGCAGTTTTTCCTCAAACTCGCCCGCGCAGGCAAGCACGTTGTCCTCGTCGGTGATGGCCACCGTCATGGCGCGCGTCTCGGGCAAAATGCGCCGGCACACCAAACGCGCCGACTCCTGCGTCAGACCGCCCTTAATGTCCTCGAGCATGGCCGAGGCCACCGAGAGCGTCTCCTCGGTGTACTGGGAGCGCACCGAATCGGGATTGAGCGTCAAAAAGATAAAGATGCACAGAAAGATGCACAGCAGCGCGCAGGCAATCACCGTGGCGATCGGCTCGATACCGGTCACCAAGGCGAAAATAAAGTACACCAGCACGCAAATGGCGCAGGCGACGGCAATGATGCGAAAGATTGATATTGAACTATCGCGCTGGGCGCGGCGGTCGATCATTCGGCCCCCTCCAGAATACTGATCAGTTGTGCGTCACGCCAAAGCCCGTCCATAATCTTGGGCCAAAAGCTCTGGAAACGCAGATAGCTTGCAGCGTTTTGGCGCGCATAGGCCTTTGCCTCGTCGATACCATGGCGCCAGATGCGCAGGTAGCCCTCATGCTCGCGGGTAAACACGCTGCGGACCATAGCGGTCTTGCGCACGCGGTCGTCGAGCTCGCGCGAAATCCACGGGCCCGGGTAGGGCATGAGCGATGCCGCCGTAACGGGGATGAGCTCCTTTTGATGCGCGGCGAACGTCAACTTGGCCCGTTCGTAGTACCAACGGTATACATCCTGCATAAAGCGCGGTGAGCGCTTTTCGGACTCCGGAGGCAGATGGCGCACGGTCCACTCGTTATCAAACCACACGTCGTAGCCAAACATACGCATGTTAAAGAGGTAATCCAAGTCCTCGCCGCGGGTGATAAACGGGTCAAAGGCCACACGCGTAAAGGCGCGGGCGTGCAGGGCCATCAGGCCGCCGCACACGTAGTTGGAGCGCGAGATGCGGGTGCCCGAGAGCGCCTTTTTCATCCAACGGTTGAACTCGATGCGCTTGGTCCACCAACGATGGCAGATGCCCGCCTTGTCCGTGGGAGCCAGCGGCGAGCCGTCGCGATCGTAGAAATAGCCGCTCTTGACCAAGATCGGCAGGCCCTGGCGCGTCTGCTGACCCAGCGCGTAGGTCGCGCGCTTCATAAAGTCGGCATCGATGACAGTCTCATCGTCATCCAAAAAGATAACCGCGTCATGCCCCAGCACAGCGGCACAGGCTAGCCCCATGTTGCGGATGGCACCGTAGCCTCGCAGGCTCACGCACTCGCCCGAACCCTTGGGCGCGATCTGAGCAACCCGGTCTGCGATGCGCGAGGCCTGGGTGTTGGTGACAACGGTGACCTTGAGCGTGGGATGCGCGTCGACAATCTCGTGCACGCGCAGCGACACATCGGCTGTGGCAGAAACAGGACAGACCACCAAAAGGATGATGCGCGGGATGTCGCACACCTGCTCAAGCGAGGCCAGGCAGCGGTCGAGTTCGGGATTGTCGGCGTTGAGTCGCGTCGAATGGTCATAGGTGCCAGGGGCGTTTGCGCAAGCGTCATCGCCCGCCCAATACGTTGGAATCACGACCGTGGCGTTCATGCCTTACCCTCCCTGCAACACAAAAACGGGACGCCGCCAAACACAGGCGACGCCCCGCGACCTAGCTGATTCCATCATACCCACTTGGGCAAATCATTGCTCGCAAGTCGCAATGTTTATTGCGGATAACCCCAAAAGAGTACCGTGGACAGGCACAATAGCCGCTCGCTCCTATGCGGCATGCTCTGCCGCCCGAGTCATGCGGGACAGGCGGACCAGTAGCATAAAGCCAACGACCAGCAGCACGCCAATGGAAAGGACGCCCAGCGACGGGTTGCCGGTCAGCGAGGTGACGACCGACACCAGGAAGGTGCCCATAACGCTTGCATAACGACCAAAGATGTCAAAGAAGCCGTAGTACTCGTTGGACTTTTCCTTGGGGATAATGCGGCCAAAGTAGCTACGGCTGAGCGCCTGCACACCGCCCTGGAACAGGCCGACCATAATGGCAAGCACCCAAAACTCAAAGGCAGTCTTGAGGAAGAACGCGGCAAAGAGCACGATGCCCATGTAGGCGGCGACTGCCACCAAGATCATATTGAGCGTGCCCACGCGGCCGGCGAGCTTACCGTAGATGATGGCGGACGGGAAGGCCACAAACTGCGTAACGAGCAGAGCCAGCACCAGTTGGGTCGAGTCGATGCCCAGAGCCGATCCGTAGCTGGTTGCCATGGAAATAACCGTGTGCACACCGTCGATGTAGAAGAAGAACGCGATCATGTAGACCAGCACGGTCTTATTGTGGGCGATCTCACGCATGGTGTGTCCGACCTCGGAGAACACACCGCCCACGATGTGGCCAATAGTATCCTCGGGACCGCGCTCGCGACCGTACTTTTGCTTATAGGCGCGAATGAGCGGCAGGGTAAAGATGAGCCACCAGGCACCAGTGATGATAAACGACAGACGCGTTGCCAGCATGGTGGGGATGCCAAGAGCGGGGCCACCCATGATGAGCGCCAGGCAGATGACGAACGGCACGGTGGAACCGATGTAGCCCCAGGCATAACCCGAGCTGGACACGGCGTCCATGCGCTCGTCGGTGGTAATGTCAGGCAGCATGGCGTCGTAGAACGTCATAGAAGAGTTAAGGCCGATGGTGCACAGCACGTACACGGTCAAAAATGCCATGGCGGACATTGGGATAGCCTGCGCCAGGCAAAGCACCAGGCCCGTGAGGAAGAAGCCCAAGAAGAACTTGATCTTGTTGCCGGCGTAGTCGGCAAGTGCGCCCAGAATGGGCATGAGCATGGCGATGACCAGCGAGGCGATCGTCTGCGCATTGCCCCAAGCGACCACCAGGTCGGCCGAGGAAGCGCCGGTATTGATGGCGTTAAAGTAAATGGGCACCACCGAGGTATTGAGCAGCACGAGGGCCGAATTGCCCACATCGTACATAACCCAGTTACGCTCGAGCTTGGTGTATTTCATGGACAGGGACCCTTCGTATTTGCCCGATATGCAGTTAGTCCATCGTACCCCAATTGTCCAGAAGCACCGGTAAGGATTCGGCAAAGGGGCACGCATGAGCCCTATTCCTCGCGGTCGAACTCCTCATCGGCATTGAGCACGCGACCGCTGTAATTGACATGGTTGGTCACGGCTTCCATATCGCCGGTCTCGATAAAGCGGGCAACCGTGCACTCGTAATCGAGCAGCGCGCGGTCAAAGACCTCGGGGAAGCTCTCGGTCGAGACTTCATCTGTAAAGGGGTTCTTCCATGCCAAGTGGCCCAGGTTGCCGGTACGCTCGGGCAGCTCGGTCGTCACGCGGTGCGCAAGGCCGTCGAGCAGCGAGTAGTCGTGCACCAAGCCCTCAACCAGCGAGATCGCGCGCGTCTTTGCGGAGCCGGCCGGCTCAATCGCGCGGTAAAGTCGCTGCATATTGGCAACGGCAGCACCGTACTCCCCCGCCGGAATGTCAATGCCGTACACGCGTCCGGCAACATAGCTCATCAGCACGCCGGCCACGCGATTGATGCGATCGGTGGTGACGATCTCGCCCGCCGGCGGGTAATCGTCAACCGTAGCGCCATCGCGTTTAAGCTGCAGCATCAGTACATCCAGGTCGCTCTCGATCACGGCATGGACCTGACTGCTCGAATCCTCAAGCTCTGAATCGGACTCCACGATGCCAAACTGTTGCTCATAGACAAAGGGGTGAGCGTTGCGGTCGAGCACGTAATGAGACAGCAGGCCCAGCGCAAAGGCACGACCCAAGCTGGCGTCGCGCGGCAGCAGATGCGACACGCCATCGCGCAGGCACGCGAACTGGCGAGACATGCGCGACCGATGCATGACCTGCGCCAGCAGCGTGCAGTCGGAAACACGCGGTGTCAGAATGTGAAAGAAAAACGGGTCGGGGCCTTGGTTGCCCAAGATAAAGGCAATGCGCTCTTCATCGGACGTGATGACGCCCTGCGGAAGACGGTCGATGCTTTCCTCGCCAAACAGATGATGGGTGATAAGCGCGGGCATAATGATCCTTTCGATTTCATTCGATGCCACCCATTATGCCCACCGCGCGCCCATGCCAAACCTGCGATGGTAAACGACGGCACGCAAGCCTCTTACGCAAGCCCCAGGTGCGACTTGACCTCGGCGGCACGACGACGGGACACCGGCACCGTCGAGCTCACGCGGTCGAGCCTGAGCTCCATCAACCCCGTGGAGCCAATCTCAACATTGTGCACGTCTTCCAAATTGACCAGATAGCTGCGATGAACGCGAATAAAGCCCTCGGAGCCCAAGCGACGTTCGAGCGAAGAGATCGACTCATTGATCAGATATGTTCCCTCGGCGCAGACGGCGTTGCAAAAATCGGCACGCGCCTCAAAGTAGCAGACATCCGCCACGGGGATGAACACCTTTTTGCCCCCGCGATCCACCGTCAGACGCAAGGGCTGGCGCGGAGCATGGACGACACGACGAACGCCCAGGGCGGCCTCGATCTTATCGAGCGCCTTTGACAGGCGGGCATCCTCGACCGGCTTGACGACGTAATCAATGGCATCGAGGTTATAGGCATCGGCCGCATACTCGGCAAATGCCGTCACAAACACCACGACCGGCGGCGTTTTTAGGTTCTGCAGCGTCTCGGCAAGCTCGATTCCCGAGCGGCCGGGCATCGTGATATCCAAAAACAGCACGTCGGGCTTGTTCGACAGAATCGACTCCACGGCCTCGGTGACATTGCCCGCCTCGGCAATCTGTCCCACACGTGCATCCTTTTCCAGCAGATAACGTAGCTCAGCCCTAATAGGAGGCTCGTCATCAACCACCAAGATGTTCCATCCCTCGGACATATGCGCTTCCCCTCTTTTTTTCTCTCAATCCAACCGCGCGCTACACCTTCATCGGCGCCGGCTCATGCGGCTCGCCGTTCAGCTCGACGATGACCTGCGTTCCCACGCCCTCCTGGGACTTCACGCGCATGCCAGAATCTTCTCCGTAAAAGAAATGGATGCGCTGAAGCACGTTGAAGAGCGCCAGGCCGCAGCCTCGCTTGATGGAGCCGTCGGCGGTAATGCTCTCGGGCTCCTCTCGGCGATGCTGCTCAAACAGATGCGCGCAGACTTCTTCGCTCATACCGATGCCGTCATCTTCGACGATGATCTCCAAGCCGTCATCGGTCTCAAAAGCCCTAACATGAATAGAAAGCGGCTCGGTCTCGCGCTGCGCATGCTTGATGCAGTTTTCGAGCAGCGGCTGCAAGATAAACGGCGGCACCATGCTGTCGCGCACCTCAAAGTCGATATCGACCGAGACGCGCAGACGGCCGTCGCCATACCGGGCCTGCATAAGGTTGATGTAACGAGTGCCCTGTTCCACCTCGTGCTCGAGCGTTGTGAGGGTATCGGAATCGGACAGTGTCTGACGGTAGTAATTGGAAAAGTCGATGAGCAGCGACCTGGCCTTGTCCGGCTCGGTACGCACGAGCGACACGATGGTGCTGATGGTGTTAAACAGAAAATGAGGATCGACCTGCGATTGCAAGGCGCGCAGCTCCACGCGGGCTGTGAGCTCGTCCTGGCGCTCGAGCTCAAAGCTGGCGAGCTGCGTGGAGATGAGATCGGCAAAACCCGAGGCCAACGCCGTCTGGCGCATATCGATGCTGCTCAGGCGGGGATAATACAGCTCGAGCGTACCCACGCAATGCCCGCGCACGGTAAGCGGCGCGACAATGCCGGCGCGCAGGCGGGGAAAATAGCCGTCCGTCTCATTGGAGGCGTCGCGCGAAAATACACTCTGCTCGCCGGACTCGATCACGTTGAGCGTGGTCTTGAGTACAACCGGCGTGCCGGCAGGGCACTTTGCCGAGTCCTCGCCCCAGCTTGCCAACACCTGTTTGCCATCGGTAAAGCAGATGGCAGAGGCGATGGTCTCGGACAGGATAATTTTAGAGGCGCCCAGGGCCGCTTCGGGCGTAAGGCCGCGCGACGTGTAGGCGAATATTTTTGATGCGATGGCGAGCGTACGGTCGGTTGCGCTCGATGTGAGGTCGTCGGGGACCACAAAGACATACGAGAAGAAGAAGCACAGCATGACCAGACCGGCAATAACGACAACGCCCGGAACGGGATTGGGATTATCGGTTAAATCCCAGATAAGCAGCAGGATAAGCGCCGGAACGACAATACCGAGCAGGATGGCCTGAACAACATGCTGGGCCGTACGAAAGACCTTGGTAGAGTTGTAGCTCTTGCCCAGAATCAGCCTGTTTAAATCCACCGTCATCCCCTCTTGTCCTTAGCACCCATAGCAATAAAGAGGGCCGCAAGCGACCCTCTCCATTGCATTATGCAATCAAAAACTGTGTTTTACATCAAGCCATCGACAAACGGTATCTTAGGCGCTGTATTTGTTAGCCTCACCAAAAGTGCCAGCCTCGATGATCCAGCCATCCTTCATGATGACGTCCATGTTGTCGGTGTTGAGCACGTGGATGTCGGCGGCGACGTCACCGTTGACAACCAGCAGGTCGGCGCACTTGCCGGCCTCGATGGAACCGGTCTCGTCCTCGATGTGGCACATCTTGGCACCGTTGAGGGTGGCGCAGGTGATGGTCTCGACCGGAGTGAAGCCGATCTTGTCGACGAACTCGTACATCTCCTCGATGGAGCAGGTGCCGTACGGGGTGACGAAGGAGAAGGAGTCGGAGCCGATCGTCATGACGACGCCGCGCTTCTTGGCCTCGCGCAGGCAGTCGTAGTTGCGCTGCAGCTCCTTCTCGACCAGGGTGCCCTCGTACTTGTCGTGCAGCTCGGGGACGTAGACGGGCGGATAGGTGGCGTACCAGGTGGGCAGGAAGGCGATCGTCGGGGTGAAGAAGGTGCCCTGCTCGGCCATGAGGTCCATGGTGCGCTCATCGATATCGAAGCCGTGAATCAGCTGCTCGCAGCCAAAGCGAACGGAGTCGTAGGCGGCGGCGTGATTGTTGTAGCAGTGACTCCACACGGGGATGCCGACCATCTTTGCCTCTTCGACCACGGCCTGGATCTCCTCGGAGCAATAGTGCTGGTCGCGACCGGAATCCCAACGCCAGATGCCGCCACCGGTAGCCCAGATCTTGATGGCATCGGGGTTCTCGCGCAGGCGACGACGGACGGCCTTGCGCAGATCCCAAGGACCATCGACCTGGTCGCCCCAGGGATGGGATTCCTTGTTGAGCTCCTGGGTGCAGTGGTGGGAGTCACCGTGGCCGGCAACGCGGCAGAAGCCCAGACCGGTGGCCAGAACGCGCGGGCCCTTGAAGACGCCCTTGTCGATGCAGTCGCGGATCTGGATACCAAAGCGGCCGATCTCGCAGACGGTGGTGAGGCCGTGGGTGAGGCAGTCGTAGGCCTGCTTGACGGCGACGGCCTGCTTCTCGAGGAGCGGCTGCATAACCCAATCGGTGTCATCGTCGGTCAGGTTGCCCGAGAAGTGCAGGTGGGTGTCGATCAGACCGGGAAGGACGGTCTTGCCGGCGGCGTCGATAACCTCAACGCCCTCGGGAAGGTCCTGCATAGTGCCGGCGTACTCGATCTTGCCGTTGTCGTCGACGAGAACGAGGGAGTTCTCGACCGGCTCGGCACCGGTACCGTCGATGAGCTTGCCGCCAACGATTGCATACTTAGTGGACATGGTTCCTCCTTATGGATCCATATAGTGGGCGAGGCCGTGTTGGGTTAAGGCCTCACAAAGCTACCCAAGTGGTGCCGGGTTCGGTGCGCGGGAGAGAGGATTCCGCGCACCCGATCCGCCCCGGCCAGGCGTTACTTTTTGCGGGAATTGGTGAAAGCCATGAGGGCCAGGCCAATGGCCAGCCAGCCGATCACGATGCTCCACTCCACCATGTTGAGGGAGGCGGGAGAGAACGGGATCACGAGCAAGCCGATGATGACGGCGCAGGCAGCGACAGCGAGGCAGATGCCAAACTTGCCGCCGGGCACCTCGTAGGGACGAGGCAGGTCGGGCTCGGTGAAGCGCATGCGCAGGCAAGCGAGGGCGACCATGCCGCAGGAGAAGATGAAGGCGAGAGCCGACACGTTGGTCAGAGGGATGAGCATGTTCTTGCCCAGGAACGGACCGACGACGGTGATGACGCCCAGAACGACGCAGGCGAGCTTGGGAGCGCCGGACTTGGGATCGACCTCGGCGAACTTCTCGGGCAGCTGGCCCTTGCGGCCCATGGCGAGCATGATGCGGCTCGTGGCGCCGTAGAAGGAGTTCATCGGGCCCATGGGTCCAAGCGTGGCGATGACGAGCATGGCCAGGTACAGGAGCATGTTGATGCCCTTGAGGCAGGCCAGCGCGGGAACCGGGCTCTTAACAAACTCATGCCAGTCGAGGATGGTGCCGAACGAGTAGATGCAGACCATGTAGAAGCCGCCGGCGGCCAGCAGGGCCAGGGAGATGATCTTGCCGAACTTGTTCCAGTTGAGGCCCTCGGCTGCTTCCTCAGCCTGCTGAGGAATAGTATCGAAGCCGGCGTAGAAGAACGGGGTCAAAACCAGGACCGACACGATGCCGGCGAACAGGCTGGTGCCCTCGGTAGCGGGCTTGCCGCCGCCAGCACCGGTGACCTGGGAGAACACGGGCATGGCGTGTTCCGGCGAACCGGTGAACAGCGAGACACCCATGGCGAGCAGCATGCCGCAGAGCAGAGCCTTGGTCAGGAAGGCCTGGAGCTTGGCGGCCGAGCTGGCACCGCGGAAGTTGAGGAAGATGACGTAGACTGCAAAGCCGAGCGCGATTAGCGTCGGGAACAAGTAAACGTCGGCGCCCAAGATGGTGTAGAGCTTGACGGCGCGCAGCCACTCAAGACCGGGCAGGCTGCCGAACATCTCGGACACGAGGGTCGAGATAGCGATTGCCTCCCACGGGCACAGGATGCCGTTGCCCAGGGCCAGAAGCCAACCGGTGATGTAGCTCAGCGTACGGCCAAAGCTACGGTCGACATACTCGACGATGCCGCCCGAGATGGGGATAGCAGCCGTGAGCTCACCGAAAACAGCTCCGACGGGCACGAGGAAGATTGCACCCAAGAGGAATGCGATCATAGCGGGAACGGGACCACCGCCCACGACCATCCAGTCGCCGACCTGCAGGACCCAGCCAGTTCCGATGATGGCACCGAAACCGATGGTGAAGAAGTTCCAGAGCGAAAGCGTTTTCTTCATGCCACCGTTACCTTCGACTGCAACTTCTGCGTTCTTGTCCGCCATTGTTCCCCTCCTTTCCTTATTGACGCCTCTTTGACGTCACCCTTTGCGCGGTCTGTTTTGCCGCGCGCTTTTATTTCGTGGCTTTACAATACGGCCTTGGCACAGCAGCGCCGCTTGTGGCTCGACCGAAGGCAGAACTGCAAAACGAGCGGCGCCGTTTTTGGGACGAACGGCGGAAGACGTCATTCGTCTTGGACGCTTTCATCTTGTCTGCTTTTGAAGACCTGTTGCCGTGACGCTTGGCGCGCGGCGCGGCAACGTTCATACCATTTGTCAGGCTTTTGGCGCACATGCCCATGTGTCGTGCATCTTTTTATGTAGGATAGACAAGTTACACATGAGGCAAGGTGATTCGAATGGCATACGGATACAATGACGGCGACCAACGGCCACAAAGCGTGCGCCTTGCCGGCCGCACCACGCCAACGCCCAGAAGCACCTCCGACAACGACAGCCCGCAGCGCCCCCAAGAGCAGCTCGGGGCTTCTTCGCGGCAACAAAGCCGTACCGTGCAGCAGTCAGACCGCATGAGTACGAGCACACGCCAACGCCAGACCGACACATCGCAGCCACGCCGCTACGATCGCCGTAAGACCGACTACTACGTTAAGCGCTCCTTTTCGCGACCTCAACGCGATCGCGGCAATTCCGCCCCTCACCCCGCGTCGCATACCACAAGCCACGTGCTTCCGGCCCGCCGCCTACGCCTTGCGCTTTGCTCCATTGCCGCCTGCCTCGTCTTTGTGTTTTTGGGATCCTGTATCTCCCACGGATCAGCCGGTCTTGAGCCCACTGCCGAGGACAAGCTGCTTAAAGCTCCCGTCGCACCCGGCTACTCATTTGCTTTTTCGACCCCGCGCTCGCAGTGGAGTGCCGGCACCATGCCCCACATCTACCAAATTGACCCCGCATGGTCGGAGCTGCCCTATGCCGGTGGCACTATTCGCGAAAACGCTTGCGGTCCCACTTGCCTCACCATGGTCTATATCTTTAAGACCGGCCCGCCGATATGACGCCGGTCGATATGTGCGCCCTTTCCGAGGCGGGCAACTATGCCCCCACCGGCGCCACCGAATGGTCATTTATGACGCGCGGCGCATGGCAGCTGGGCCTTAACGCAACGGAGCTCCATATCGATCGCAGCTCCATCACCCAGGCGCTGCGCTCGGGTGCGCCCATCATCGCATCGGTTCGCCCCGGCACCTTTACCAGCGTTGGACACTATATCGTGCTCTGGGGCATCGACGATGCCGATCAGGTGGGAGTCTACGACCCCAACTCGCAAAGCCGCAGCGCTCGCCGCTGGGGCGTCGTAGAAGTCCTCAACGAAATCGAAGCCATGTGGGCCTACTACTAGTCATTGGGCACTCATTGGGGACAGACTTAAATGGGTGGCCCCAGACTGCCCGGAACTGCCGGCACGGAAGGCGCATCCCGCTTTGAAGTTCGATAGCGGGATGCGCTTTCCGTTAGCGGCCTGCTTGGGAAACTGAGAGCCACTTTTCGGCATATTTCCGGGATGCATTTTCCGTTTGAGGGCCTCAAGGGAAACCGCGTCCCATGTTGGAAGCTCATTCTGGGATGCGCTTTCCGCAGTTGATCGATGCGGGCTTTAAGGACTATCCCAAGCTGCCGGCGGAAAAGGAATGTCCCCAAGTGCCGGATTTCCGCAGTCATTGGGGACAGACTTAAATGAGTAGTCGTTTAAGTCTGTCCCCAACGACTGCCCACAGAATGAGGGTCTCATCGGGGACTAGGTAAATAGCAAAAGCCCCCGCGGCCGAAACGGGCCGCGGGGGGCAGCAGACTTGCAAGGGTTAACTCAAGTCCTCGCCATTTGATGCAATGACCTTTTGATACCAGCAGAAGCTGTCCTTTCGGTAGCGATCGAACGTGCCTTTGCCCGCATCATCGGCATCGACATAAACAAAGCCATAGCGCTTCTTCATCTGCCCCGTCGAGGCCGATACCAGATCGATACAGCCCCACGGCGTGTATCCCATCAGGTCAACACCGTCCTCGACAATTGCATCGCGTAGCGCAAGAATATGCCTGCGCAGGTAATCAATATGATACGCATCGTGGACTTTGCCGTCTTCCAGCGCATCGAGTCCGCCCACACCGTTCTCGGCGATAAAGAGCGGAAGATGGTAACGATCGTGGTAGCCGGCAAGCGTCACGCGCAAACCCAGCGCATCGATCTGCCATTTCCAGGCAGTCTCTTTATCCTTGAGGTACGGATTGCGCAGCGTCGGGAACACGTTGCCCTCCGCCTTCTCAGCGATCACCTGGTCATCGGCGCACACCAAGCGCGAGCAATAGTACGAGAACGAAATGAAGTCGACGGTATGCTCGGCCAGATACTCCGTATCGCCCGGCTCAAAGGGCACGTGAACACCCTCTTTCTCGAGCGCACGCAGCTTCCAAGTAGGATAGGCGCCCGCAGCCATCACGTCAGTGTAGAAGTAGCGGCCGCGGTCCTCCTCATACGCAAGCCATACGTCCTCGGGCGCACAACGGTACGGATAGGTCGCACCGGCAGCGATCATGCAACCCACCTTGTTTGCGGGATCGATCTTGTGCAGGATCTCGACAGCGCGAGCGCTCGCCATAAACATATGGTGCGAGAACGCCGCGGTCACGGCTGCACGGTCACGCTCATCCTCGAGCGTGACGCCCGCGTTGAGATAGGACAGCGCCACGCTGTTGATCTCGTTGAAGGTGAGCCAATAACGCACGAGGCCCTGGTACGCACGTCCGACGGTCTCGACGTAGTGCGCATACCGCTCGATCATCTCTCGGCTTTGCCATCCACCATAACGCTCGACCAGAGCCAACGGATAGTCGTAGTGCGACAGCGTCACGAGCGGCTCGATTCCGTGCTCGCGCAGCGCCTCGAATACCTGACGGTAAAACTCCAAGCCCTCACCGTTGGGCTCGGCCTCCATCCCTGTGGGAAAAATACGGCTCCAACAAATTGAAAGACGCAGGCACTTAAAGCCCATCTCAGCAAAGAGCTCGACGTCCTCGCGCCAATGATGGAAGAAGTCGTTGCCCCAACGGCATGGATACAGCCTGTCCGGATCATCCACGGACTTTTGCCTGCCAAACATCACATCCCAGCGGTCGGGACCCTGTGGAATCAGGTCGGAGTGCGACATACCGCGGCCGCCCTCGTTCCAGCCCCCTTCGGCCTGGTTGGCAGCGAGCGCGCCGCCCCACAAAAAGCCCTCGGGCATACCGGCAGCAGACGTTCTGTCAAAGTAACCCATGCTACTCAGTATCCTTGGCAGAAGCTGCCGCGGCGTTCTCCTGCTCCTGTGCCAGGAGCTGGTTGTCGTACACCTTAAAGAACGGGTACCAGACCACAGCCATGACCACGATCAAAACGATCGTAAATACCCAGATACGCGGGTCGAGGCACTGGATAAAGCCCTGAACGAAGATGGGGAACGTGCCGCTCACCAAGATGTAGAAGTTAGAGACAAGACCCAGTGAGATTGCACCCCAATACAGCAGGGCCGAAATCATACCGCCCAGCACAAACGGAATCATGAGGATCGGGTTGAAGATGATGGGTGCGCCAAAGATCGCGGGCTCGGAGATACGGAAGAAGCTCGGCACGATCGATGCCTTGCCAAATGCCTTGAGCTGCTGCGACTTTGCCTTAAACGCGCAGAGCGCCACAAAAGAGAACGTATTGCCCGTGCCGCCGATGAGGTTGATGACCATCGACATGAGTACCGGGTGGAACTCAAGCGGCTGCCCAGCAGCGTAGAGCGAGGCGTTGGCAGCAAAGGCGGCAAGCGTGACCGGGGCGGTGATGGGCATCACGATCATGTTGCCGTGGACGCCAAAGCACCAAAACAGCAGCGTCATGAAGCAGATAAGCAGTGCGCCGGGCACAGAGTCAACTGCGACGGAAAGCGGGGCAGCGAGCAGCTTCTCGATAACCGAGGGGATGGACAGCGTGGGATCGATCATCTGGATCAGCAGGTTGCCGCCAAAGAAGATGAGGATGTTGGCGAGCATAGGTACGATGGCGCCAAAGGTTTCGGACAAAAACGGCGGCACGCCATCGGGCATCTTGATGGTGATGCCCTTGGTCTGGCAGAAGCGCGTGACCTCGACGGAGACCAAGGCAACGATGATGGCGGTAAACAGGCCCTGCGCACCCAGATAGGTGCAGGGGACCGCCTGGAGCACGGACTCGTCAGCAAGCTGGTAGTAGGACGACGGCGCCGCGGCGATCAGGAACATCACCAGCGAGGTCATGCCGGCGTTAAGCTTGGGCATCTTGTAGGTGCCCGCCAGGTTATAGGCGATTGCGAACGTCACGATCACCGACAGTATGCCCATCGTCATATTGAAGGGGATGAGCAGCGTGAGCTTATTGGCCGTCGCAAAATCGAGCCAAGGGCCAAAGACGGACCAGAACCCGCCCTGCGCCACCAGGTCGGCCGTGACCGGCGGGTTGGCGAGGATCATAAAGACGGCAGATACCAAGATGAAGCTGATCGCGCTCATAAAGCCCTTTTGCATGGAGGCAAAGTGGCGCTCGGTGCCGCAGAAATTGGCGATAGGGGTCAGTTTTTCCTGAAGCAGGGTCATGAACTTTTCCATGGTTGCCTCCTAACCCAACAGCGACTGGGCGAGTGCCAGCACGTTGGCGGCGTTGCCCATGCCGTAGTCCTGTGCGGGGATGACCGCGGTCGGCTTACCGCTCCCCTGCTTGACGGTGTTGAGCTGGTAGGACACCTGCGGCCCCAAGAGCAGCACGTCATAATTGGCGCACGTCTCCTGATACTCGCCGATACCCACCGCATCGATATCGAGCTCGATGCCGTTTTGCTCCGCATATTTCTCGAGTTTCTTCATCAGAATGCTTGTAGACAGACCAGCTGCGCAAACAAGAAGGATCTTCATAAGGGATTCCCTTCGCATTGATTGGTTGGATAGTCACCGCACGCCGCTAGGCGTTCTTGGTTGCAGTGCGCTCATATAGGCAGATCAGCTCCTGCACGAGCTCCTGAGCAAGCATGGAGCACATGAGGTGGTCCTGAGCATGGACCAGCAACACATCCACCGACAGATGCTCGCCCGCTGCCTCAGTCGAAAGCAGCTGCGTTTGGATGTGGTGAGCCTTGATTCCCGCATCCTTTGACTGCTTCATGAGTTTGGCGGCGGCGTCAAAATCCCCCGCTTTTGCCTTTTCAAGGGCTTCGAAGGCAAGGCTGCGTGCCTCTCCCGCTGCAGCGACCAGCTGAAACGAAACCATCTCGGTTCCCTGATCGTCCATAACGGTCTCCTCTCCCGTGATGTTTGGTTTGTACTTGAATATTCGAAACGCCTATCTCCCGCCCGCAATCCTCGAGGTTTATTGCAGGTAGACTGACAGGGTCATCGACAAAAGAAGTCTTAAGCCGTATGCGCTTGCACAAGCGCCATCAGCTCATGCCAGGACCGGCGCTCGCGTAGGCGCTCGACCCCCTGGCGGTCCATAAAGATCTCGGCGAGCAGTGAGCTCAAGATCCGCGCCTCATCGCCGCCCGACCGGGCAAACGACACCATAAAGACGATATCGACCTCATGGCCGTATTCGTCCCAAAGAATGGGATGTTCGAGCAGGCCCACGGTAACAAAGGCCTCGGCGCTCAAGGGATGCATCCCATGGGGCATGGCTACCCCATTGCCAAACGAGGTGGCACTCGCGCTCTCGCGCTCGGCGACCTCTTGGGCAAACTGGGCATCGACACGGCCGCTCTCGACGGCGCGCTCGGAGAGATATCGGAGAACGGCCTGCTTCGACGACGCCTCAACGCGGTTGAAGAACAGGGCACGGCTAAAGAAAGAGCTCACGGAGTCCGATTGCGCAGTGTCGTCGCTCAGCACCTTGCGGATAGCGTTGACATCGCTCGTCTCCAAGAAGAAATCGGCCTCGCGGACGGGCACGGGCAACTTGACGTTGAGCGGCACCGTTGTGAACACGTAGTCGATGTGCGAAAAATCGAACGTTCCCACGCGGGCGACATCGCATGTCTCAATCGAATCGATATACATGCCAAACTGCTTGCGGTACTGGTGCTCGAGCATACGGGCGCTTCCCGCTCCCGAGGCGCACACGATCAGGATGCGCTTGCGACGCGGCTGGTCGGCTTGCTGCTCGAGGGCCAGGGCAAATGCCATGGCGATGTAGCCGAGCTCTTCATCAGAGGGCTGGCTGCCAAAATGACGCTCGAGCACCTGCGAGGTGCCAGCTGCCATCGAATAGGCCAACGGAAACCTCGTCTTGATATCGGGCAGCATGGGGTTATCCATATGCATGTGATATTCAAGGCGATAGCCCAGAGGGCCGATATGCCGAGCAAGGTTCATGCGAAGTTCAAGATCGCCGCTAAAGTCAAACCTAAACTCATCGTTGACCGCACGTACCATCTCGGAAGCAATCTCCCACATCTCGTCCGAGATAACGGCAGAGCCCTTCTCGGGCACGCCCGTGCCCCTACCGAGCAAATGGATTGCGATAAAGGCAACCTCTTCTCGGGGCATGCTCACGCCCAGGGCATCCTTGATGTTTGCGGCAATCTGGAAAGCCGCGGCGTATTCGCGCGTTCCCTCCAGTTTTTGAACGTCCGATTCTGCAGCTGGGACATAGCAGCCCTGCTCGATGCGGCCAAGAGCAATGTAAAGATGCATGATGAGATTGCGGGATGCCAGCGAGCTCACCGTGACGGGCGAGGCCGTCAGGGCATCGTCCACACATGCGGCGATGGCCCGCAGGCGCTCGGCGAGCTTTGCATCGTCGGTGTCGGGCAACACGGGCCTCACCAGCGAGGCCAGGCACAGGCGCCGTTGTGACTCCCCGCCCGCAACGCGGATTCCGTAGCGTGGGCGCTTTTCGAGCGTTAAGTCAAATTGGGCGAGTTTCTGCTCTACCAGACGCATGTCATTGGACAGAGTCCGCGCCGAAACGTAGAGTAAATCCGCATACTCCTCAATCGTCACCCACTGGGACCGCATGAGGAGGTCGTTAAGAAGGAAGGACACACGGCCATCGCGCGTATCAGGAATGCCCGGATGGGCCAGAGCCGCACCGTCTAGCAAGCGAGCAAGCTCATCTGCACGTGCAACATCGATACGATACTGCCCCTTGCTGCCAACGATGCGTGCAACCCCTGCAAGGCTGTCGTTTGCGCGATGGATATAGTTTCTCACGGCGCGCTCGCTTACCTCGAGACGCTTGGCAAGTACCGCGACAGCGACAGGCTGAGCGTCCTCGATCATATTTACAAGCTGCTTGACGCGAGCATCCATGTCCTCCTCCTTTCCCTGCGTCTAGTCTAACGCGGTAAAGAATGACACTCCACGTCGCGCTCGTTCCGCCAACTCGGAACAGGTTGCGGGGAGTCCAGCTGAGCTATGGAGAGCCTGGGGAGAGGGCCCGAAGGCAATGCGTCGGTGTGGGATGCGCCTTCCCAGCCATTGGGCAGTCATTGGGGACAGACTTAAATGAGTAGTCGTTGTGAACGTTGTTGTTTGACTAGTCGTTTAAGAACGTCCCCAATGGCTATTAAGGACTGTCCCAAGCTGCCGGCAGGAAAGGACCGTCCCCAAGTGCCGGGTTTGTCCCCAATGACTAGGTGAATAGCAAAAGCCCCGCAGTCGGAGCGGACTGCGGGGCTCGTGAAGAGAGGCTAGTTTGTGGGCGTCTTGCCTGGCGCCCACGGGAGAGGCAACAGAGTAGAGGCTACTCGTGGATGCGGGTACCGGAGAGGCCGGCCATGGTCTCGGCGGCCTTGTCCAGGGCGCCGATGATGCAGGTGCGGCCCTTGCGGGAGCGGGCGAACTTGATGGCGGCGCGGACCTTGGGCTCCATGGAGCCCTTGCCGAACTGGCCCTCGTCGGCCAGGCGCTCGGCCTCGTCGGCGGTGAGGTCCTCGAGCTCCTCCTGGTTGGGCTTGCCGAAGTTGATGGCGACATGCTCGACGGCGGTCAGCAGGAACAGGACGTCGGCGTCGCAGTCCTCGGCCAGCAGCTCGCCGCCCAGGTCCTTGTCGATGACGGCGGGAACGCCCTTGTAGCAGCCCTTGTTCTCGTAGTCGCGGACGACGGGGATGCCGCCGCCACCGCAGGCGATGACGATGAACTCGTTGTCGAGCAGGTTGAGGATGGAGTCGGCCTCGACGATCTTCTTGGGATCGGGGGAAGCGACGACGCGACGCCAGCCGCGGCCGGAATCCTCGACGAAGACCTTGGAGGGGTCCTCGGCCATGAACTCCTTGGCCTGCTCCTCGGTGTAGAAGGGGCCGATCGGCTTGGTCGGGTTCTTGAACGCGGGATCGTCGGGATCGCACTCGATCTGGGTGACGACGGTGGCGGCGTGCCAACGCTTATAGCGCTTGTGCATCTCGCGGCCGATGCCCTGCTGCAGGTGGTAGCCGATGTAGCCCTGGGACATGGCGCCGCACTCGGGCAGCGGCATCTCGGGGGTGCCGATGGCGTCGTGGGCGGCGGCGAAGGCGTTCTGGATCATGCCGACCTGCGGGCCGTTGCCGTGGGTGATGATGATCTCGTTGCCCTGCTCGATGAGGCCGAGGAGCGCGTGGGCGGTGTTGCTCACGGCCTCGATCTGCTCGACGGGGTTGTTGCCGAGGGCGTTGCCGCCGAGGGCGACGACGATGCGGTCGGGCTTACCGTACGGTTTACTCATAGTATTCGTTCACTTCCCAGCTACTAGCGAAGCGTCGCGTACATCATGGCCTTAATGGTATGCATGCGGTTCTCGGCCTCCTGGAACACACGAGACTGCGCGCTCTCAAAGACCTCGTCGGAAACCTCCATCTCGGTCACGCCGAACTTCTCGGCAATCTCGGCGCCGATGGTGGTCTGCGTATCGTGGAAGCTCGGCAGGCAGTGCATAAAGATGGCGCCGGGGTTTGCCTTGGCCATGACCTCGGGCGTTACTCGATAGGGAGAGAGAAGATCGATTCGGCTCTTCCACAGCTCCTCAGCCTGGCCCATACCGACCCAAACGTCCGTATAGATCACGTCTGCATCCTTGACGCCCTCGTCGATATCCTCAGTGAGCTGGATCGTGCAGCCATTCTGAGCGGCGATCTCCTGGCAGCGCTCAAGAAGCTCGGGATCGAAGTGCGTGGCGCCCTCGACATCGCCCTTGGGTCCGCAGGAGCAGAAGTTAATGCCGAGCTTGGCGCAGATAACCATCAGGGAGTCGCTGACGTTGCCCTGCTCCTTGCCCATATAGGTGAGCTTCATGCCGCGCGTGTCGCCAAACTCCTCACGCATGGTAAGAATGTCGGCAAGGGCCTGGGTGGGATGGTACTCGTTGGTCAGACCGTTCCAGACGGGAACGCCAGCCTTGGCGGCAAGCTCCTCGACGATCGACTGGTCGGAGCCGCGATACTCAATACCGTCATACATGCGACCGAGCACGCGGGCGGTATCCTCGATGGACTCTTTCTTGCCCATCTGCGACGAGCCGGGGTCGAGGTAGGTCACGCCCATACCCAGGTCCATACCGCCGACCTCGAAGGCACAGCGCGTGCGCGTGGAGGTCTTCTCAAACAGCAGGACAATGTTCTTGCCCTCGAGAAAGCGGTGCGGATAACCGGCGCGCTTCATATCCTTGAAGTTCTTTGAGAGGTCGAGCATGTACTCGATTTCCTCGGACGTAAAGTCAAGCAGGGTAAGAACGCTTCGACCAGAAAGATTAAGAGCCATGATTTGAGTCCTTTCGGTTGTTGGAACACACAAGGAGGGATGGGCGGCGCAGACGCACACGCGCCGCCCAGATACGCTAACGCTGACTAGATTTCCTCACGCCAGAACGGCATGGTCATGCAGCGCGGGCCGCCGCGACCGCGAGAAAGCTCCTCGGAGGGGGCGACGAGCAGCTCGACGCCGGCCTTGTAAAGAGCATCGTTGGTGACAACGTTGCGCTCATACACGCAGACCTTGCCCGGTGCGACCGCAAGAGTGTTGGAACCATCGTTCCACTGCTCACGAGAAGCCTCGATCGGATCGCCACCACCGCACTCAATCATGGTGATGTGGTCCATACCCGTCGCAAGCTCGAGAATATGCTGCAGGGTGCCCTCGAGCTCCTCGATATGCACCTCCCCCTCCGAATCGCCCTTGGTCAGGCGGTAGGCACGAAGCGTCTGGTAGATGCCGGGATAGACCGTGAACTTATCGCGATCGACCTGCGTGCAGACGGTGTCGAGGTGCATGTAGGCGTAGCCGTGCGGGATCTTGATGGCATAGATGTTCTCGATCTCGGCCTCATCGGAACCCCAGAACATATTCTTGGCGAGCTCATCGATGGCCGCAGTCTGGGTGCGCTCGGAAATACCGATGGCGAGCGTCTTGGCGTTGATGTTGAGGATATCGCCGCCCTCGATATGCCACTCGCTGTTGTGGTCGTACCAGATGGGGCTACCGGCGTAATCGGGATGGTTGCGCAGCACCGTTTCGTAGAAGATTACCTCGCGGTTGCGCTGATTCCAGTACATGCGGTTCATGGTAGCGCCCTTGCCCACGACAGCCAGAGGGTCACGGGAGAAATACGAGGCCGGCATGGGGAACAGCACCATATCGTCAGCCTTTAACTCCTCGCCGTCCATACTGGCAAGAGAACCGCCAACCTTGGGGATCTCGAGGTCGCGAACGTAGAGGCCGCCCATGGCAGCAAGGACAAACTCCTTGTTGTCCTTAATCGAATCAAGCTTCTCGACAACGGCCTGGCGAAGGGCCGCGTTGGAGATGCCGGACTCACCCATGAACTTCGTCATGAACTCTGCGCGAGTGCCCTCGACTTTGTCAAACGTCTCAGCGAGCAGCTCTTCCATATAGACGACCTCGGCGCCAGCGCCGCGAAGAAGGCCGGTAAACTGATCGTGCTCTTTCTGGGCATAGTCCAGATAGAACGCGTCGTGAATCCAAACGCGGTCGAAATCCTCCGCCTTCATGTTTACAAGATCCATACCGGGGCGATGGACGCACACCTTCTTGAGGGCGCCAATCTCGCTATGAACGTTCAGTCCTTTGTTCATCTCTATCCTTCTTTCTCACAACTTGTATGTGGGGTTTTGCATTTACGGCAGGGGGATAAGACCCGAAACCGCAGTGAATGCCATGCAGATAACGCTTACGACCAGGAAGAATTTCCAAGCGACCTTCCACCACTGGCCAAGCGGAATCTTACAGACGCCAAGACCGGCAACGAGCATCGCGCTTGTCGGCGAAATGAGAGACATGGCAGCACTGCCCATGGAAAGGCCGGTAACTGCAGCCTCGGGGTTTAAGCCCATCAGCTCAACAAGCGGGCCGAAAATGGGAATCGTAAGAGCAGCGATGCCCGAGGAGCTCGGAACGAGGATCGACAGAAGGTTATCCACGACGTAGAGAATGCTCGTAAAGATAACTGCCGGAACTCCAGAGAGAGCCGTGGCGAGCGTGTTGAGAATCGTATCGATGATGAGGCCGTCATTGGCGATTACGAGGATTCCGCGGGCGAGGCCAACAACGATGGCAGAGAACGCGAAGTCTGCAATTCCCTTAACGAACTCGCCAGCGATCTCCTTCTCATTCATCCCGGAAACAACACCCGAAAGAAGGGCCATGGCCAAGAAAATCGCAGAGATTTCGTTCATGTACCAGCCCTGGGCCACCAGACCCCAAATGATGGCGGCAAGTCCAAGCACGAAAATAACCATAACGGCTTTCTGCCTACCGGTGAACTCGCTATCGAGGAGATTCTCGTCCGCACCAAACTCTTTGCGCTTCTCGATATCATCGTGGAAAGCTGGGGATGCCTCGGGATTCTTCTTAACCTTGAGGGCATACATCACAACCCATGCGATGGCAACTGCAGTGAGCACGACAAGGGCGATAGTACGCAACCAAAGCTGGGGGTTGCCCTGGATACCGAGGATGCCCTGGGAAATCAGGACGTTGAACGGGTTTACGGTAGATGCGATGTATCCGATACGGGCACCCACAAACACCGTCATGAACGCTGTAATTGAGTCGAAGCCCATGGCCATCATGATCGGCATAAGAATCGCAAAGAACGGAAGCGTCTCCTCTGCCATACCAAAGGTGCTGCCGCCCAAGGCAAAAAGCACCATTAGGATCGGAATGATGAGGACGTCCTTGCTCTTGAACTTCTTCACCACTCGGGCGACGCCGCTCGTGATGGCTCCGGTCGCCGTGATGACCTGGAAGGAACCTCCCACGATCATAATGAATGCAACGACCTCGACCGCTTGCTGGATGCCGATCGCAGGGGCCTCAAGTACTTCGAAGATGCCTTGGCGAAGATCGACCTCGTTGCCGTCCTCGTCCGTATAGACCTTATCGACAGGCTCATAGGTGCCCGAGACCGTTACCTCGCGACCGTTAACCTCCTGGCGCTCAAACGAACCCGAAGGCACGACCCAGGTCAGAACGGCAAATACGGCCATCAAGACGAGAATGATGGTGTACACGTGCGGGACTCGAAGAGTGCGCTTCTTTTCTGTCTCTGCCATCTCTCCTCCTTAATTCAGGGGTTTTTCGTTGTCGGCAAAGCCATTGTGTCATCGCGCAAAACACCCTTCCGTCTCTTCGCCCGCCAGCGAAGCGCATCGACCCGTAAACGGACTTTAGATTGACGTAATTCATCAATTATCACTTTTGATAGATGTTTAACGTCACTTATTTACTTGGGTCGTGCCATTCTCCTGTGGCAAACATGATGTAAATTGAAACAAGCTTCTAATGTGACACTATGGAAGCGATCAATACTCATCGCCAAAGCGAGGTCACATGTCCGCATTGCATGTTCAAAACGAAATAGGAAAGCTAAAAAGGGTCCTGCTGCACTGCCCCGGCCCCGAAACGCGCAACTACCCCGACGGCCAGTTCAATCAAGTCTTTACGCTACGCCCTTCTAGCAATTCATTTGATCTTGAAAAGGCTCTTGGGGAGCATCATGCTTACTCGGCAATGCTCGAGCACGAAGGAGTAGAGATTCTCTATCTCGAGAACCTTCTTACCGAAGCCCTTGATGCGACAGAGCAAGCGCGTCGCTCTTTTATCGATAGCTACATTTCAGAATGCGGCGCGAGGGGCATGGAGCTCGAGTCCGCCATTCGCGAGTATCTTGAGCATATCGAAGGTTCCCGCGACCTGGTCCAGGCAGCCGTCAACGGCGTTCGCTACTCCCAGGTCTTCGACACGAACAAGGAGGTGTTCAGCCTCTCAAAGCTGACGGGAGACGCATACTCACCCGACGACCTTCTCATAGCCCCCCTTAACACCATGTGGTTTACGCGCGATCCAGCAAGCGTCATCGGCGAAGGTGTCACGCTCAACCATATGTACTGGCCAGAGCGCAACCGTGAGGTTATCGCCTATAAAACGATTTTTAACTATCATCCGGATTTCCGCGAGACTCCTCAGTTCTTCAAGCATGAATCGACTTACCACATTGAAGGCGGCGACCTTCACAACCTCAACAGCGAAAATGTAGCCGTTGGCATCTCTCAACGAACCGAGCCAGCAGCTATAGACACCCTAGCGAACAACTTGCTCTGGGACGAGAACTCGACTATTGAGTCCGTATGGGCCATTGAGGTTCCCTACGATGATCTCTGCATTCATCTCGACACATACTTTGCTCGTGTTAACTATGAGACATTCCTCATTGACCGGGAGCTCCTGGACCAAGCGCGGGTCTACTGCATTACACGAGGCAGATCGGAAAGGACAACCCGGGCGCGTCATGTCGAAGGCGGACTAAAAGAAGCGCTGGGATTAGCCCTGGGTTTAAGTTCACCGCAATTTATCCCTTGCGGCGGCTCAAATCCCGGAGCGGCAGAGGTCGAAAGAACCAACAATGCTATAAGCACGCTTTGCCTGGAGCCCGGCAAGGTCTGCGTATACGAAGAGAACACCGAGACGAACAAGGCACTGGAGCAGGCCGGTATTGAACTTGTTCCCATCTCCATCTTCGAGCTGACAAACGGCTTTGGCGGCCCCAACTGCCTCTGCCTTCCCCTCGTCCGCGCTTCATAACATGGGAACGGGTCAAAACATAAAGGCGCTTCGCAAGCGCGACCAGCTCACGCAGGAGGAGTTCGCGGCACTCGTCGGCGTCTCCAAAGAAACGGTATGCCGTTGGGAAAAGGACCGCTATGCCATCCGCCGGTCGACACTGCTCAAGATCGTTTCGAAATTCAATCTGCAGCTTGACGACCTCGCATCAGAAACCGCAGGGCTTGCCGCAAAGCTCGACCACGGAGGACGGAAGCCGAATTCCAAGGAAACTGCTACTGACTCCCTTTGCGATGTATTTAAAATCCAGATGAATGGAGGCAGAACAGGACTTAAGCAGACCGGAACAACGGCGCTCCCCTCATCCGTATTCAAAAAACATCGTGGGTGTTTCTTTGTTCAAATGGACACATCTGCCATGTCCAAATGCTATCCGATGGGATCCTTTCTCCTAGTGGACCCCAACCTGAAGCCCTGGAACGGATGCTCCGTCCTCGCCTTGTCCGATAATTCCAGAGTGGTCATACGGCGGTATAGCACCGGCACGAACACAGTGATGCTGTCATCCTACTCATATCGCACATCGGAACCGGATATTGTGCTGGACAAACGCCGAATCAGGATTCTCGGAGTCATCGTCTGGTTTCAGGCATCCCATGACCTGAGCATCTAATTGGATCGGATCTTGTCATTGGGGACAGACTTAAATGAGTAGTCATTGGGCGACCACTCATTTAAGTCTGTCCCCAATGACCACCCATGAACAGTCACCTCAACAGCAAAAGCCCCGCAGTCGGAGCGGACCGCGGGGCTCATGAAGAGAGGCTAGTTTGTGGGCGTCTTGCCTGGCGCCCACGGGAGAGGCAACAG
>CAUHHV010000009.1 GCA_959606065.1 uncultured Collinsella sp.
TCCACCGACTCATTAACACAACGTTCATATTTGACCCACAACAAAACGGCCGCGATCCCAACAAGGACCGCGGCCGGAACAGTCGTAAGGCGAGAAGCGCCAAATGCGCCACCAGGATAGACCCCATCCAAAACGCGCGAAGCGCGTTATCTTTTCCCCAGCAGTAATCCGTCGAAGACCGGACATCGCAGGGCCCGCCATCAGTTTACTTTTAGGCACACTCCGCAGCACGCAAGAAGCCCTCGCCGCACTCCACATTAAGCGCGAAGCGCGCCATTATCCCCTTCAGCCCCAATCCCTGAAGACCGAGGACGAAGGGGCCCGATGGGTTTCCCTCTGAATGCATTCCGCAGCACGAAGCCCCCTTATCCGCAGCTCCGAAGGAGCAGGATAAGGGGGCTTCAAGTGCGAGGACGCATTCAGAGGGAAACCCATCGGGCCCCGGTGAGAGCCACAGGGCTATCGATTACCCCGTGTTCTGCAATCCTGCCGAGACGCCGGTCACAGTCGAAAGAATCAGGCTCATGTACTCGGCCTTCTTCTCCTCGGCCATCTCGTCCTGGTTCATACGCACCTCGCGAAGGGCGCGGACCTGGGCGATGGACAGGGCGTCGACGTAGGGGTTGCGCACGCGGACGGCGCAACCGAGCACGCGGCGACGCTGCAGCGGCCACTCATCACCGACGATGGCAAGGACCCACTTACGCGTGAGCTGCATCTCGGTGAAGACCTTCTCGGACAGATCCTGGCGATCGCCCAGGTGCAGATACATCTTGGCGATGCGCTGGTCGGTCTTGGCGATCGACATCTCGATGTTGTCGATAAAGGTGCGGAAGAACGGCCACTCCTGGTAGGCAGCCTTGAGCTGGTCAAGATCGCCAAGCTGCTCGCAGGCGGTGCCCAGACCGTACCAAGCGGCCAGGTTAATGCGCGCCTGGCTCCAGCTGAAGATCCACGGGATGGTACGCAGGTCGTCGAGCGACTTGGCACCCAAGCCGCGCTTGGCGGGACGCGAGCCGATCGGCAGCAGACCGACCTCGGTCAGCGGCGTCACGGTCGAGAACCATGGCGTAAAGTCCTCGGTGTTCAGCAGGTCCAGATAGCGCTCGTGGCTTGCGGTGTTGAGCTTCTCGGCCATATCCCAGAACTTCTGCGTGGTCTCGGTGTTGGTCTTCTCGACACTCGGGGCCGACTGCAAAAGCGTTGCGGCAGCAACGGACTCAACATGGCGCTGAGCCAGCGTGCGGTTACCGTAACGGGCAAAGATGACCTCGCCCTGCTCGGTAAGCTTAAAGAAGCAGTTGACCGAACCCTTGGGCTGCGCCAGCACGGCCTTGTTGGCCGGGCCGCCGCCACGGCCCACGGCACCGCCGCGACCGTGCATGAGCACCAGGTCGATATCGTTCTTCTCTGCCCACTTGGCGATGCGCTCCTGCGCGGAGTGCAGCGCGAGCATGGCCGTGGTAGGACCGGCATCCTTGGAAGAGTCGGAATAGCCCAGCATGACCTCCATGCGGCGGTTGGTCTGGGCAAGGCGCTTTTGCACCACGGGCAGCGTAAGCATCTGATCGAGCACGTCGACGCAGCCCTCGAGGTCCTCGAGCTGCTCGAACAACGGGATCACGTCGAGCTCGGGGACATCCTCCTCGTGTGCAAAGGACAGGTGCGCCAGCTCAAAGACGTCGGCCACATGCTGAGCGCTCTTGGTAAACGAGATGATGTAGCGGTGCGCCATCTTCTTGCCGTAGCGCTTTTGGATGGAGCCGATAGCGCGGAAGGTATCGATGACCTCGCGCGTCATGGGCTGCAGGTCGCCATGGATACCGTTCTCGTGGATATCCTTAAGGGCGCGGGCATGCACCACGGAGTGCTGACGGAACTCCATCTCGACCATATGGAAGCCGAAGGACTCGACCTGCCAGATGATGGTCTGGACCGGGCCGTAGGCAGCACGGACGGCACCGCAGGCGGCCAGCGAGCGCTGGACGACGCGCAGGTCCTCCAGGAACTCATCGGCGCTGTGGTACATGGTGTCGGTGATACGACGGACGGTGGCGTTCAGGCGGTCGGCCATGACGAGCATGACGGCGCGATGCGGCTCGTGCTCGGAGATCAGCTCGGCGCGGGCCGTGTAACGAGGGCTCATCTCGACCTGATGGTTCCACAGGTTAATGAGCTCGGCCGACGGCTTGCTGTAGGTAGCCTCGAGCGTGAGGTTGCGGCCGATGTGGCGGCACTTGTCCTCGAGCTTGAGCACCATGTGCGTAAAGTACTTGGCGGCGACCTCACGGCTCACCTTGGCGGTGACGTTGGGGTTACCGTCGCGGTCGGAACCGATCCAGCTGCCGGGATGGAAGAACGCCGGGCACAGCGGCGGCACAGTACCGGCCTTGTCGCCCAGCACCCAATCGTCAAAACGACGATAGATAACGGGGATAACGTCGAACAGCGTGTTATCGAAGATGTCGATGATGGTATCGGCTTCCTCGACCGGCGTGGGCTTCTTGAGCGCGATGGGACTCGTACGCACCAGGGCGTCGATCTCCTGCAGCATATGGCGCTCGTTCTCCACCAGGTCGGAGCCGCCCAGACGCGGACGCTCCTCCAGCAGGTTGGAGATACGGCGGATCTTGCCCTCGACGGCCTTACGACGGGCCTCGGTGGGATGTGCGGTAAAGACAGGGTGGAACTCGAGCTTGTCGAGCAGCTCGTTGGCACCCTCGACACCCAGCTCATTCACCAGCTGGTGATAGGCAACGGTAAGCTCGTTGGCAGGATCGACCTCGGTATCGGTCGACGCACCGGCCTCGCGCTCGCGCAGCTGCGCCACACGGTAGTTCTCCTCCGACAGGTTTGCCAGATGGAAAAAGCTCGTAAAGGCGCGAACGATGACCTGCTGCTTATCGAGCGGCAGGCTGTCGATCAAATCGACGACCTCACGAAATGCCACGGCAGTGGGCTCGTCGGCGGTGGGCACGCCCTGCTCGTCGACGGCTTCGTCGGCAGCGCAGGTACCGGGGTTGCCGGCATTGACCACAATCTCGGCTGTCAAAATCTTGTCGAACAGGTCCGCGATCTCGGGATCATACTCGCTAAGCACACGGCGCTCCAGGCGCAAGAACAGCGCCAGATTGTCGCGCAGCTCCTCGGGGATCTCGATCTCGGCGAGACGCTCCCTGGACTCGGCATTCGAGCCGATTCGGTTAACGAGGCGGTTGACCACGGCAGCGACGCGCGCCGCGGCTTCGGGTACAGACTGGTTGCTTAGGTTCTCAGCCACGTTTCCTCCCATTCCTCCTTCTATGCACGTAACATGCGGTATTCATTATAGGCGCTTGAGAAATACTTTCGACACTGATTGCGCTTTACCACACAAAAGTATTTTCTGCATTGCAAAGGTTTTTGCCCTAAATGGTCGTATTTCTCGGTGGGCGGCATACGTAAACGGGGGCATTCCGCATAAAAGCGAAACACCCCCGTAACAATCGCTCTCCATGAGCAGGGCACGTTAGCAGGCCCGAAGCTCAAAAAGATGCGCTACAGGCGCTCGCGAACCGCCTCGACGACGTTGTCCAGATCGGCGAGCACCTCGTCATGGCTCTGCATGTCGCGCACTTTGACCTTGCCGGCGGCAAGCTCGTCGCCACCCAGGACCAAGATGAGCTTGGCGCCTACCTTATCGGCTTGCTTAAACTGGGCCTTGAGCGAACGACCCTGATAGTCGGCCTCGGTCACGATACCTGCGGCGCGAAGCTCCTGCGTAATGGCAAAGACGTTCTGACGCAGCTCCTTGCCGGCGTTGGCGACATAGACGCACGGGGCCTCATCGGCACCCAAATCGCTGCCAAAGGCCTGCAGGGCCAGCAGGGCGCGCTCAAAACCGACAGCAAAGCCGACGCCCGCCGTGGGCTTGCCACCCTCGAGCTCGACCAGGCCATCGTAGCGGCCGCCGCCGCCGATGGAGCCGACGCCGGCGCCAGGGGCCTCGACCTCAAAGACAGTACGGGTGTAGTAGTCCAGGCCGCGCACCAAGGTGGGATCCTCGACATACTCGATACCGGCGGCATCCAGATAGCGCTTGACCTGCTCGTAGTGCTCGCGGCACTCATCGCACAGGTTGTCACCCATCAGCGGAGCCTCGGCCATGATCTCGCGGCAGTGGTCGTTCTTGCAGTCGAAGGCACGCAGCGGGTTGAGCTCGGCGCGCTCGCGGCACTCGTCACACATCTCGTCTGCGTGATCGAGGATGAACTGCTTGACCTGCTCGCGGTAAGCCGGACGGCACTGGGCGTCACCCATCGAGTTGATGAGCAGACGAAGCTTGGAAAGATCGAAGCCCAGGCGCTTGTAGAACTCCATGAGCATGATGATGCACTCGGCGTCTGCCGCCGGATCGGGAGCGCCGAGCCACTCGATGCCCACCTGGTGGAACTGGCGCAGGCGGCCCTTCTGGGGACGCTCGCCGCGGAACATGGCCTCGGCGTAGTAAGCCTTAAACGGCGTGGAGCCCTGGGGCACCAGATTGTTCTCGACGACGGCGCGCACCACGCCGGCCGTGCCCTCGGGGCGAAGTGCCAGGCGCTGCTTGGGCTTGAGTTTGGTGTCGGTGCCCTCGGTAAAGACGCGCTCTAGGTTGGCACCGCTGAACACGCGGAACATTTCCTTGCGCACGACGTCGGTCGACTGGCCGATACCGTGGACAAACACGTCAACCTGCTCGATCGCGGGCGTCTCGATGGGTTTAAAACCAAACGGCTCGAACACGCCGGCCGCAATCTGCTGCATCTTTTGCCAGGCGCGCATCTCGGCGCCGATAAGGTCGCGGGTTCCCTCCGCCTTCTGTGCCTGCATGGGCAAACACCTTTCTTTTGTATCGCGTCATAGGTAGTGGACATTATACGGCACAAAGCAGCAACGCGGCGGCGCGCCTGACCGAACGAGGGTATGGGGACTCGTTCGGCCAGACGCGCCGCCGCGGTTTGTGATCCCTTTTCCTCCGTCCCCTTCGGATTACGTGATCCCTTGGGGACGGAGGAAAAGAGATCATTTCGTAGACCCGTGGCTGCCCTGGAAACCGAATGACAGTACGAGCATCCATTCGGCTTCCAGGGCAGCCACGGGCAGAACAGGCAAACAGGAATAGGCGGCGACCCGCTACTCCCCCGCCACGCTTGCGCGCAGCTTGGCGGCGATGGGCTCGGATGCCAGCAGGAACACGAGCATGACCACGGAGCACGCCAGGCACACAATCCAGGTGCTCGCAAAGGAGCCCGTGGCATCGAACAGCACGCCCGAGACAATGGCGCCCACGGTGCCGCCGACCATCTCGAGCGAGGTAATGGTGCCCGTGACCTTACCCAGGTCGGCCATGCCAAACTGCTTGGACGCGGCGATGGTAGGCGTGATGGTGCCCATGCACGTTCCAACACCAAAGCTCACAGCGGCGACAATAGGACCGAGGTCCGTCGTCGGGAAACACAGCGCCACGCAGGCGATAATGCACGCAACGGAGCCAAGGATATTGCCAAAGCGCAGGCCAAAGCGGTCATAGATCGCACCGAGCGAAATCTTGGCAATAACGACGGTGACCATGTAGGCCGAAAGTACGGTACCCGCCCACATGGGATCGTGGCCGCCCGTGACGATCTTGGTGCCGTTGACGGTGACGCTCGTCATATTCGTAACCTGGTTGGGCAGGATGGCGCCATTGACAAGGCCCATAAAGAGGAATGCCGCGACGAGCAGCCAGAATGCCGGGCTCTTCTTAATGCGCGACCAACCGACGCTGACCTCTGGGGCCGTATGCTCGTCCTTATCGCCCGCGGTGGAAACAGACGGATCGCCCGGGTTCTCGCCGAGCGGCTTCAGGCCAATCTCGGAAGGTTTGGTGCGGAAGGAATACGCCGTGATGGGCAGCGCCGCCACAATGCAGACGGCGGCAAGCACCAAGAAGGCGGAACGCCAACCCACGCTCACGATCAGCGAGCTTACGATCGGCGAGAGAATGGCACCGCCAAAGCCCGAGCCCGAAAGCGCAATGGAGATAGCAAGACCGCGCTTGGCCGTAAACCAGTTGGCAGTGACGAGGCTAATGAGCAGACGGGTCGAGGCCACGGCGAAGCAGCCCGAGACGGCAAAGAGCACGTAGACCTGCCAAAGCTCGCCCACAAAGCTCATGCCGACAAGCACGGCAGAGGTGGCGATAACGGTGAGGGAGCCCAAAACGCGGCCGCTCACCTTATCGGCGACATGGCCGATCACAAGCGAACCCACAACGCTCACCACGGTGGAGATGGCATTGGAGATGTTGTACTGCGCAAGGGAAATGCCCAGGTCGCTGACGATCAGCGGCTGGAACAGGCTCATGCAGTTGACGAAAATCGTGTAGCACGTGGCCATGATCACGAAGCCAGAGGCCACCACGAGCCAGCCGGGGAAGAACTTACGTTGCTGGGACATGGATTACTCCTTGTGGTCCGCAATGTATCCGAGAGCGACGGCGGCATAAGCCGCGGCGCCGAGGGGAAGCTCGGCATCGTTAAAGCGCGCCTTGGGATGGTGCTGGGCAAAATGCTCATCCGTATCGGTTACAGCGGCGCCCACGGTAAAGTACGCGCTCGGGATCTCGCTCGAGATAAGCGCAAAGTCCTCGCTCGCCATGGCGTGGAATAACGGCAGGAAAGCTGCCTTGGGCAATGTCGCACCCACATAGCCCAGCGATGCCTGGGTCATATCGTCATCGAGTACGAGCGGCGGAACATCCGAGAGTGTCTCGATGGTCGCCGGTGTGCGATACGTTGCCGCGACGCCATTGACGACCTCGGCGATGCGGGTCTTAAGATGCGCCATGAGCTCGACATCGAAGCCGCGCAACGTTCCCTCGAGCACGCAGGTGTCGGGGATGACGTTGGCCGCCAAACCGCCAGCGAACTTACCCACGGTAAGCGCGACCTCCTTGGCCGCCGGCACCTCGCGAGAGATAAGCTCCTGAAGCGCCAGGTGCACATGCACGCCGGCCGTGATGGGGTCGATGCAAATCTCAGGGCTGGAACCGTGGCCACCCTTGCCCTGCAGCGTGATGCGGAAACCGTACACGCCCGAGAGCGCCGGACTCCCATAGAGCACTAGGCCGAGCGGCGACTGGCTGTTGACGTGCATGGCAAAAGCCGCCTGAGGACGCGGGTTCTGCAGCAGACCGTCGGCGATGGCGGCGCGGGCGCCCTCAAAGGTTTCCTCGCCCGGCTGGAACAGCAGCTTAACCGTGGCATTGGCATCGACAAGCTCGGTCTCGCGAGACTTGAGCAGGCGGGCGGCACCAAGCAGGGCCGTCGCATGCATATCGTGGCCGCAAGCATGCATGCAGCCGTTGACAGAGGCAAAAGGCTCGCCCGACTCTTCCGCGACGGGAAGGGCATCCATGTCACCGCGCAGCATGATGACCGTGCCGGCCTGATCGTCCGTGCACGTACCGTTGCCCTGGGCCGCCACGGCCGCACCGGCACCGATGAGGCCCACAACACAGGAGCCGTCGACGAGCGTGGCGAACGGGATGCCCATCTCGGTCAGACGTGCCTGGATATACGCAGAGGTTTGCGGAAGGCAATTACCCAACTCGGGCGTCTGATGCAGATCGTGGCGCCACGCAGCAAGCTTGTCTGCAAAAGCTTGAGCCTCGGCAACAAGACCGTCACCGATAGCGGCTTGCGCTGCCGGGGTGGCCTTGGGCGCTGGTTGCGGTTGAAAATCGGACTGAGCTGGTGCCATAGATGCCCTCCAGTATTATTTGTGCAGCAAACACTTTGATGGTCTAAAGTGCAAGGTATAACTGTAAGGGCGTTACATAAAAAACGCCGCCCCAGGAGGGCGGCGCAACAAGTTGTTTACAATTGCGGGCGCGGCTTTTTGCGCAAAAAATCAAAGTGAGTCTCGCTCAAGATAATCGACAGGAAGATAAGCACGAAGCCGGCGAGCAGGCGCGAGGTGAGCGCCTCCCCCATCAGCAGCACCGAAAACAACACGCCCGAAGGCGACTCCATCGAAAGAAGCAGTGAGCCCGTCGAGGCGGGGACATGCGCCAAACCGACGTTTTGGACGAGCAGCGCCACGCATGTGCAGCCCACCGAGAGGAAAACAGCCACACCGATAAACTCCGGCGTCCATGCAGAGAGGGGCGCCTGAGTCTCGAATAGCAGCGACGTGATTAAACTCAAAACGCCATTGCCCACAAACATCCAAAACGTGATGACGTTGATGTCCATCTTGCGACCGTACTTGGCAGTCACCGCCATCTGGATGGCGAAGAAGATCGCGCCGCCCAAGGTAATAACATCGCCGGCATTGAACTCGACGCTATCGAGCGCTACCAGGCCAATACCCGCCAGGCACAACAACGCTGCACCCAGGTTATACCGGGTAAGCTTTTCACCGCTCAGGACATAGCTTGCAAACGGCACAAGGATGCAATACGTGCCGGTCAAAAAAGCGCTCTTGCCCGCCGTGGTCTGTGCCAGGCCGATCGTCTGCAAACCGTAGGCACCCCACATGAGCGCACCCATGCCAAGCCCGACGATCAGGTTGCGGGCATTGAAATGAGCGATGATGCGCTTATGGAAAATTGCAAACATAACCAGTGATGCCGGGAGAAAGCGAACATAGACCAGCTCGAACACCGGAATGGTGTCGAGTGCGTCCTTCATAGTGGTAAAGGAGTAGCCCCAGATAATCGCCACCGAAAGCAGTAGAACTTTCCAGAACAACGGCGAGCGTGCGCCGGCACCCCGGGGAATACCACCCGCGCCCAAATCCTCACGGGCTACAGGGCTATCGGGCATGTTTTCGATTTCGTTGGCAGCGTATTGGGCCATGGAACATCCTCGCACTCAATCTGGGCGTGGTGTCCGCACGCGTATGGCTGCGTGCCGCCTCATGGTCAAATAAAAACGGGACGCGCCGGACCCCCGGCACGCCCCGCTACTGTAGCAACAACCAAGCAACCCACGCAATTCACTACGCTAAAGCGTCGGTACAGAAAACCTCGATGTTCCGGCAACGTCAGCGAAAACGCCCCTAAGCGAGCAAGGTGACGTGAAATGAAAGGGCGCTGACCTTCTGGTCGCGCCCTTGAAATTGAACGTCAGATTGCCGCTTAGGGACGTTTGCAGCGTCGAGCCGTTACGCGGTTTGGTAAAACCGCGTAACTAAATAAGCTTTGTTGACTCCAGCTTTTCGATAATCCAGTCGTTGGCTTTGATGACCGGGCGGCGGAAGACGACGCCCAGTGCCAGCGACGGAATCAGATAGCTCGCCAGAATGCCAAGTTCAACCCAGTACTCCATATGGTAGGCGCCAGCCATGGCGGCATGCATGGCGTTGATGCCGTGGGTGAACGGCAGGAACGGATAGATCGCCTGGAACACAGGGCCGGTCATCTCGATGGGGAACGTACCGCCCGAACCGCCGACCTGCATAACCAACAGCACGACGGCGAGCGCCTTACCGATATCACCAAACGACACGGTGAGCGTGTAGACGATATTGGAGAACACGAGACTCGCGACCCAGCCGGCAAGTACAAACTGCAGCGGGTTGTCGCATTGGATGCCAAAGAACAGGATGTCGCCCGCGCACACGAGTGTCGCCTGCAGCAGGGCCAGACCTCCAAAGAACAGGTAGCGGCCCAGGTAGATCTCGTGCAGGCGCACGGGGATCAGCTCGTTGATGAGTTCGTCGTCAACCGAGACCTTCATCATGGCTGCCAGCACGATCGAGCCCACCCACAGCGACAGGATCGTATAGAACGGCGCCATGGCCGAACCGTAATTGCGGATTGGATAGACCGGCTTACGATCGAGCGCGACGGGACCGGAAAGCGACACGGCCAAACCCTCGGGGTCGTTGCCGATCATCGTCTTGATCGTCGCCAGGTCACCCGACATCAGGGCGCCGTCGAGCTCGTCCTTGAACGCGCTGATCTTGTCCGATGCCTCACCCAGCTGGTCAGAAGCCTTGTTGACGAGCCCTGCAGCCTTGGAGAGACCCTTCGCGAGCGAACCAGAGGCGTCGGTCAGACCGCTCACGGCGCTATCCAAGTCACCCGAGATACCGTTCAGGGAATCCAGAACGCCCGAAATGGTCTTCTTGAGCTCCTTGGCCTTAACCGAGAACGTGGAATCGTAGTCGGACTTGGCTCCCGAGATACCCGCCTTGGCATCGGCGATGGCCTGGTCGACCTCGGCACGCGAGTTGTTGACCTCCGCCATGCCGTCCGAAAGGGACTTTGCGGTCGCCGTCAGGTCCTTCGCATTGTTGCGGTACTCCACGGCAATTCTGCCCAGCGACGTCGCAGCGGACTCGAGACCGTCTTTGAGCTTGTCATCACTCACCTGGTCGGCAAGGTTGCGGAGCTGATCGGCCATCGCATCGATATCGTCAGCACGCGTATTGAGCGCCGCTGCGGCTTCGTTGAGCTGAAACACCGTAAGGTCAACATGCTGATTCGCGGCATCGAATGCCTTCGCAAGCTCGGCGGACACGTTGTCGAACGAGCCCGCGCTTCCGTCAATCGCTGCGTCAACGGCATCGTTGGCGGCCTTGAGCGCTTCCTTGGAATCATTGATGCCGCTCTTGGCGTGCTCCATCAGCTGCTTCGTCGACTCATCAACGGTGCCCGTCTGCTTGAGCATGCCGCCCGCCGATGTCAGTGAATCGGACGTGGAGCTCAAAATGCCCGCGAGCGACGTCGCACTCGCCTGAACGTCCTGCAGGTCCTCGACCGAATCGCCCAGCGTCGAGGACAGATTGGCGATAAAGTTGCTCACCTGGTCGGTACTCATATAGTCGAGCAGGCTGGACACGGTCTTAAGGCCGATGGTCGTGATGGTCTTGGTAAAGGTCTCGTTGACCTGACTCTGGACGGCGCTCGAACCCTTTTCAGTCACGATCTGTGCGATGGCGTTGGCCTTCTGGTTCTCATAGAACTCGATATCGGCGTGCTTCACCTCGGTCGAGAAAAGCGTCATCATGTCAGCGCTAAACGTTTTAGGGATAACGACGGCAGCGTAGTACGCGCCCGACTTAACGCCCTCAATCGCCTTATCGCGGTCGTTGAGGACGACCCAGTCGAAGTTCTCGTTGCCGCGCAGGGTGGCGGTTACGTTTTCGCCCACGTTGACCTCGACGGGAATCAGATCGCTCTCGTAACCCTCATCGGTGTTGACCACTGCAATCTTAAGGTTGCCGGTATTGCCGTAGGGATCCCAGCTTCCGGCGATGTTAAACCATGCATAGAGACATGGCACGATGATCAGGCCCATCACGACGACCATGCCGATCACGGAGCGAGACACGTTTTGGACATCGCGCTTAAACAGGTGCAGGATGTTTTTCATTTATGCCTCACCTCCTTTAGAGTGCTTGCCAAGCGGGGTGGTGTCCCCGTCGTTTCCGTTTACGTTGTCAGCGCCGTCGGCATCTTGAGCCTTACGATGCGCACCGATATGCGGCAGACGGCTCGTAGGCTGTTCGCCTCCCTTGGCGCCACGCTCGCTGGCGTTGAGACCAAACATGCGACGGGCGGCAGGGATCGCCGCCGTGTGCTCGCGCATCTCGCGGCGAAGGTCCTCGTCCGAAAGCGCCGAGATACGCATCTGGGTATTGAGGCTCGCACGGATGTATTCGATGTTGATGAGCCAGCCGCAGATGGCGATAACCGAAATGATCCAGATAACGAGCAGGATGATCTTGCCGTTATTGTCGATATCGAGCACCGTCGAAAGCACAAAGAGCAGAACCTGCACGCCTACCACGGCGGCAAAACCGCCCTTGATGTAGTACGGGTAGCGATGCTCAAACGCCACGGCATGATCGAGCAGCTCGCGACGGTACGAATCCGAATCGAGCATGACGCGCATGGCCGTGCGCAGCGAATAGCGCTGGCGCGGTAGGTCGTTGGACTCGCAGATCATTAGGCCCGTCGTGGAAAGCTGCTTATCAAAGAGCAGATTGAGGTTGAGCAGCAACGGGCGCAGCTGCAGACCGATAAAGAGCGCGATGGCAAGGAACACGCCCAGGACGCACAGGTTGAACAGGTAGTTGAACGAATACATGCCACCGACGGTCTCGCGCAGCAGGTTGATGCCATAAGTGAAGGGCAGCAGCGGATGCAGCCATTGGAAGAAGCCGGGCATCATCTCGATGGGATACATGCCCGACGAGCCGGGGATCTGCACAATGACGAGGATGACGCCAATGGCTTTACCGATATGCTTAAACGTGGTGGACAGCGCATAGATGATGTTGACGTAGGTGAACGAAATAGCGATGCCGCCCAGTACAAAGAGCAGCGGATTGACGCACTGAACGCCAATGACCAGGTCGCCCACCGTAACGATAATGGCCTGGAACGCGCCCAGGATCACCAGCAGCAGCCAGCGGCCAAAGTAGCCCTGACGCGCCGTAAAGCTACCGATGCCCTCGCGGTCGACCTCGAGTTTATAGATAGCGATGAGCACATAGCCGCCCACCCACAGCGCCAGATTGGTGTAGAAGGGCGCGATGCCCGAGCCAAAGCTCTTGACCGGATAGATTGACTTGGACGTCAGCTCAACCGGAGATGCCATGAAATCTGCCACGTCATTGACGTCGACGTCCATGAGGTCGGCTAACTCGCCCATAGACTCAGAGGTCTGCAGCGCCGCAATGTCATTGGCGGCGGTCGCGAGCTTGTCCTGAACCTTGGCAAGGGAGGCGTCGGTTTGGGATAGCGTGGTCTTTGCCTGCTTGAGCGTGGCGTCGAGCTGCGCTAGCGTGCCGCGCGCGCTCGCTATCGTGGGGGTCATACCCGACACAATGCCGGTCAAATCGCCCGAAACGGCGGCAAAGGAGTCAAGCGCGCTCGAAGCCTTCGGAAGTGCGTTCTGACCCAGATCGGTCTGAGCCTGACCGAGGTTAGCCGTACCGGTCTGAATTGCCGCGTTGAGTGCGTTGCTCGCGTTCGAGATTGCCGTAGCGTCGTTTGCCATGGCGCTCGACTGTGCAGAAAGGCCATCCTTGATGCTCTGCAGCTTCTGGTTTTGCTCGCGAAGCGAATCGATGGTCGATACAATGCGCGCGTCAATTTCCTCGGAACCTGTCGACGTGTCATTAACGAGAATCTCCAAGTGCCCGATAACGGCCTTATTGTGATCGATCGTCGCCTGGAGAGACTCGAGCGAGTTGTCGATGCGGGTGGTCGTAGATGTGACCGTACCCGTTAGCTTGCCAATCGCAGCGTTCGCGGAGGCTGACGTCTTGGTGAGTGCAAGGCTACCTTCCGAGAGTGCCTTGGAGAGCGAGGTGATAGAGTTGCCCGCCGTGGCGCGAGCCTCGCCCAGCAGGTCGTTGCCCTGGGAGATCGCCTGCGTTAGAGAGGGCGCCTGCCCCTGCAGGCCCGCCAGCGCAGCATCGGCCGAAGCAATCGAGCTGCTCGTCTTGTCGATGGCGGTGTTCATGTCGCCGATGGAATCGCGTACTTCGCCCAGGGTATCAGACGCCTCGGACACCGAGCCCGCCAGCGAATCCCGGGTCTGGGTCGCCTTGTCTTTAAGGTCGATGCCAGCATCTTTGGCAATGCCCGCGACGGTCTCGCCCACCGTGGAGACAAACTCCGAGTTGATCTGCTCCTCGATGGTATTGGCACCAGTGTCGGTGACCTTGGGCGCAATAGCGCTCTTCTTCTCGTTGACGTAATAGGTGAGCTTCGGCTGATGGTAATTGCCATCGAGCATCGAAACAAGATTGTCGGAGAAGTTCTTGGGGATTACGATGGCCGCATAGTACTCACCACTCTCGACGCCCTCTTTGGCATCGGCGGCCGAATCGACGAAGGTCCAGCCCAGCTGATCGTTCTCCTTGAGCTGATCGACGACCTGGTCGCCCGCGTTGAGCTCGCCCACCAAGTCATTCTGAGTGCCCTGATCGTTGTTGGCGATGGCAATCTTGATACCTTGGGTGTTTCCGTACGGATCCCAGTTTGCCACGATGTTGTACCAGGCATACAGCGAGGGGATAACGCACACGCCCAGGGTAACCACCAAGGCGACGGGGTTCACAAGCAGTCGCTTAATGTCGCGCTTGAATATCGCAAAGGAGACCTTTGCATCGGATAGTTTGCTGCCGAGACTCACGCTTGGACCATCCATCCTGTCGTTGAATCGAATCGTACTATCGACAACCATTGTACGTAGGCGCTTTAGTGCCTCGCGGCACAATGGTGCTGAGTTTTGCGGGTAGCAATATACTACGAAGATGAGTTAGTGTACAGTTGTACAGTATCTTTAATTTCAGCAGGTCACAAAACCACAGCCCGCACAAATTAGCAATCCGAATAGTCATTGGGAACGTTCTTAAACGACTAGTCAAACAAGAACGTCCCCGATGACTACTTAGGGCCACGAAAGCGTCGCAGGTTGAGCATAAGTCAGCGAAAACGCCCCTGAGCGAGCAAGGTGACGTGAAAGAGGAGGGAAGCGTACTTTGGTACGCGACCGACGATTGAACGTCAGATTGCCGCTTAGGGGCGTTTGCAGCGTCGACCGGTCCGTCGTTCGTTAGAACGACGGAACCAATAGGTTCGTTAGAACGGCGGACCCAAAGGCGTAACTACTTAACTACATCAAGTTGCAAACAGCCGCCGCGAAGGCAACGGGGTCCTCGGGGAGGATACCCTCGACCAGCAGGGCCTGATCGTAGAGCAGGCCGGAGTACTGCTTGATCTTGTCGGCGTCACCTGCCTTCTGGGCAGCGACAAGCTTGTCAAAGACCGGGTGCTTGGCGTTGAGCTCGAGCACGCGCTGGCTCTTGGGCATGCCGTCGGGCGCGCCCTCGGGCCCCTTCTGGAGCACCTTCTCCATCTCGAGCGAAAGCGGACCCTCGGTGGTGATGCAAGCGGGGGCATCGGTCAGGCGCGCGGAGACGGCAACTTTCTCGACCTTGTCACCGAGCGCCTCCTTCATAGCGCTAAAGAGGTCCTCGTTTTCCTTGGTGGCGTCCTCGGCCTCCTTCTTCTCGTCCTCGGTCGCCAGATCAAGATCGCCAGTCGCAACGTTCTTGAGCTCCAGGTGACGATCCTCGACCTCGGGCTCGGCACCGTCGGCAACGGCCTTTTCGGCAGCCTCGCGGGCGGCGTCGTCCTCGTAGATCTTGGGCATATCGGCGGCCACGTACTCACGCATAGCCTGGAACGTGAACTCATCCACATCCTGCGTCAGCAACAGCACGTCATAGCCGCGCTCGAGCACGCCCTTTACCACGGGCATCTTGGCCAAGCGCTCACGCGAGTCGCCGGCGGCGTAGTAGATGGCCTTCTGATCCTCGGGCATGCCCTTGGCATACTCGGCCAGGGTGATCATCTTCTGCTCCTTGGCAGACCAGAACAGCAGCAGGTCGGCGAGCTCGTCGGCCTTCATGCCGTAGCTCGAGTAGATGCCGTACTTCAGACCGCGACCAAAGTTCTCAAAGAACTTCTCGTATGCCTCGCGGTCGTTGTCGCGCATGTCCTCAAGATCGGCAGTGATCTTCTTCTCGACACGCTTGGCAATGGCCTTGAGCTGACGGTTCTGTTGCAGCGTCTCACGCGAGATGTTGAGCGTCACGTCGGCAGAGTCCACGACACCGCGCACAAAGTTGTAGTAGTCGGGCAGCAGGTCGTCGCACTTCTCCATAATCAGCACGTTGGAACTGTAGAGCGCCAGGCCCTTCTCGTAGTCCTTGCTGTACAGATCGAACGGGGCGCGACCCGGCACAAACAGCAGCGCATCGTACTCAAGCGTACCCTCGGCATGGAAGCTGATAGTGCGCGCGGGATCGTCAAAGTCGTGGAACGTGGACTTGTAGAACTCGTTGTAATCCTTCTGCTCAACGTCGGAGCTGCGCTTTTTCCAGATCGGCGTCATGGAGTTGATGGTCTCGAGCTCCTGGTAGTCCTCGTACTCGGGCTTGTAGTCGTCGCCGGCGTCCTCGGGCTTGGGTTTCTGGCGGCTCTTGCTCACCATCATCTGAATCGGGTAGCGCACATAGTTGCTGTACTGCTGAATCAGGCTCTTGAGACCCCACTCGGTCAGGAAGCGATCGTAGGTCTCGGCCTCGCCGTCGGCATCGAGCTTCTCGTTCTCGCGCAGCGTCAGGATGACATCGGTACCGTGCTCGGCGCGCTCGCCGTCTTCAATGGTGTAGCCCTCAAGACCATCAGACTCCCACACGTGAGCGGTGTCCTCGCCATAGGCGCGGCTGACAACCTTTACGTGGCTGGCAACCATAAAAGCAGAGTAGAAGCCCACGCCAAACTGGCCGATGATGTCGACATCCGAACCCTGCTGCTCGGCGTTCTCGGTCTTAAACTCCTCGGAGCCGGAATGGGCGATGGTGCCCAGATTGCGCTCGAGCTCCTCGGCGGTCATGCCGATGCCGTTATCCGAAATCGTAATGGTGCGGGCGTCTTTATCAAAGGAGACGCGAATAGCCAGGTCGCCCTGGTCGAGCTTGACGCTCGGGTCCTGCAGGCTCTTAAAGTTGAGCTTGTCGACGGCGTCGCTCGCGTTAGAGATAAGCTCGCGCAGGAAGATTTCCTTATTGGTGTAGATGGAGTTGATCATGAGGTCGAGCAGTTTTTTGCTCTCGGTCTTAAATTGACGCATGTGCAGTCCTTTCGCGCTACCCCCGTCCGCAAAAACGGCCCGGTTGCCCGAGCCGCATCGCAGACCTGCTATGTTCAGACTTAGATTTTATAACCCATTAGCGCGCATATATACATACGGAATCGAAAAACTGTATGTCAGAGCGCTCCGATGCGCCAATTGCCAAGGAGTGTCCCCGACTGCCGGCAGAAAAGGAACGTCCCTATCTGCCATCTACGCGCTTGGCCATCCAAACATGGGGCTGGCCCTCGTCTTCGTAGTCCACCGGGGCAATCTGCGTGTAGCCCGCCTTGGCATAGAGCGGCAGCACGTATTCCTGCGCATGCAGCTTAATGAGCTTGGCGCCGGCATCACGCGCGCACGTATCACTGACCTCGACAATCTTGCTCGCCAGACCGCGACGGCGCATGCTCGGCAGCACGGCCACGCGCCCCATAATGTAGGTCTCCCCCGCCGCGACGCCTTCGTCCAAGTCGCACGCCGGCGACACCGGAGCCTCTGCGTCAGCCGCGCGCTCAAGCTCTTCGGGAAACACGCGCGAGCAACCGGCAAGCTCACCGTCTACATAGAGCGTCACATGGATGCAGTTCGGATCCTCGTCGATAGCGTCGAACTCATTCTCGTAGCCCTGCTCGTCCATAAAAACGACGCGGCGCACCAACGCCGCGTCATCAAAGCATCCCGTCTTAAGTTGGATATCCATGGCTGCCCTTTCATTCAATGCGAACGTTAGGGACAGATATTAGCGAAAATGAGCTCCGCGCACGCTAAACTTCGCACGAGCCTTCGCCAAGCAGTCGTAATGACCCACGTTATGGGCATCGCTCGCGATGAAGCTGTACAGGTTCTGATCGAACAGACGCTGTGCCGGCTTTTTCTCGCGACCAAAGCGACCGCCGGCAATAAAGTCCGCCGAAGCCTGCAGCTTGCAGCCCATATCGACCAAGCGCTCCGCCACGCTTACATCCTTTTGAACCGCACGATAGCGCTCAGGATGAGCGATGATCACCTGGTAGCCACGGCACTGCAAATCGTAAATCGTGTTCTCGTACTCTCTAAACGCATACGCATCGGCATGCGTCGAAAGCTCGAGCAGGAACTCGTTGGTCCCATCGAAATGCAAGTGCTCCGCGGCATCGATACCAAGCTCAACGAGCTTACGATGGTTGACCTCGAAGCCCATCTGGAGCGGAAAACCGTCAGCGTTATCACGCAGCAGCTCAAAGGCATCCCACATCTTGTCGTAATCAAAATAGGGATCACGGCAGTGAGGAGTGCAAACAATTCTGGTTACACCAGCCCGCTTGGCAGCCTCGAGCATCGCCAAGCTCTCATCAAGATCGGCGGCGCCGTCGTCTACACCCGGCAAGATATGGCAATGAATGTCACGCATAGGTCGGCCTTAATCAACTAAACGTTTGCTCGGTTGGTAAAGATGCCCTTTTTGGAAGCGCCCTGATCGCCGGAGCCCTTCTTAACCTTCTTACCGTCCTTGGTGTAGTAAGAATAGTAGTACTCGCTGGTCTCGGTCTCACAGTAATTCATGACGGTACCGATGAGCTTGACCTTCTCGGACTTCTTAAGCTGGGCGATAGCGTTGAGCGCCTCTTCGCGCTTGGTAAAGTCCTCGCGCACCACGAACAGCGTGCCGTCGGTCAGGCTGGCAATCTCGGCAGCATCGATGAAGGTGCCGACCGGGGGAGCATCGAAGATGACGTACTGGAACTTAGCAGACAGTGCCTTGACCAACTTGGAAAAGCGATGGGAGACGATGATGTCGGCAGGATTGGGAATATGCGGCTCGGCATCGAGGAAGTAGAAGTTCTTCTGACCCGTCTCGACAATTGCCTGGTCAATGGAGATCTGCTCGGAAAGGACCGCATAGAGTCCGCCGCGCGAACGAACGCCGAGCATATCGGAAAGGGACCTGCGGCGCATATCGGCCTCGACCAGGAGCACGGACTTGCCGCTCGTGGCGATTGCCTGAGCAAGGTTAATGGAAACCGTAGACTTGCCCTCGTTGGGAATCGAGGACGTGACGGTAATGGTGCGAATGGGGTCGTCCACGCTCGCAAAGCGGATGTTGGCCAGAAGGGTCTTGGCGGCATTCTGTACAACGAGCTTATCGGTGTTCTTTGCCTTAGCCATGCCTATTTACCACCTTTCATAGCCGGAATTCGGCCAACAACGGGAATGCCCAGGAGCTCTTCTGCCTCTTCGGCACCGCGGATGCGGGTATTGAGCATGTCTGCCAAAACGACATAGGCAACTGCGATAAAGATACCGGCGAGGAACGCGACGGCAATATACAGCGTGCGCTTGGGGCCGCTGGGGGCTTCGGGGGTCTTAGCCTCGTCGATAACGTTGATGCTCTGGGCAGCGCCGACGTTCTGAGCGACCGTACTCACCGAGCTGGCCATGGCCTTTGCGACCTTAGCCGTCTCCTTGGCATCGGTGCCGGTAACCGAAAGCGTAATGACACGCGTGGTGGTCTCGGAGGAAACAGACACCTTGTAGTCATCCAGATCGGTGAGGCCCAGTTCATTGGCTGCACCGCTCTTAACGCTATCGCTATCCAGCAGCGTGGCGATATCGTTGGAAAGCATCTGGCTCGCCGAGAGATCGTTGTAGCTCATCTGACCGCTATCGTCGGTCTTGGCGAGAATGTACATGCTCGTCGTCGCGGTGTAGGTGTTGTCCATCGCAACGAAGGACACGATGCCCATGGCGATCGCGCAGACCACCGGAAGGGTGATGACCAGCTTGAGGTGCTTCTTCAGCAGCTGGAACAGTTCGAGAAGGGTCATGCAGCTTGCCTTTCATTTCCCCAGTTCGGATTGACAAAACTGTCCGTATGTTATCGCATCTTTTTACCGAGACCAAACTCTATACATAAGAAACAGGCTCTCCTGTAAAAATGTCGGAAGCAATCGTAAAATTGCACAACAACGCCGCACCCGAAAGTCAAATGCGGCGTCTATATCAATATCTATGTTGTATCGCTATGCGAATGGCTCGTCCTGCTGTATGGGAAACGTCACCGTAATGGTGGTTCCCACGCCCAACTCGCTCGACAGATCAAGCGTGGCGTGATGATACAGGGCCGCATGCTTGACAATGGCAAGCCCCAGGCCGGTTCCGCCGCGTGCCTTGGACCTACTCTTGTCCACGCGATAGAACCGCTCAAATACCTTGCCCTGTTCTTCAGGCGCGATACCGATTCCCGTGTCGGCGACAGCGAGGAACGGATGGCCTTCGTCGTTGGTGCCGCACTGCAGCGTAACCGTACCTCCGGGCCGATTGTAGCGGATGGCGTTGCTTGCCAGATTATAGATGAGCTCGTCGACCAAGCGCGACACGCCTTCGATGACCACAGGCTTGGTCTCATGACTTATCGTCACATTCGCCTGACGGGCAACCTGTTCAAGACGCTGTTCAACCGCGTAGATCGCACGCGAGAGCTCAATAGGCTCCGTGGACCCAATGGGCACCGCCTCGCCCTCAGTTGCACGTTCGGCCTCGTCCAAGTTAGACAGCGTAAGGATGTCGTTGACAAGCGCTGCCAAGCGGCCCGCCTCACGATAGATGCGACCGCCAAAGTTGCGCAGGTCGTCCTCGCCCTCGACCATGCCATTTGCGATGAGCTCGGCATAGCCCGAAATCGCCGTAAGCGGCGTCTTGAGCTCATGGGTGATATTCGCCGTGAACTCGCGGCGCATACGGTCGTTGTCCGCTAGCACCGCCATTTGGCGCTTGAGTTCCTGGCGCTGCGACTCGATACGCTCAAGCATGGGGACCATCTCGGCATAGGCGTGCTCATAGCTACGGCGTGGGTGATCCAAATCCACCTCTTGCAACGGCGCGATGATGGCACGGGACTCACGGCGCGCCATAAAAAACGAGAGTACTGCACCCGCTGCTGCGATAAGCAGCAGCGGCGCCAGCATCGACAGCAAAATCGCCGCAACGCCAGGCTGGGCCTGCGCCAAGCGAACGACCTGGCCGTTATCAAGGGTGACGGCGCGATACAGCATAATCTCGTCGAGTGTGGAGCTTGCGCGCTCCGCGGAACCCGAACCACTCTCAAAGGCCTCGATGACCTCGGGGCGATCGCCATGGTTGGGCAGTGTGGAAGGCGACGCCTCGTTGTCGTAGGCAACAGATCCGTCCTTATTGATCAGCGTGATACGAAGATCCTCGCGATCGAGGCTTCGCAAGAACGGAATGGGCTCCTGCTGCTCGTCGAGGGCGGCAGCAATGAGCTCGGTTTCCTGCGCCAGATTGGCACTCGTGGCATCCGCCAAAGTGTTTTGCACAAAGAACGCACCCAGCACCGTAAACGCCACGATAACCGCCATGGCGCAGACAAAGATCGTCACAAAAACGCGGTGCGACAGCGTATGTTTTCCCTGGGGGGCGAAGACCACGGGTTACCCCTCCGATGCGGTGGCCGCGGTGTCGTCGCCTTCGGCACCATCACCGGCAGAAGGCTCGGCCAGGCGATAACCCACGCCGCGCACGGTCTCGATGGCGCTGGCATGCTCGCCCAGTTTTTGGCGAAGCGTCTGCACGTGCACGTCAACGGTGCGCGAACCGCCGTCGAAGTCCCAGCCCCACACGCTCTGCAGCAACGACTCGCGGGTAAAGACCACGCCGGGCTTGCGCATGAGGTACTCGAGCAGGTCGAACTCGCGCAGGGTGAGCTTAAGCGGCTCGCCGGCAACGGTCACCTCGCGATGGCTGGGCGAAAGCACGATGTCGCCCACGCTGAGCACATCGCTCGCCTGCTTGACCATGCCGCCGCGACGCAGCAGTGCGCGGCAGCGGCTCGCAAGCTCCATGAGCGAAAACGGCTTAGTCAGGTAATCGTCGGCACCGCCATCGAGCGCCATCACCTTGTCGAGTTCGGTGTCCTTGGCGGTAAGCATCATGATGGGCACCGTCGCCGTCAGGCGATCGGCACGCAGGCGGCGCATAATCGCCAAGCCATCGGTGTCGGGCAGCATGATATCGAGCAGCACAGCATCGGGCACCCGTCGCGCCACGGCAGCTTTAAACTCGCCATCGCACGAAAAGCCCTCGGCCTCGATTCCCTGCTTGCGCAGCGCGTAGACCGTCAAATCCCTGATGTTGTCATCGTCCTCGACGTAATAGATCATGTTGAACCCCTTTGCGGCCGATATGACCGCATCTTAACCCTAAAAGCACCTGTAAAAGACAGCGTCAGCCAAAACGCCCCGTCAAATAATCCGCCGTGCGCGGATCGGACGGATTTTTGAAGAGTTGCGCGGTAGGCGCGTGCTCCACCAGCTCACCCAGCAAAAAGAACGCAACCGAATCGGAAATACGCGCGGCCTGCTGCATGTTGTGCGTCACGACCACCAGCGTGCAGGTTTCCTTGAGCTCGCAGGCAAGCTGCTCCACCACGAGCGTCGACACGGGGTCGAGCGCCGAGGTCGGCTCGTCCATCAGCAGAATGTCGGGCTGCACGGCAAGTGCGCGGGCGATGCACAGGCGCTGCTGCTGTCCACCCGAAAGGCCCAGGCCCGACTCTTTGAGCTTGTCCTTGACCTCGTCCCACAGGGCAGCGCGACGCAGGGAGTCCTCGACCAGCTCATCGAGCACGGCGCGGTCGCGCACACCCATACCGCGAGGACCGTAGGCGACATTGTCGTAGATGCTCATGGGAAATGGGTTGGGGCGTTGGAACACCATGCCCACGCGCTGGCGCAAACGGCAGATGTCGCAATCGCCCAGGATATCTTGACCATCGAGCGCAATCTTGCCCTCGATGCGGCAATCCTTGATGCCGTCGTTCATGCGGTTAAAGCAGCGCAGCAACGTGGACTTTCCGCAGCCCGAAGGCCCGATGAACGAGGTGATCTGCTTGTCGCGGATCTTGATATTCACGTCCTTGAGCGCATGGTGGTCGCCATAGAACAGGTCGAGGCCCTCGACATCGATGCGCGTCGGCGAGGCGGCAAGATCCTCTGCCGTGGGGCGAGTCGCATCCCCAACCTCGCGCTCATGCGCGGCCTCGGCCTGCGCTTCCATGAGTTCTTCAAGCTCCGTGGGCTCCACAGCCGCAGCAGCCGTCATACCGCATACCTCCATATCGATATCAATTCAGCAGTATCGATAGTAGGAATCGCGGCTCATACGCACGTGAGCACATTGTCAAGTGTTTGTAAGGGCACGCTGGCTATGCGGCGGGCAGCTCGATGGTGAATATCGTGTGTTCGGGCGTCGATTCACATGCAACGGTACCGCCGTGTGCCGCGATGATCTCCTTGGCAATAGCAAGACCCAGACCGGCGCCACCGCGATTGGTTGCACGCGCCGCATCCAGGCGATAGAACTTCTCAAAGATCACCTTGAGCTTTGCCGCAGGGATAGGATCGCCCTGATTGATAAAGCGCACGCGCACGCCGCCATCGTCTTGGCGCCTGGCCTCAATCGTGATAGTCGAGCCCTCGTAGCTATAGGCGACGGCGTTTTTCATGATGTTGTTAAACACGCGGGCCATCTTGTCGCCATCCACGAGCACCGTCAGGTCCTCGTGAATATCAACTTGGGCTTCCTTATGCTGCTCATTGAGGATGGGGTAGAACTCGTCAGCCACCTGAGCCAGCAGCAACCCCAGATCAACATAGCCGCGCGTGAGCACGATATCGTGGAAGTCAAAGCGCGTGATATCGAAGAACTCCTCGATGAGCGCATCGAGCCGGTGCGCCTTGTCGAGCGCCACGCCCGTAAAGTGCGCACGTTGCTCAACCGGCAACTCAGGAGCCTCTTGCAGCAGCGAAAGATAGCCCACCACACTGGCAAGCGGGGTGCGTAGGTCATGTGCCAAGTACGTGACCAAATCGTCCTTGCGATGAGACTCGTCACGCAAGGCTTGCTGCACCTTGCGCTCACGGTCACGCACGCGGTTGAGTGCGCCTTCGACCTCCAGGAAGTCGCCGTCGATGTTGTCCCAGGTGTCGGGGTGATCGATCAGGCGATCTTGAATACGAGCGGCCAGCACACAATCGGCATGCTGCTCGCCCTGCTCGTAGCCCTGGTAGTACAGGGCGCGGCCGCAAAAGAACAGCACGCACACGGCAAGCGCCAGCACAAAGCCAAACATGTTGAATACAAAGACGGCATCGAACAGCACCGGCCCTTCGATGCCGCCGAGCGCCATGGCACCAATCGCCAACGTCATGACCCACGCGGCACCGCCAATCACCACGCAACGGCGCACGATTTCAAATCGATCGATCAGCAAAAAGCCGGCAAGCAGCACCGCCAAGATTCCAGCGATGTTATCGATGCCAATCAGCAGCAGGCTCAGCAAAAAGAGCAGCACCGTCGCGAGCGCGCGGTTGTCGACGACCGTCCTCACGTATTCAAAGAGCCGATCGGGCACCTCGAACGCCTGTCTATCGTCTTTTGTCATATCCACTTCCCCACCATCAAAGGCGTTATCCGATTATGTAGCCGACGCCCCAGACGTTTTTGATAAAGCGCGGCTTTTGAGCGTCGTCGCCGATCTTTTCGCGCAGGTGGCGAATGTGCACCATCACCGTATTGTTGGAGCCGGGCATAAAATCCTCGTTCCACACCGCGCGGAACAGATCCTCCACGGCCACCACGCTGCCGCGATGCTCGACCAGATACAGCAAGATGGAATACTCGATGGGCGTGAGGCGAACCGGTGAACCGTCCACTGTCACGGAACGAGCATCGCGGTTGATCTCAAGGCCGTCGAGCTGGATGGTCGGCGACTCGGCCGCCTGCGCGCGGCTACCGTAGCTGGTGTAGCGACGAAGCTGAGCGTGCACGCGTGCGATGAGCTCAAGCGGACGGAACGGCTTGACCACATAATCGTCCGCGCCAAGCGAAAGGCCCTCGATCTTGTCTTGCTGGGCATCGCGCGCCGTCAGCATGATCACGGGATAGGTATGGCTGGAACGGATCGTACGTAGCAGCTCAAAGCCATCGATATCGGGCAGCATGACATCCAGCAGCGCCAGATCGAACCCCTGCTCCAAGATTGCCTTGGCAGCATCGGCCCCGCTATAGGCGACCTGTACGTCAAAGCCTTCTTTTGTAAGGTAGATACCAACCAAGTCGGCGATGGCCTTTTCGTCATCAACTACCAAAATGCGCTCGTTCATGCGTGCTCCTCTCGCGCTCCATTATGCCCGAGGGGGCGCACACCACACACAACAAGCGTGGGTGATTAAGTCGGCCTTAAGCACCCTTGTGCCCGTTCGGGCGCGGATGTGGGCCACGCACGCACGCGATGATCGCCGACGCCGGCAAACGATATACTCTAGTTCCAGAAGAGACCATCCCGTCGAAAGCGAAATCCGTGAAGTCCCTCACCTCTTTTGCAAAGCGCTCAGCCCAGCTTGCCGCCGGCTTTGTCTGCGCTATCGCCCTTGCCGCTGGCGTGCCCACCGTCGCCGGCGCCCAAGTACTCACGACCGACAATGTTTGCGGCAAAACCGCCGATGCGCGCGGCATCACGGCCGAAAACCTGCCCGATATCGATGCGACCAATGCCCTCGTCATGGGCAAAGACGGCACCGTCTACTATGCCCGCGGCGCCGATGAGCAGGTCAAGATTGCCTCGATCACCAAGGTCATGACCGCAATCCTAACCGTCGAGAATTGCAAGATGGACGAGAAGGTCACGGTGAGCAACGCCGCAGCCACCGTGGGCAATTCAACAGCCGGCCTACTCGAAGGCGACGAGCTCACCGTGAAGCAGGCACTGCGCGGCCTGATGATTCCCTCGGGCAACGACGCCGCCATCGTGCTCGCCGAATATGTGGGCAAGAAGATCGACCCTAAGACCAAAGACGCCGAGGCAACATTTGTGAAAGCCATGAACGAGCGCGCTAAGAAGCTCGGTTGCACCGGCACGCTTTTTGAAAACCCGCATGGTCTGGACTTTGATGAGTGGGCTGGCGATATGCACTCAACCGCACACGACGTAGCGCTGATGATGCAGGAGGCCATGAAAAACGACACGATCCGCGAGGTCGTAGCGAGCGAGGATTCCTGGATCGAGGTCACGGGCGCCGACGGCACCGACCATTCGCATTCCATGGACACGCATAACTATTTGCTGGGCCAAGATGGCAACATCGGTGGCAAGACCGGCACCACCGACGACGCGGGCTATTGCTTTACGGGTGCCTACAACCGCGACGGCGACGAGATCTACACCGTCGTTTTGAACTCCACCACCACCGACCAGCGCTTTACCGATACCGCAACCCTTGCCAATTGGTACTACGGTCACAAGGTGACGGTCGCAATCGCCAACACGCAGGAAAAGACCGCCAACGGCAACCCGCTTATGGCGCGTATTGGCCAAACCGACTGGACGGATAAGACGATCGACGCCACACTCGCCGATCCTACGGCGCAAGCGACCGTGTTTTCCCTTGCCGGCGAGGTGACCGAAAAGGTTAGCTACGACGATCTTTCGGGCACGGTGCATGTGGGCGATAAGGTGGGTAGCGTTACGCTCAAGCAGGACGGCACCAAGATCGCCGTCATGGACCTGGTTGCCGACGAAGAAGGCGCTGGGCCGAATCCCATTGAATGGCTCCTTGTGAAGCTCGACCGTCTGGGCCGTCGCATCGACAACCGCCCGCTCACGGCAGAAAGCGAGACCGTCGCCAAGGCGCCCGAGGTGTAGTGCGCAAGAATAATAAGCCCACTGAAGGGAGGCGTCCGAAAGGATGCCTCTTTTTTTGAGGTTCGAATCCCCAGCTAACGTGGTTCAACTAAAAAAGGGTCCCTTTCGGAACCCTTCTTTAAAGTCTTACTGGCGGAGAGCTGGGGATGTCCGGGCATGCTGCGCATGCCCTCCGGCTTCAAAACCTGGCGGCTTTTCGCCCACGGGCTACAAACGCTTTCGCGTTTGCTTAACGCCCGTGCCCTCTCGGGTTCGAACCCCCAGCCTCCTTTCTCCGCACAAAAAAGGGCCCCAAATGGGACCCTTCTTTCAATTCATACTGGCGGAGAGCTGGGGATTCGAACCCCAGATGCCCTTTTGGGGCATACTCGCTTAGCAGGCGAGCACCTTCGGCCTCTCGGTCAGCTCTCCGTAACAGCCGTTCTATAGTAACCAAACAGCCAAGGATGAGCAAGAGGAAATTTTCTAATTGCCTAGCAGCCTTTCCTTCTTGAAAGCTTCGCCTACCCCAGCGAGCGGTTGAGGGAGCCGAGCTCGTCGTTGCCCATGGTGCGCCACATTTGGAAGATACAACCGCGCGCCAGGAAAAAGAAACCGTTGTCGACCAGTTGCACAGCGGCATCTGCCAGCTGATTCGTCACGGCGGACACTGGCGGCAGCTCTAGTCCAGCCTTATGGATGGTCTCGACCGCTTCCTCGAACGTCGGAGGCTCGCTGACGCCCATCTCGTTCATAAGGCCCTGCATTTCTTCCAGCGCGCTGCTGCCCGACTCCTCGCCGCGCGGCACCAGACGGTAACAAGCCAGCGCCAGGTCGAGCTGATCGCAATTCCAATAGGCAAACGCCAAGCGATAGAACAGGTAGCCGATTGCAGAACGATCGCTGGCAATACGTAGGCCGTGGCGCGCCACCTCGATAATCTCGTCAAAGCGCTCCAGACGCGCAAGCACGTTGATGAGCGCAAAGTGCGACTGCATGGACGAGCGCGCCAGATCGTAAAGATGGCGCACCTCGGGCAGTGCTCGTTCAAAGTCCTCTTGCTCGGCGTAAAAGCTGCAGATCTCGTGCTGGGCAAAGTACAGCGCATCGGGCGCACGAAGGATTCGCACAGAGCGGTCTTCTTCCAACACCGGTAGCACCATGCGCACCAGCTGGTTATCGCAAAACTGCGTTTGAACCGGACCTGTCGCCAAAAGCTCGGCGACGGCGCACTTAGCCTCCAACTCCTCAACAAGACGGGAAAAGCCTTCAAAAGCACCTGTACGGTCGACTTTTGCCTGCTCGCGCAATTCAACAACACGGGCCACGTATGGGTCGTCGTCCTCTTCCATGACCTCCAGCTCGTCAGCCGTATCGGCAAGCAGCAGATCGCGCAGCGCCGGCGGCAGCATGCGATGGTCATCACGCGGACGAGCATGAACCTCCGCCGGCTCAATCGTCTCCGGAGCGGTTGACTCATACGCCTCAAGCACACGCTTGCACGGCATATCGTCCATGTCCATGCTCTCAAGATCCTTGGCGACAGGCACGCAATCGGCCAGATAGGCCGCGCGCCCAAAGAAATACGTTGCGACAACGCACTCGCCCTGCTCACTGTCGGGAGCAGCAATCTGCACATAGCAGCGCGTGATGCAGGTGCCCGCGGCAAAACACGCTGCCGCAAGCGTGAGCGCCACGCGCGCATCGTGCTCCGCGGCCCAGATCGCGCGCGTGTCCTCGTCCAACTCGCGCCAGGCGTCATCTTGAGCGTCGTATTCACGTTGTGGCATAGCATCAACGACAGACTGCCCAAACCGAACGAGCATGATCCCCTCGGCAACGTTTGCCCGATAGGTATAGTCGAGCCGCGTGACCACGTTAAGTGCCTCGACAATACGCGCGAAGCGGGTACGCACATCCCACTCACCGCCCGGCTGGCAAGCCACCGTACCCGGTTTGCCCCACGGGTTATCGCTCGAGGCCGTATCGAGCAGTCGGGGAACATCGTTGGTCGTCTTGGCGATATGCCACGCATCAAAGAGCGCGCAGCCCTCAAGGCTCGGCGAGGATGCCGCAGGGACCAATCCGGCCCCGATGTGCTCAAGGATGGCGGAGAGACGGTTAAGACGGCACTCGATGGCAAGCAGCATGTCAATCTCGTCCTGGTCCAGCAGACTACGATCAAAATTGAGATAGAAAAGCTTTGAGCGATCGATGCGAGCCAGGCTCATCTCGGACTTAGCGGCGATGGTGCGCAAGCGGGGCAAGTCAATTTCACTCATAAGGGCGGCGGCATAGCGCTCGATACCGCTCGGATTCTCGGCATGGTCAACGCGGTAAAGCAGCGTCTCGATAGCATCAGGGAGCGGTGCCGTGTTAAAGCCCAAAAACACCTCGACCGGCTCGGGCAACTTTACGAGCTTGATCTTGTCGATAACATTTTGCATACCCTCGTCGAGTCCGCCGGCGTCCGCCGTGCTCGCAATGGCATTTTCGGAGTCAGCGAATATCACGTAGCGCAGGAACATCGATGCCATGAACTCGCCGTAAGGAAGGGAGCGGGTCGAATTCCATGTCTCGTGGTCGGACTGCTCGCGCATGGGGCCTTCGGGAGAGCCGACGGTTCGCGCGCACGCGCGCATTGTGCCGTTGGCTCCCCGTACCACAATCTCACCAATACCGGAGTCCGACTCGTCAAGGACCAGTTCCATGTCGGGATCGTTGGGCAGCGGAGTCTCGCTAACGGGGCGGTCCACCTTGTACACCTCGCCCGAAACGCTTACGTAACCCAAAAGCGACACATGACTTTTGCCAACGAATTCGACGACATAGCAAGATTCATGCTGATCCTCGCCAAAGAGTTTCCAGACCACGCCATATGAGCGTCCCGCAGGCTGCTCGGGCATCGCCGGAAAGCGCTTCTTGGGATCGAGAAACCTGAGCTTGTATGTCGGACGCTCTGCCACGAAGTATCACCCTGATCGGTCGTTGAGAGAAGGAGTGGTCGCGAATAAGTCGCGACATCTACTCGGAATCTTACACGAGTCGACAGGAAATCGTCCGCTTTACGCCCGCGCCTCGACCGAGGTTCGAATCCATGCGGTGTTTACGTAAAAGAAAAGCCCCCGTTGCCGGGAGCTTTAATCTCAAATGGTGCGGCGTATAGGATTCCGCGCATCCGCTGCGCGGATCCGCACCGGCTTCGCCCGCCTGCCGGCGTGCTCGCCCGCGGGCTAAAAACGCTCCGCGTTTTCTTTACGCCCGCGCCTCGACCGAGGTTCGAATCCATGCGGTGTTTACGTAAAAGAAAAGCCCCCGTTGCCGGGAGCTTTAATCTCAAATGGTGCGGCGTATAGGATTCGAACCTATGACGTTCTGATTCGTAGTCAGACCCTCTATCCAGCTGAGGTAACGCCGCGACTTGTTGATTATTATGCACATGGACTGAATAATGGTCAAGCATTTTTTCAAAAAAAGTTATCGAATTTGATTTTTAATCATTTGGAGGGCTTGGCGCGATCTTCGACGCATCGCGATATAAGAAAAGCCTCCGTTACCGGAGGCTTTAAAGTTCAGTTGGTGCGGCGTATAGGATTCGAACCTATGACGTTCTGATTCGTAGTCAGACCCTCTATCCAGCTGAGGTAACGCCGCAACGCACGGATTATTATGCACGCGAGCCCCCGATGGGTCAAGCGACAATTAGAAAAAATTTTACGGAGTGATAATTAAGTTGTTCGTGCCTCGACCGAGGTTCGAATCCATGCGGTGTTGCCATAAAAGAAAAGCCCCCGTTGCCGGAGGATTCAAGTTCAATTGGTGCGGCGTATAGGATTCCGCGCATCCGCTCCGCGGATCCGCGCCGGCTTCGCCCGCCTGCCGGCGGACTCGCCCGCGGGCTAAAAACGCTCCGCGTTTTCTTGACGCCCGCGCCTCGACCGAGGTTCGAATCCATGCGGCGTCCGCCTAAAAGAAAAGCCCCCGTTGCCGGAGGCTTTCAATTTCAATTGGTGCGGCGTATAGGATTCGAACCTATGACGTTCTGATTCGTAGTCAGACCCTCTATCCAGCTGAGGTAACGCCGCAGCGCAAGACATATAAAACCACTTTAGCTTATTGGAGTCAAGCACAATTTCAAACTTTTTTGTGGAACGCAGTCTTGTCATGCTGCTCCGCATATACCGCCATTCCCCGTACGATCGATTGGCTTTTCGATCACGTCAAACTTAGCATCAAGTTCCCTCAGGAGCGATCTCACCCGCTGGGCACAATCATAATCGGCAAACGAGGTGCTCAACATGCGAGCAACCTGATTAGATGTCTGGACCCCATAGAAATGCTCTAGGGCCACAAGCCCCTCGTGCGCCACAAACGTCTCAACCACATGAGGCGACTCCTCGTAGCACCATTGCGTCAACGGCCCCTCGCTCGTCTGTCGAACCACCAGGCCACCCATGCCAGACGGCTCACACGTCACAAGCAGGTACTCCCCGCCCTCGTCGCTCTCAAACAAAACCACCCGATCATCAAACAGCTCCATCGCGTCCCCTTTCTCTCGCTCTTATTTAGCAAAAGCATAGCAGGTAGATGGCTGTATACAGAACAGTTGTTCGTGTGTTTTCTATTGAGCTGTCCGCACGGCATGGTATGGCCGCACACAAAAAGGGCACCCCAAAAAGGAGTGCCCTAGCAAATCGCTTATGCAGCCAATCTACGCGACCGGCTCGATCTTCTCGAGGCCGCCCATGTAGGGACGCAGAACCTCGGGGATCGTAATGGTGCCGTCAGCGTTCTGGTAGTTCTCCAGAATGGCTGCCATGGTACGGCCAGCCGGCAGACCGGAACCGTTGAGGGTGTGCAGATAGCGCGAACCCTTGAAGTTCTCGGGGTCGCGATACTTGATGTTGGCGCGGCGAGCCTGGAAGTCACCGCAGTTGGAGCAGGAGCTGATCTCCTTGTAGGCGTTGTAGCTCGGCAGCCAGACCTCGACGTCGTAGGTCTGACGGGCAGAGAAGCCCAAGTCGCCGGTGCACAGGCTAATCACGCGATACGGAAGGCCCAGCTGCTGCAGCAGGTACTCGGCCTCGGCGGTCATGCTCTCGAGCTCCTCGTCGGACTCCTCCGGCTTAGCGAACTTGACCATCTCGACCTTGTCGAACTCGTGCTGACGGATGATGCCGCGGGTGTCGCGACCGGCGGAACCGGCCTCCTCGCGGAAGCAGGGGGTGAAGGCGGTGTAACGGCGCGGCAGGGTGTCGGCGTCGAGGACCTCACCGGCGTGCAGGTTGGTGAGCACGACCTCGGCGGTAGGAATCAGGAAGTTGTCGCCCGAGACGTGATAGGCGTCGTCCTCGAACTTGGGCAGCTGGCCCGTGCCGAACATGGTCTGACGCTTGACGACGATGGGCGGCCACCACTCCTTGAAGCCACGGCTCGTGTGCGTGTCCAGGAAGAAGTTGATAAGGGCGCGCTCCAGGCGGGCGCCGGCGCCACCGAGAACGGTGAAGCGGCTGCCGGAGAGCTTGTTGCCACGCTCGAAGTCAAGGATGTCGAGGTCGGTACCCAGATCCCAGTGCGGCTTAAAGTCGAAGTCGAACTCGCGCGGGGTGCCCCAGCGGCGACGCTCGATGTTCTCGTCCTCGTCTTTGCCGTACGGCGTGGCCTCGCAAGGAATGTTGGGCAGGTGAGCCATGAAGTCGTACTGCTCCTGCTCGAGGGCGGTGCGGCGCTCGGCCAGACCGTCAATCTTCTCGTTGACGGCGCGCACGGCCTCCTTGGCGGCCTCGGCCTCGTCCTTCTTGCCCTCCTTCATCAGGGCGCCGATCTTCTTGGACTCGGCGTTGCGCGTGGCCTGGAGCTCCTCGACCTCGGTGATGACGGCACGGCGCTCGTCGTCGAGCTCAAAGAACTTCTCGCGGTCCCAAGACGTCTGACGGTTAGTCATGGCGACATCGATGGCATCGGGGTTCTCGCGAACAAACTTGATATCAAGCATTAGATCCTCCGGCGATATACATTCCATTTAGGTTGCAACCTTGTACATGTATGGGCAAGTATATACTTATGAGCGTTTACGACCCAACTCAACTACGCAAGAAGGCACCCAATGGACGCAGTTTTTTCCTTTTTGTTTGGCACCCGCACCGGTTTTGCCATCCTTTTCGCCGGCGGCATCCTGTTATTTGCGATTCTTGCCTTTGTAATGGAGAAGCGTACCCATAAGATGTACGTCGACCGCGGACCCAAGTCCGAGGATGAGGAAGACAGCTTCTGGGACTAATCTGCCAAAAAGGGACAGGTTTATTTTGGTCGGTTTTATCTGGGCAAACGCAAGCGCCCCGCAACCGGTAACGATCCGGTTGCGGGGCGCTTTTCGCTAAAGGGACAAAACAGCAGGAAAAACCTGCCAAAATAAACCTGTCCCTAAATGGCAGGTTTTACTGGAGGGTTGCGTCGATTGCCTTGACCAGGGCACTGCGCATGCCGGCGTCCTCGAGCGCAACGACGCCCTTGATGGTGGCGCCACCGGGCGAGCATACGGCATCCTTCATCGCCGCAGGATGCTGGCCAGTTGAAAGCTGCAGCTTTGCCGTACCTAGCACCATCTGGCTCACAATGCGATAGGCATCGGCACGCGGGATACCGTGCTTGACCGCCGCATCGCCCAGGGCCTCGATTGCCATAGCGACAAATGCCGGAGCGCAACCACCCACCGTGCCGCCCACGAACAGCAGGCTCGTATCGAGCTCGACCACCGCACCGAGCTTGCCAAGCAGATCAAGCACCACCGCGCTCTGCTCATCACTAAGCGTGGAAGCCTTCTCGCAAGCGATGACGCCCTCGCCCACCGAAACCGGCGTGTTGGGCACCGTCGAGATATGCGCGACGCCCGGCAGGACCTGCTCCCACTTGGCACTGTCCCAGGTCCAGGCAACCGACAGAACGACCTTTTTGGCAAGAACATCCTTGAGCGGGGCGAATACCTTCTCGATCATGTACGGTTTGACCGCAGCGACCACGATATCGGATGTGGCGACAACCTCGGCGGCATCGTGGCAGGCGACCATGCCGCGCGCCTCGCAGCGCTCAACCAGTGCGTCGTAGCGACCCGCGCAGGCGCACATGTCGCTCGCAGCTACACCGGCAGCGATCCAGCCATCAGCCATAGCGCTCGCCATATTGCCAAAACCGACAAACCCAATCTTCATATCTCATAGTCCTCTCAGACACGCTCTTCAAAACGAAAGCTATTGTCCCACGCCATTGTTTCGTATTGCCGACCTATTTGTGATACGGCTCGCCTCGGCTGATCTTGCAGGCGCGATAGATTTGCTCCAGCAGCACCACGCGCGCCAAGTTATGCGGCAAGGTAATACGTCCAAAGCTGAGCATCTCGTCGGCTCGTGCGCGCACGTCATCGCTCACGCCGTCCGATCCGCCAATCACAAAGGCGATGTCGCTGTTGCCACGCAGCATAAGATCATCGAGCCGCGCCGAAAACTCCTCGCTCGAGCGCTCCTTGCCCTCAATAGCCAGCAGGATCACATGCGCTCGAGACGGCAAGGCAGCAAGAATCGCCGCCCCCTCCTTGTCGCGCGCGGCATCCACGCCGCCCGCCTTGGCCGGGTCGATATCGGCCACCTCGCGGATATCAACCTTGGCATAGGCACCTAGGCGCTTGGTGTACTCAGCGCACGCGTCCTTCCAAAAGCGCTCCTTGAGCTTACCGACGCAAACGACGGTGTATTTCACGCGTGTCTACTCCTTCGACTCGTTCTGAACCTTGCCGGCGGTCAGCATCTGCTCGAACATCGAGGCCGACTGCGAGAAATCGCTCGGCAGCACGACCGTCGAGGTTTTACCCGTGCGAGCAAACTCCGTCATCATCTCGGTCCACTGCGTAAACATGAACAGCTGGTTGGCCTCGTCGTTGCCGACACCCGTCTCCTGGATAATCTCGAGCGAATCTTTGATACCCAGCGCGATGGCCTTGCGCTGGTTGGCGATGCCCTCGCCCGCCTTTTCCATCGCCTCGGCCTCGGCGGTCGCCTCGGTGACGCGCTTGATGCGGTCGGCCTCGGCGAGCTCCTGCGCGGCAGCGCGCTTTCGCTGGGCGGCATTGATGTCGTTCATGGAGTTCTCGACCTCGGTCGGCAGCGCGATCTTGGTGATGAGTGTCGACACGAGGGTAAAGCCGTAGGCAGCCATCTGCTCGGACACGGTGGCATTAACGTCCTTGGCGATGTCATCCTTCTTGGCAAAGACCTCATCGAGTGTGTAGACGGGGATTGAAGAGCGCAGGGCGTCGGTGATGAAGTCGCGCATCTGGTCGACGGGCTCCTGCAGCATGTAGTAGCTCTTGTAGATACCCGAATCTGCCGGGCCGGCGCCCATGTCATAGCTCACGTGGTACTGAGCAGAGACCTCAAGGCCGATGGTCACATTGTCCTGGGTCTTAACGTCGATGCCAAAACCGTTTTTCATGGTGCGCAGACTCACCGTGGCGGCCTTGCGGTCGATCACGGGTACCTTCATGTGGAAGCCCGCATTGACGATGCGATTGAACTTGCCCAGGCGCTCGATGATCACGGCATGCTGCTGTTCAACGACATAGCAGGCGTTGGGAAGCAGCAGCAACAGGATGATGATGGGAAGTAGAAGGCTCGTAAGGGCAGCGATGATACCGGAAAACAGCATGGTCTCTCCTCTGATAGGCACACGTTGGTACTAGGATACCCGTCCAAGGAGATCGTGCATAACAAAAAGAGCTCCCATTGCTGGGAGCTCTTTCAATCAATGGTGCGGGCGAAAGGACGTCCGCGTATCCGCTTCGCGGATCCGCACCGGCTTCGACCGCCTGCCGGCGGACTCGTCAACTCGCTAAAAACGCTCCGCGTTTTCTTTACGCTCGCTCCTTCGCAGGTTCAAGTCCCCGCGATGGGCCCATAACAAAAAAGCCCCCATTGCTGGGAGCTCTTTCATTTAATGGTGCGGGCGAAAGGACTTGAACCTTCATGGGGTTTCCCCCATACGGACCTGAACCGTACGCGTCTGCCAATTCCGCCACGCCCGCGTGCAGGAATTAGAATAACGGAGCGCCACCGCGAACGCAAGAACTATTTTTGAAAAAGTTTGCAGGCATTTTCCCAAGCGGCATGCGCGATTGTTTCGGCGTCCTCACCAGTGCGATCGACACGGTCGTTAACCAGCGCGTTTGCCGTAATGGAGATCATTGCGGGCTCGCATTCAAGACCGCGGATGGGCTCCGGAGCCATATACGGGCAATCCGTCTCGAACAAAATTCGATCGAGTGGGGTTGCCGCAAATGCCTCGCGCACGTCGTCGTTGTGCTTAAAGGTGGCCGCACCACCATAGGCGATATAGCAGCCCAGCTCCACAAAGCGCTCCATCGTGGCGCGGTCCTCGCCAAAACAGTGCAGCACACAACCGGCCTGGGGCACGCCCACCTCACGAAGCACGTTGTAGGCGTCCACGTGCGAGGTGCGCTCCTGGTCCGTGTCCTCGTGACGCAGATGCAGCTCCACCGGCACGTTACGGCACACGGCAAGCTCGAGCTGGCGCGCCATGCAGTCAATCTGCACGTTATGGGGTGCCGGCGCAATGTCGTCGTCATAGTCCATGTGGTAGTCCAGGCCGATTTCGCCAATACCGGCGCATAAGGGGTCATCGAGTGCGGCAACGACCTGTGCATGAACGTTGTCGGTATAGTCCGGCGCGCCATACGGATGCACGCCGGCAAGATACTTGATCTGCGGGATACCCTGCATCGGCAGAATCTCGCGCGTCAGCCAGTCGCTATAGTCCGTCACACTGCGCTTGTCGGCGATGGGGTCGAGCATCGTCACCAATAGCTCGACGCCCGCGGCCTTGGCGCGCAGGAGCGTCTCGGGCACCTCCTTGCCCCAGAACGAAAGCAGATGCGCATGCGTGTCAGCAAGCGGTGCCAAGGGCACGGGACAAGCAACCGTCTTCTTTTTCTTGGCAAACGTCACACGTTCGGCATTAGGCATCATGGATTAGCTCCTGGGCCAGACGGACAAAGTCGGCAACATCAAGCGTCTCGGCGCGCGTGGTGGGTGCGATACCGCAAGCCTCAAAGGCGGCATCGAGCACGTCCTTGGCAAAGCCGTTGGCGCTCATGGAATTGCGGATGGTCTTGCGACGCTGGGCAAATGCAGCATCAATCACGCGAGCCACAAAGTCGCGATCGAGCCCTTCGGGCACCACGCCGTCAACACGGTCGATACGCACGACGGCCGAGTCCACGTGCGGTGCCGGCATAAAGCAACGCGGCGGCACCTCAAAGCGACCCGTCACCTGCGCATACAGGCCGAGCTTTGCCGTATAGCCGCCATAGGTCTTGTTGCCCGGCACTGCGGCAATGCGATCGGCAACCTCCTTTTGCACCATGACGACGGCGCGCTTGAGCGCGGGCATCGTCTGGAAGAACTGCAGGATGATTGTCGCCGCCACGTTATAGGGCAAGTTCGCGACAAATACCGTGGGCTCGCCGCCGGCGGCCTGCTCAATCTGCTCCGGGCCCACCTTGAGCGCGTCGCCCATAATAAAGCGGAAGTTGGCATAGTCAGCGGCGTGGGCGTCGAGCACCGGTTCGAGCTCAGGATCGGCCTCAATGGACGTAACGCACGCCGCTTCCTGCAGCAACGCAAGTGTCAACGTACCGCAACCCGGACCCACCTCGAGTACGCGCTCGTCACCTGCAAGCTCGGCAAGCTCGCAGATACGCTCGATCACATGATTGTCGATTAGAAAGTTCTGGCCCAGGCGATGCTTGGTCGCAAGGCCAAACTCCTCCAGCAGCTCCCTGGTGGCCGTGGGGTTTGCCAAAGGCGAAGTTGTCATGGTTGCCTCCTTAGCATGATGGCGGCGTCTTGAAACAAAAGGGCATGGACCGTGGCGGCCATGCCCTTACAGCTAAACAGCAAATTGCCGATATGGCGCTCGCGCGGTCTCTACGCCAGACGCGGGAACAGCGGATCGCCCTTCTCGACGGGCTGACCACCGGCAAGCAGGCCCCAAGTGCAAATGCCCTTGAGGTCGTCGCTCGCGGCCTCGCCCTCACAGGACAAGCGGCGCAGAGCCTCGGCAGAAGTCTGGGGCATGAGTGGCATCAGCAGGTGGGCGGCGATGCGGATGGCCTCGAGCAGGTTGTAGATCACAAATGCCAGCTCGTCAGCTTTGGCCTCGTCCTTGGCAAGCGCCCAGGGCTCGGAGTCCTCGATGTAGTGGTTGGCGGCATGGATGAGCTCCATAACCTCATCCTTGGCTCCACCGTAATCGAGCACGTCCATCTTGGCCATGTAGCGCTCGACCAAACCGTCGGCAATCTTTGCCAGCGGGTTATCGAACGCGTCGGCAGACGCCGGTTTAGCCGGGGCGCAGCCGTCAAAGTACTTTGCGCTCATGTTGAGCGAGCGCGAGATGAGGTTCCCCCAGCTGTTGGCCAGATCGGCGTTGTAGACCTGCTCCATACGATCGAAGCTGATGGCGCCGTCGGTGCCGGGGACCACGTCGGTCATAAAGTAATAGCGGTAGCCCTCGACGCCCAGCATGTCGATAACATCCTGCGGAGCGATGGCGTTGCCGCGGCTCTTGGACATCTTCTCGGCCTTACCGGTCTCGGCATTGCGCACGGTCAGGAAGCCGTGGGCAAAGACGTGCTCGGGCAGGGCCTCGCCGATGGCCATGAGCATCGCGGGCCAAATGACGCAGTGGAAGCGGATGATGTCCTTACCCACGATGTGGAACTGCGCGGGCCAGCGATAGGCCAGCTCGGCACGGGCCTCGTCGGTGTCGACACCGTAGCCGACGGCCGTCATATAGTTGAGCAACGCATCGAACCACACGTAGGTCACGTGACCCTCGTCAAACGGGACCTGAATGCCCCAGTCAAAGCTCGTGCGGCTCACGGAAAGGTCGTTAAGGCCGCCCTCGACAAAGCTACGTACCTCGTTCATGCGGAACGCAGGCTCGACAAAGTCGGGGTGCTCGTCATAGAGCTTGAGAAGCTTGTCCTGGAAGGCGGAAAGCTTAAAGAAGTAGGACTCCTCCTGCACGCGCTCAAGCGGACGGTGGCAGTCGGGGCATAGATGCTGGCCGACGCTGCCGTACTCCTCGTCGCCCTTCTGGACCTGCGTATCAGTGAAGTAGGTCTCGTCAGGCACGCAATACCAACCGTCGTAGCTGCCCTTATACAGGTAACCGGACTCCTTCATGCGCTCCCACAGGTACTGCACGGCATGATGCTGGCGCGGCTCGGTGGTGCGGATGAAGTCGTCGTTGGAAATCTCGAGCTTGCTCCAAAGCTCCTTGAAGTGCGGGGCCTGGCTATCGGTCCACTCCTGCGGCGTCATGCCATGCTTGGCTGCGGCCTCGGCGACTTTCTCGCCGTGCTCGTCCATGCCGGTCAGGAACTTGACGTTATAGCCGGCGGAGCGGCGATAGCGAGCCTGAACGTCGGCGATGATGGTGGAATAAGCCGTGCCCAGGTGCGGATCGGCGTTGACGTAGTAGATGGGCGTCGTGATAAAGAACGAAGGCTTGCTTTGATCCATGGGGTTTGTCCTCCAGAAAAACGTTGCATACAGGGGATGATTCTAGCGCAAGGGCTGGATATCCTCCATCTATTGCATATCGAGCACCATGGCATAGACATCGCGCTTGCGGCGCGAATACTTCTGAGACAGGCGCTTGGCCACCGCAGAGGCGGGCTCCCCCTCCTCGAGCGCGGTGCGGATATCCTCGCGCAGGGCATCGTCGGGATCCGCTACCGCAGCGCCAACCGGCGCGATGCCGGCCTCCTCGTCCTCGCTCGGCGGCGCGATGACCAGCGCAATCTCGCCCTTTACCTCGCCGCGAGCACGCAGCTCCTCGGCAAGCTGGTCAGCGGGCCCGCGCAAGACCTCCTCGTGCAGCTTGGTGAGTTCGCGGCAGACGGCGACCTCACGCTGGGGAAAGACCTCCGCCACGGCCTCGAGCGTCGCCACGATACGATGTGGAGACTCGTAGAAGATGAGTGCGCCAGGCACCACGGCAAGGCGCTGCAAACGGCGCACACGGTCGCCGTGCTTTCGGCCCAAAAAGCCCTCGAAGAAAAAATGCTCGCAGGGAATGCCGGACGAAACAAGCGCCGTGACGCAAGCAGAGGGCCCGGGAATAACTTCGACGGGCACATCGGCCTCACGCGCCGCCTCGACCAGCGCCTGGCCGGGATCGGACACGCTCGGCATGCCGGCGTCCGAGGCAAAGGCGAGGGTCTCCCCCGCCAGCAGACGGTCGACCAGGCCGGCAGCGCGGCTAGTGATCACATTCTCGTCGCAACGGACAAGCGGCTTGGAAATGCCCAGGTGCATCAGCAGCTTTGACGTCACACGCGTGTCTTCGCAGCAAATGGCATCGGCGGCGGCAAAAGCCTCGCCAACGCGCGGGGACAGGTCGCCTAGGTTGCCGATGGGCGTGCCGACCACATAGAGTTTGCCCGTATGGGCGCTGTTTTGCGTCATATCAACCTATTCAATCATGCCGCGCTCGAGCGTACCAAGCGCCGCGCGGGCGTCCCATGCTGCAATGCGCTTCTCGGTCTTCCACGTTTGGAAGAACCAACCGGCAGCCGGCGCAAACGAAGCCAGCTGGTTGGCGATAAACACGCGCTCGTAGGCATTGCGGCCCTCGGGCGTAACCGACGAGTTGGCAAAGATCGCCGCACCCGACCATTCGCCCACCAGCACGGGGAACCCAGTCGAAATCGCTTCTTTAAGCTCGCGCTTGTTACGCGAAATCGCCGTCGTCAGCCCGCGGGGGCTCGTAATGTCGAGCGCGTACTCGTCGCGGTAATGGTACAGGTGAAGGTCCATGTAGACGTTCTTGTACTTGGCGCCGCGCATAAAATGCTTCCACTCGCTGGGATGCCCCGACGACGAGAAGACGACGATCTTATCCTCGGGCATATACGAACGAACGAGCTCGTAGGCATCGCGATAGAAATTGCGCAGGTAGTGGGCCGGAATGCCATCCGTCATGGTGAAGAGGCTCTTGCGAACGCTCATCTGCGGCGTGTCCAGCAGCTCAATGCCCAGCAGGCTCTCGGCCTCGCCATAGCGATCGGCCAAGCGCTCGAGCACGTCGAGTGCGACATGACGGCCGTTGGTGGACGAATGCCACTCGGCGACAGCCTCCGGCGTGGTGGGCGAATCGTTGGAATCGCCCTGGCCACCGGGCACGGTTGCCAGATCGAGCAGCACGCGGATGTCGTACTTGGCAGCCCACTCAATTGCACGGTCAATGTAGTCGACAACCGAGATGTAGGACGCATCGGACCCCTGTGAGCCAAAGGCATACCAGGGCACCGGCAGACGCACGGCATTGAGGCCAATCTGCGCCATGCGGCGAAAATCGTCCTCGCTCACAAACGTCTCGTAATGGCGGCGCATGCGCTCGTTATAGGCGGCGGTACCCATGGCCTCCTGTAGCTCGGCCGCGTTGGATGCACCGGTCGCCGCGTACAGCGACGGGGTCACCCAAGGCTCGGGAATAAACCAGCCAGAGAGATTAACGCCGAGTATCCTCTCCATCACTGCCCCCTTCGGATCATGCAGGTCGAACCCGCATCGTATTGCGTAGGATAATTATCGTTTTGAGTATACCCGCGTGTGCGGACAGGCGACCGAACGGTCTGCAAAGTGACGCGAAAGTGGGAGGAATGTCTGGGAGCAGACGGGCTCGGAATGGTGCGACGAGGTGTGTACGCGCGCCAAAGGCAGGCACCGGAAAGTGTGTCCCGTTCTGAGCCCTTATTCTGGGACGCAGTTTCCGCAGAACCCTACATAAAAGAAAAGGACCCCTTTGCAGAGGTCCTAGTCAATTCAAGGTGGCGGGGAAGGGAATCGCGTCCGCGCGCTGCGCGGACGGACCGCTGCGGCGCTTACGCGCCTTGCGAGCTGCGCTGGCAAACGCTTACGCGTTTACTCAGCTCCGCGCCCTCACGGGGTTCGATTCCATGTGGGGGCTGCATAAAAGAAAAGGACCCCTTTGCAGAGGTCCTAGTCAATTCAAGGTGGCGGGGAAGGGAATCGAACCCCTGACACGAGGATTTTCAGTCCTCTGCTCTACCAACTGAGCTACCCAGCCATTTGAGGTGTGCCTTGTTTCAAGGCTTGATTAGTATAACCAAGGACGCGTTCCGGTCAACCGAGAATTTCAAAAAAGTTTTTGAGCACAGCCTCGGTTCTATAAATCGGCACGTCAGAGGCATCAGCCGGCAGCAAGAAGTTTTTCGCTCAGAGCCGCACGGGCAAACTCACTTGGCGTCATCCCCTCGGCAGCCGCCCGTTGACGAATGGCCTCCTTCATTCCCAGAGGAATCTTGACCGACAGCGTTGCCGTCCCCTCACCTGAGAGTGGGGGCCGTCCATGCACGATCCCACCAACGGTGTGTTCGCCATCCGGAAACTCTCCGCGCTCGTACGACTCGCACCACGCGTCAATCGTTTCATCCGTTACAACCTGACCATTAGCGGCCGTATACGTCTTGCCCATCATCGACCCCTTTGCCGAGCCCGTTCAATCTCCTGCCAAAATTTCTTCTGGACTGGAGACAAGGCATGAATGATAAGCCACCCACGGACAAGCTCGACCGCGACAAGCTCCACGCTTCGTCCGTCTGGGAGCCATCCAATCGCAAGCCATCTCGGCGGCTCGTCCTTCGACTCGCGACGAATGCACTCAGTAACCGCAAGCCAAGCGCTTAGCACCTGCTTTTCCGTCAGGTGCTTTTTAGCGTTGGGATGGATCTCAACATCCATGCATCTTCTCCTCCATCTTACCCAATTTCGTATGACGAAAGTCCGCTGTCGCCAATTCTTAAGCCGGCACGCGTTGGAGAGCAGGGGTCGAAACAATGATTGAAGAGCGCTCTAGTGCGGCCCAGGCGCCGGGGCAGGAGCACATACGCCAGGGACATACGTTTTCGTAGCGCGCGAGGATATTGCCGTCGCGATCGATGAAGGCGATGTCGATGGGATAGGCCATAAAACACGTATGGACCGAAGAGCAGCGTGGAAACGCCATGACGAGCGGCAAGCCGTTGGCGGCAACCGGACGCCGTCCCAGCATGCCGCGCAGGCGCACGACAAACGACTCCGCCACCGCAAACTCGGCCGGCGTCCAACCCAGCCTGTTGAGTGCCCGCGCGTAGGCGATGTAGGACGAGACCGCGGTCACATGACCACCCCCGGACGCCATGGATCGACCGTCACCGCGCGCTCGTGCGACAACGTTGTCGGCGCCCCCAGCGGAACGCCAGCGATGCTGAGAGAAGTCGGCCACGGCTCATAGTGCATGGTGCAGGTGTAGGTCCTAAACGTACCGGATAGGGAGAGCAGACCACCATCCGATGCCTCCGCGCCTTGCTCGCTCGACACTTCGATCTGCAAGTCATAGCCTTCCATGGCATTCAGAATTTGAGTCTGGACCGTCGCCGAGGCATCGACAGAGCTTTCGTCGCCCTCCCCCTCCGACGCCACGGCGTGCGCCAACACGATGTCGGGCACCACGCGGTCGAAGCGCGCGACAGCACTGGCAAAGATCATGACGTTGTACACGATGAGTGCCAGCACCAGCAAAACGGGCGTAACCACTGCCATCTCCACCGTCGCTTGGGCGCGCTCCTCGCGCAGACGCATGCGGATACTCATTACGACCCACCGCCCAGAGCGCCAACCAGCGTGGCGACATCGACGGTGAGCGGGATGGAGCCGCCGCCGGGCAGAGGAATCTCCGCAAGCGTGAACACCGTACCGCTGATGGTGCGTTCGACTTGATATTCCAACGCCTCGCAAAGCGCCTTGGGATCGGTCACGCCCAACGGAATACTTCGCAGTTTGTCTTGCGCTTGAGAGAGGCCAGCAATGTCAGACCCCGGGCTCTTAATGACGTTGGCGGAATCAGTCAGCACCGGCTTTCGCAGGCGCAAGTCGCACGGTTCCAAACCCAGCGCCGCCACGGACGCCGAAACGGTATCGCCGAGCCACGATGCAATGGAGCCCAACGCGCCGCTGCCCCCTCCTAGGCCTTTAATCATCTCGTCCATAAGTTCGTCGGCCGAACCTTGGATGTCTCCGTATCCCACAAGCAGCCGTCCCCAGACATCCATGACGCCGTCGAGCACGCCGGCAACGCCGCCCGAGCGTTCCTTCAATGTCGAGAAAAATCGCGAAAGCACGTTGTTTTGCGCCGTCGCCCCATCGGGCGCCAGCACCGCGGCAGAGATGGCACCGCGATCGCCAAGTCTGACTGCCGTGTTAAACGAAGAGTTGAGTTCATCGGAGCTCAAGATGGCACCCGAAACCGCAAAGGCAACCACGCCGTTGCGACCGGGCGGAGCGATACGCGGGCGCTCACCGGAAAGTTCTTTGATGGCGGTATCGAACGCATTGCCCGCACGGTCGGCTTCGTCCTCGGTCTGACGCTCGAGCTCGAGCTCCTTGTTGCGACAGTCGACGTAGTCCTCCAGGGCGTCTTTAAACTTGTCAAAGTGATACTCGAAGCCGTTTTCGATAGAGGTTGAAGGCGCCGCAACAGCACCAAGCGACAAAACGCCAAAATGGCATTTGCTGCATTTATCCTGTCCATCGTAATCGGCAACCGAAGCAAATCCGCTCGGCGTCCCTTTCTTATAGTTAGGGCAGGTCGTCCCGTAATGCAGATACGCCTTGTCATCGTTCACGCTAGTCGGCCACACCGCATCGGTATAGAGTTCCGTCGCCCGAACCTCATCAGAGTTGCGCGGCAGCAGCGGAATATAGGAGGAAACCCTGTCTCCGTTCTCGGTTATATATGCCCGATCGACCTCCGCGTTCGCATAGGTATAAAACGCCTTACGCGCCGCAGACTCTGCCTTCATCTCGACACTCGAGCCCTGGGGCTTCTCATTTGTCAGACGCCAATGGTAGTAGTCCTTCGCGCGATCAAGGGCAACTTGAGGCTCCCACGTAACGCTCGATGAGTAATGCGGATTTTGAACACCGGAGAGATCCGATAGGCTTTTTGCGCGCTCCCACATACAAGAACAGCTGCCGACCGAGCCCTTGTCAGACCCACCACAATCCGCCAGCCAGGCGCGCTCCTTTGCCTTCGCCGTCTCCTCCGAGGCCTTCCGCAGCTCCTCGGCCGCACGCTCTAAATCATCTGATGTGTCTTTAATGGTATCGGTCGAGATCTCTGACCCCTCGAGCGCAGCGAAGTCAGACTCGGATGTCCTGGGCACGGCAAGCGCCGTACCGGTATAGGTCACACTATCGGTATCCTGCGCCGACACCGCCTGCGTGGCACGCGCGGCGATCAGATACGGCAGAGCCGTCTCGATTTTCTGTAAGCCTTCCGATGCGCTTTTGGCAAACTTGTTGCGCGTTTTAATGATCTCGATCCCGGTGTCGACCATATTGCCGGCAACCGGCTCGGCACCCGGGATGAGGATGGCGACCAGGCCCGTCCCGATCGTGGCAAACCCCGCCAGCCCCAGACTCAAGATACTCGCATCAACCACCGTGGCAGCCGTGTGATAGGACGACACTACGTTGGCACCCGCCAGAGCGCCGCTATCGGCCGCCACCTGGGTATCCCCGGCACGCGACATGCTCCATATCGCCGCCGTCGACGAAAACAGCAGCGTGAGCACCACCAAGATGACCACCGCAGAGGAGAGCGTGGTGTAGGCACCGTCTTCGATAAACAAGTCGATACCGGCTCGACCCATAAAGCCGCCTCGCTTGCGATGGCAGCTCGGACGGTGCGTCAAAACGCGTCTAGACCAGAAACGCTCAATCCCATGCAGCAATCCACGAATCATAATCTCCCTCCAGCCATTTGGGACGCGATTGATACGAGACATCGACCTTGAGCTCAACGTAGCCGCCCTCGGCGGTACCACCCATAGCCTGCGCAAACGCACCGATCACGGGCAACGGCTTGACCTCGCCGGAAACGGACACGGACGAGACGCCATCCGCACCGGCCCGGCCAAGCTCGATATCCCACGACAACGGCCCGCCGGCATGAAAGATCGAAACGTTGGGCACTGCGGCAAGCCGGCGGCGGGTGAACTCCTTAAGATCGTCGTCCTCCGCCGTCGTCGTAGTCATGAGCCGCGCGGTCTCGGCGGCGGCAGACTCCATGACCGCGCGCGTATAGAGCAGGCACACCGGTTGTAGTGCGAGAAGGATGAGCGTCAGAAACGTCGGCAGCAAAAAAGCGGCCTCGACCGTAGACTGCGCCCGGTCCTCGCGCGCGATATCAATACAACGCGATGTCCTTAGCGCCCGCAGCGGCGTCGATAACCGACGTCGAGGCAACGCCATGGGATGCCGCCCGCTCAACCAGCGCCGCCAAGCGCCCATCGGTGCCAGCACGCCAAAGCCCCGCGATCGCCAGCACGATCGATAACAGCGCCACCGTGACGATGGCGTATTCGACCGTTGCCTGGGCAGACTCCTCGCGCAGGACGTCATGCATTTCACGATCCCTCCTTTGAGCTTATTGTTTGCGGGACCAGGCGCACGGCGCGCAGACGACACGAAGCATCGCCAGTATCCGCGGCAACCGTCACCATATCGACCCAGCCGCGTCCGTCACGCACGATAGCGCCCCACACGTTGCCCTTGATATCGAGATAGCCGCTCAGAGCAAGTTGTGCCGTGGGTACCTCGCGATAGGCACGCAGCATATCCGCCGCCGCTTCGGTCATCGGTCGGTCCTCGGACCATGCAAGCCGGACCGCAATCGCGTTGCCCTCAGGCGAATCCGTCGCAGTGCCAGACCGCTTGTCGAGCGTCCGCAGAAAGGTTTGCGCCGTGACAGCGACATCCGAATCGTCCGCATCTCGCATCTCATCTTCTTGAGACGCCACCGCCGAATCTGAGCCCGAATCGGAGGCGGCCCCAGGACGCTGCTGCCGCGCGGCGTTAAGCCCCCAAAGCACCGCCGCTATCGCCACGGTCAGGCAAACAAACACCAGCAGTACCCCGATGGGGCGCTCGCCCTCTACAGGCTGTTGATGCCCTCGCTGATCGCATCCCATAGCTCTTTAACCTTGCCTTTAAATGCAACGATGGCAATAATCGCGATCACCACAAGTACGCCCACCAAAATGGCGTACTCGGTGGTACCCTGCGCGCTCTCCTCCTGCAACAGCTCCTTGGCATGCTGGCGAGTGTGGATCGCCCGGCAAAAAGCCCAGTTCCAAGCCTTGTCAGCAACTTCGACTATCGTGTTCATGTATTCCTCCCTACATCATCCCGCCTGCTCCCAGCAGCGGGCCCAATATGGATAGAAGCAACGCCGGCAAGATGAGCGTGCCGGTGGGAATCAGCAGCTTGACGGGCGCACGCTCGATCTCGCGCTCGACCGCGGCGCGATGGGCTGCACGGATCTCGCGACTTTGAGCGGCCAGCGTCTCGGCAAGTGGGGCACCCAGGGCGAGCGCCTGCCCCACCGTGATGGCAAAGGTCTCGAGCGCTCGCACGTCCAGGTCGCGCGCGGCGGCCAACAACTCGTCCTCACGCGTGCCCACGCCCACCTGCCACGCCATGCAGGCCCGCTCAAGGCGAAGAGCCAGCACTGACCGGCGGTTGGCGCAGAAAATCTCAAGCGCCGCATCAAACGAAAGACCGGCCGAAAGACCCAAGCGAACAACATCGATCATCTCGGACACTTCGCCGAGCGACACTCGCGCCGGGCCGCCCGCTCCAACCGCGTCCTTCACTCGCGCGGTCAGAGCATCGACCACCGAGCGACCCGCGGCAGCGACCAGCACCGCCTCGCGCTTGCAGGCCCCCGCGATCTTGCGTGCATCCGCCCGATCCAAACCCGTCGCGACAAATACGCTCAGGGCGCACAGGCAAGCCGCAACTGCAACCGGGGCGCTCATAGCTCCACCCGCATAATGCGCCGGATAACCACCAGAGCAACGGCGTTGAGGGCAAGACCCAGCACCACAGCGCCCGCGCCGGCAGGCGTCGCAAGACCGCGACGAAAATCTGCCGAAAGCAGCGCCAACACCGCGCACATGCCCGCCGGCATCGCCGCGACCATATGCGCAGACATGCGAGCCTGCGACGTCTTAACATCCAGGCGGCGCTTGAGCTCAATGCGCTCCCCCACCATGCTCGACGCCTCGGACAGTAAGTCGGCAAGCGGAGCGCCGGTGCGCTGAGACACCTTAAGCGCCAAGGTCACAAGCGAAAGACCGGGGGCGTCGATACGCACGAGCAAGTCATCGAGCGCGTCGGTCGCCGAGATGCCGCAATCGATCGCCGCCGCCACCCGCAAAAACTCGGTATGCACTGGCTCTTGCGCATGAGCGCCCACAAAGCGCATGCCCTGGGCCAGCGAATGTCCCGAGGCAAGCGACATGGAAAGTGCGGTAAACGCCTCGGGCATTGCCTCTTCTGCATCGTGTTGCTCGCGCCGGCTCTCAAAGCCATCCCGAGCGGCACCAACGGCAAACGGAGCAACAAGTCCCAAGGCAAATCCGAGGGGCGATAACGACACCATCGTTAGTAAAACGCAGCAGACACCGCTCGATAGCAGCAGAAACGCCAAACGTCCCGAAGCATCTTCGATCACGAGGCCAAGGCGATGCGCCGGAGCCAGCGATGCCCACGAACGGGCGATCTTTTTCAGCAGATCGTTTTCCACCAGCTCACGCGGCAGCTTCTCTGCCACCGCCTCGAGCGCCCGACGTGCCAGCTCCGCCGGCGGTACCTGCGGCACACGAGGTTCCGCCCCGCACGCCGTCGCGACAGAAAGCCCCGCCAAGCCCCCTACGACGAGGGGCACAGCGATCTCCATTCGTCCACCTCCTCTTGTGTGAGCGTCCCCGACCGCAGGCCTTCTGCGACAAACGGCGGCTCGCGGTCAAGCGTCCAGGTGCGCTCGGCGGCATCGAACGTCACATAGCGCTCGAGCTCTACGCCGCCCGATGCGGCGCGTCGCACCCCCGAATACGAGGAGACGAAACGCCTGCCATCGGCGTGGCGCTCGGACATCACGATGCCGTCGAGCGCCATGGCAATCTGCTCCTCGATGAGCTCGCTCGGCAGATCGATGCCATAACGCGCAAGCAACGTCAGACGCACCACGGTCTCCTGTTCTGAACCCGCATGAAGTGTGGTGAGCGACCCGTCGTGGCCCGTGTTCATGGCCTGCAACATGTCGCAGCACTCGGCACCACGCACCTCGCCCACCACGATGCGGTCGGGGCGCATGCGCAGGGCATTAGTTACCAGGTCGCGGATCGTCACCGCGCCCTCACCCTCAATTGAGGCCTCGCGCTCCTCTAGGCGCACCACGTGCGGATGATGCGCAAACTTGAGCTCGGCAGAGTCCTCGATCGTCACGATGCGCTCGCCGGTGGAAATCTCACATGACAACGCGTTGAGCAGGGTGGTCTTACCAGATCCCGTGCCTCCCGCAACCGCCAGGTCCTGTCGCAGCGACACCGCACACGACAGCAGCTGCGCATACCAAAGCGGCAGCGATCCCAACCCCACGAGCTCGTCCAGCGAGCAGATACGGTCCGAGAACTTTCGGATGGTGAGAATCGGTCCGTCAATCGCCACAGGCGGAATCACCGCGTTGACGCGATAGCCCGTTTTGAGGCGGGCGTTGACGATGGGGCTACGCTCGTCGATACGACGGCCGAGCGGCGAGATAATGCGGTCGATAAGCACACGGATCTGCTCATCATCCTCAAACGCATGCTCGATGGGGTACAAGACGCCGCCGCGTTCAAAGAAAGCCGAGCGACAGCCGTTGATCATGATCTCGGTAACGGTGTCGTCCTCGATGAGCGGCTGCAACGGCCCCAAGCCCACCACGTCATCCAAAATCTCGTCGATGATGGTTTCGCGCTCGAGCGTCGCGAGATCGGTCGGCTCCTCAACATTGAGCGCCGCCTCCACCGCGGGACGCAATTCCGAGCGGGCAAGTGCCGGGTCGATATAGGCGCTGATACGCGCCACTTCGTCGTAACCCATGCGGTCCATCACGGCGCGCTTGGTGCGTCGTTTCACCGCGCGGCGACGCCCCGCATCTACAGGCGCTGCCGCCGCTGCAGCGCCGGCAGCCTTAATCCTCGTTTGCAGGCTCATCGCTGATCACCCTCGCGCGACCAGGGAAGGCGGATACGCGGGCGTTCGGTACGCGTTGCACGGTCGGCGACCATATCGCTCCAAGGGCCGACGGCGCACCCCAGTTCCACGAGCATCTCGCGCGTGGCCTCGCGCATGCTAGTCGCAAAAGCACTGGTCTGCCCCACCGCCTCGTCAGCGCGCCCAAACGCCATGAGCGCGGCGAGATCCTGCCCGCCATCGGCGATACGAATCTTGGAGCTCAACGCACAGGCAATCTCAAAGCGCATGGCGACGTCCTCGTCTGCCCCGCGCGCACCGAACCGGTTGAACACGGCGCTCATACGCGTGCGCGGCACACCTACTCGACTTGCCAGTTCGATGACGCGCGACGCCGATGTCGCGGACGACACCGCCGCATCGCCAACGACCAGGCAACGGTCGCTCGCCGCCACCGCAGCCGCCACGGCGTCGCCCCAAAAGACCGAGGTATCGATAAAGACCACGTCGGATTCGCGACGCAGAACATCAAGCAGTAGCTCCACCGGACGCGCCATGAGCTCGGCTTGCTCGGGCGCCGCGACGGGACCCCAGAGCGTAACGCCCGGCGCCACGCGCATCGATGTGGCTACGATATCCGGCTCGGTGAGCGCGCCCGCCGCCGATGGCTCGATAAGTGCCGCCATATCGCGCGGAGCATCGACGCCTAACAAGTCGTAAAGGTTTCCAAACATCAGGTCCAGGTCGAGCACGGCGGCACGCAAGCCCAACAGCGACGATGTGTGTGCCATGGCGGCAACGATCGTCGACTTGCCGCAACCGCCCGAACCCGAAATAGCGCAGATGACTGGAGCTCGATGCGGCGGAGCGGTAGCGTCTGCCGGCGGCATCGGAGGCGGCGGGGCGGGCGTCGGTGACAGCGTCCCCGTCTCCCCCGCCGCAACCACGTGCTGCGTCCAAGCCGGCATGGCTGCTTGTTCGGTCTGCGAGGCAGGCTCGTTCTGCGCAATCTGCTCATGCTGCATCAGCGACAACTCGCCGCACCCGGCAAGGCCCTCAACTTCGTCGAGTTCATCCGCCAGATTCACGCCGTGCACGTATCCCATATCTACTGCCGGGGAGTCGCCAGCATGCTGCGCCGGCCCTCCAGCGTCATCGTATACAAGGGGGTTCCGGGGGCGCCGACCATGCTCGGCTTCCGCTTTTCCATAATCATCAACACGCGGGCCTCTTGTAGCGCGAGGCGCCCCGGGTTCCCTATCAACAAAAGCATCGGGCTCAATCGTCATGCGCCGATCGGAATCAACCGCTCCCTCGCCCGCGCGCCCGTTGCCGCATATACTGTGTGCAGCGATGACCTCGGTCGCCCCCGCGCGAAACAGCCCCTCGATATCCGACGGATCGAGCGCTTCTATCAACACGACCACGCGACTCACGCGGCCTTCGGCCGTCAGGCGCGCAACAGTCTTGCGCACATCTTCGGTATCAAACAGAGACGCCGCGATGATGGCAGCCCCGCGGCGCGACGGAAACGCCCGCGCCATGGAAACCAGCCCGTCCAGGTCACCCACGCGAAGCACCTGTGCACCCGCATCACGGCCCTCGACTTCCCGCTGCAACAGCCCGTAATCGCCGCACGCGCAGCACGCAAGCCAGATCGCCTTCATCACTCGTCGCCTCCGCTCTTTTTGCCGCGCGCCGTGGCGGGAATCGTCAAGCTGACCGTTCCCTTGCCCGAGGCTCCCAGCAGTTCCTTGACGTCTTCGGGGTCAGCCGCCAGCGTCACCCATTCGATCTTGCCCTCGCGCGTGGCACCGGAATCCTCACTGGTATCGATCACGTACGCGCCGCACAGCCGATCGGTCACGCCGTCTTTTTGCACATACACATCCACGTAGCTGCCCACGCCCGTAGCACCGCCGACCGAGTGCTCGGCATCGACCGCCACCGAAACGGCGACCTTGCCCTTAGGCACCTCGAGCTTGCGGCTCTCGGCCTTGGTGTAGACATTGCAGATCACGGCGTTTTTGGGAATACGCGAAGTCGTCACGTCGCCGCGCACCTGGCGCAGCTCGGTCGCTGCGTCACGCGGCAGCAGGCTCGTCAGCCATTCCTGGGTTATGACATTGGTCTCATCGAGGGTCTCGCCCACATCGATATCGCGCGCCGCGACGCAAACTTCGACGCGATCGCCACCGTACTTGGCCAAGGTCTCAGCCTGGACCTGTTCGGCTTGCGAGCGGATCGACGAGCCGTAAACCATGCAGAGCAGAGCAGCGAGCACGCCCGCGACCAGACTGATGGCGATGCGCTTGCTCTTGTTCACGGCCGCTCCTCTCATGGCAGTGCCGGGCGAATGCCCGTACCACCATTGTCTGGGCGGTCAGAGTGCAAAGCGGCGCAATCGCAATCTTGGTTTTCGATGTCAAACCAATCGCTGACCAAAAGCTGACCAGCCCGTCAAGCTCGTGGCAAGGTTTTGGTCAGCACGTCAGCAAACTGCATGTTTCGAGGCTTTTCCACAGCAAAAAAGCCGTCTCCCGAACAGTTGGGAGACGGCTGTCATAGGAAAAATCAATTACAGATGGACATCGGGATCGAGCATTTGAGCACTCACGCGCATGGATGACGCCAGGTTTTGGAACGTTTCCAGACGCAGGCTATCGATCTGCCCGGCGTCCTCGGCCTCGCGAACGGCGCAGCCCGGCTCATGGACATGCGTGCAATCGCCAAACCGGCACGCGCGCGATGCCTCGACAATCTCGGGGAAAGCGCGCGCCAGACCCCGCTCGTGACCCACGAGCGGCAGGCTACGCAGGCCCGGGGCATCGGCGATCACGCCGGCGTCGCCCGGCAGTGCCACCATCACGCGCGCGACGGTAGTGTGACGGCCCTGATCGTCGCGTTCGCGCACACCGCCGGTCGCCAACGTATCGTGGCCCAGCAGCGCATTGAGCAGCGTCGACTTGCCGGCACCCGACTCGCCCAGAATCATGGCGCAGCTCCCGGCGGGCACGCAGGCACGGACCTCGTCCAGGCCGCGGCCCTCGGCAGAGGACGTCACGATCACGCGCACGTCCGGACCCACCAGGCGGCGCACGCGGTCCAGATCGCGCTCGAGTTCCTCGGCATCGCAGCGGTCAGCTTTGGTGAGTACCACCACCGGTTCGGCATCGCAGTCGAGCGCCAACACCAGCGAGCGCGCCACGCGGTCGAGCAGCACCTCGCCGGCACCGAGCGCCTGCACGATTAGCACGCTATCCACGTTGGAGCAGAGCACCTGACGCTCCCCGCGGGCACGGCCACGCCAACGCTCAAAGCTCGTACGGCGCGGCAGCACGCACTCAATCACGCCCATATCGTGCCCGGGAGCGCGGCGCACCGCCACACGGTCGCCCACGGCAGGCAGCAGGACCTCGTCCTCGCCGCGCGACTTGGCAAACCCCACGGCATGCTCGGCGCGAAAGGTGTCATCGGCAGTGGCCACCAGCGGAAACCCGCGATCCAGGCGAATAACGGCACCCAGCTGCATCTGCTCGGGCTCCTCGACATGTGCGCAGAAATCATCAAAGGCAGTCTGCTGGGCTTCATCGACCGGCAGGCCATCAAACGCCGGAACATCCTGCAGCGCATCGAGCCCCGGTACGCTCGCCAACAGCTCCTCGGCAGACACGGGCGCTTCGGTCGCGAGTTTCCGACGACTGTCACGCTTAGCCCGCGCCCCCGTCGTCTTTTTCTTCGCCTTCGCCTTAGCCTTGCCCACAAGCGCCTCCCAGCACCACAAATCACAACTGAGCAGGTATTTTAAATCAAAAAGAGCTGGCCGGGCAAAGCCCGACCAGCTCACAATCTTTCCCTCAGCCCTTTTTCATCCGCGCGGGAGAAAAGCAGCAAGGACACCGCAGGGCCCGCCCGCCGGGAGGGGTTTCCTAAGGGCACATCCCGCAGCCGCAAAGCGGCGAGGACGTGCCCGTGGAAACCCCGCAGGCGGTCGGGCCCGGACAGGAACGTTACTCCTTCTCGACCGCGCGCATGATCGCCTTGTAGATCTCCATCAGCGGAATGATCAGGAAGGCAAGGCCCAGGGCGGCGACAACGCCCTTGAGCTCAAGCGTCACGGGGCCAAAGAACATCTCGGCAAGCGTCGGCTGCACGGTCACGATCACCGTCAGCACCAGTGCCAGCGCGGCGGAAGCCCACAGCCACTTGTTCTGCTTCTTCATGGTGAACAGCGACGCACGACGGCTGCGCATATTGAAGCAGTGGAAAATCTCGACCATGTTGAGCGTGATGAACGCCATCATCACGCCTTCCTCGTCGGCATTGCCGGCGATCATATCGGCGATGTGGATGTAGCCCATGTCAAAGTACACGCCCACAAAGAAGCTCGCCAGCACCAGAGCGGTGATGATTAGGCCCTGGACCACGCAGTCCAGACCCATATGTCCGGCAAAGACACCGTCCTTGGCGTTGCGCGGCTTGCGCTTCATGATGTCGCCCTCGGCATCCTCCATGCCCAGCGCAAGCGCGGGGAAGCAGTCGGTGACCAGGTTCACCCACAGCAGCTGCACCGGCTGGAAGATGGTAAAGCCGATGAGCGTGGCGATAAACACCGAGAACACCTCGGCAAGGTTGGCCGAAAGCAGGAACTGGATGACCTTGCGGATGTTGTCGTAGATGCGACGACCCTCTTCGCAGGCGCCGATGATGGTAGCGAAGTTGTCATCGGCAAGTACCATGTCGGCGACGTTCTTGGTGACGTCGGTACCGGTGATGCCCATACCAACGCCAATGTCGGCGCGCTTGATGGACGGGGCGTCGTTGACGCCATCGCCCGTCATGGCCACGATCTGGTCGCGCGACTTCCAAGCCTCGACGATGCGTGTCTTGTGCTCGGGCTGGACGCGGGCGTACACGCCGTAGTCCTCGATGTGCGCGTCGAGTTCCTCGTCGCTCATGCGATCGAGGTCGGCACCGGTGATGGCCTGGCTGCGATCGGCGACGATGCCCAGCTGCTTGGCGATGGCCACGGCGGTGTCGATGTGGTCGCCCGTGATCATGACGGTGCGGATACCGGCGTCGTGCGCCTCGTGGATAGCGTCGGCCACCTCGGGACGGACCGGGTCGATCATGCCGGACAGGCCACAGAAGACCAGGTCATGCTCGAGCGCAGCGGGGCTGCAGTCGTCGGGAACCTCGGTGTAGGTGCGGCTTGCCAGCGCCAGTACGCGCAGGGCCTCGTCGGCCATGGCCTTGTTGGCCGCCACGAGCTCGGCGCGGCGCTCCTCGGTCAGGGGGACGACCTTATCGCCCTCGTAGATATGGGTGCACAGGCCGATCACCACGTCGGGCGCACCCTTGGTGTACTGCTCGTACTCGCCATCCAGGGTCTCGACGACCACGGACATCATCTTGCGGCCCGAGTCAAACGGGGCCTCGCCCACGCGCGGATGCTCGGCAGTCAGGCCAGTGAGGCCCGCCTTGCCGGCGTCGTTGACGAGCGCGCACTCAGTCGGCTCGCCCACGGCCTCGCCCAGCTCCTCGTCCCACTGAGCATCGGAGCACAGCGCCATGCCGGCCAGGAACTTCTCCTTGGGCGCAGCGAGCTCGTGCTTGACGACGGTCATCTTGTTTTGGGTAAGGGTACCGGTCTTGTCGGAGCAGATGGTCTGCGTGCAGCCGAGAGTCTCGACGGCAGAGAGCTTGCGGATGATTGCCTGGCGCTTAGCCATCTTGGTCACGCCAAGCGATAGCACGATGGTCACGACGGCGACCAGGCCCTCGGGGATGGCAGCGACGGCGAGCGAGACGGCGACCATAAAGGTATCGAGCAGGGCGGTCGGGTCGGTAAGAACGTTGCCCACGCCGTGGCGGATGATATCAACGCCAAAGATGACGACGCAGATGACGATAACCATAATGGTAAGGATGCGGCTGAGCTCGGCGAGCTTCACTTGCAACGGCGTGAGCTCTTCCTTGGCCTCGGCCAGGGCGCCGGCGATCTTGCCCATCTCGGTGTTCATGCCGGTGCCGACCACGACGGCGCGACCACGGCCGTACACGACGGTGGAGCCCATATAGCACATGTTCTTACGGTCGCCGAGCGGCACGTCATCGGTGCCCGCAGCGAGCTCGATCACGTTGGCGTGCTTCTCTACGGGCACGGACTCGCCGGTGAGCGCGGCCTCTTCGATCTTCATCGTGGCGCTCTCGAGCACGCGGCAGTCGGCCGGGACGGAGTCGCCCGCCTCGAGCATGATCACGTCGCCGGGCACGAGCTCGGCGCTCGGCAGGTGCACGAGCTTGCCGTCGCGCAGCACCTTGGACTGCGCCGCACTCATCTCCTGCAGGGCCTCGAGGGCCTCCTCGCTCTTGGCTTCCTGGACCACGCCCAGCACCGAGTTGACGATAACGACGAACATGATGATGGCAACATCGGCAAAGTCGGGCTCGCCCTTGACCATGCCCGTGAGCGCACTGATGACGGCGGCAACGATCAGCATGATGACCATGGGGTCGGCCATCTGCTCAAAGAAACGCTTCCACAGCGGTGTCTTCTCGGCTTCCTCGAGCTTGTTAGGGCCTGTCTTGGCGAGGCGCGAAGACGCCTCGTCGTTGCTCAGGCCGAGGTTCTCATCGACACCTTGGTCGCTGAGCACCTCCGCCGCGGCGGACAGGTATTCCTTTTGCATATAGAGTCCCCTCCTGGGATTCGGGCCACTCAGCAGATTGATGCCCGATCATAATTCCCAGGAGAAGGGCAAGGGCTCATCAAGGCTGCCGTGCTGAGCGGCAGTTGATAGTGGAGCTATGGTACCCCAAAGCGACGCGTCTAGCCAAAACAATCGGTTTGGAAATATGGTCCGCACGCAACGGTGCAGACCGTGTGATGCTCAACATTGGTAAAACGTTTTTTCTTCGGCACATCGCCAAACTGACATATCTCCCAGATAGCAGCGGTTGGAGTGGTTGGTAAAGATTTTTCATATACCGTTTTTCCCGCAAAAAATGAACTTCCATTTCGGCATACGGTCGATTTTTTGGGGTATTCGGTCGGCATTTCGTTATAATCATCTCGGTTTTATTTCTTATGGTTTATCTATCAGCGCAAGACGATGTCAGATGGAGGTCTGAATGTACAAGCGCACTAAGATTGTATGCACCATGGGTCCCGCCTGCGATAGCGACGAGACCATCCGCGAGATGATCAAGGCGGGCATGAACGTCGCCCGTTTTAACTTCTCGCACGGCTCCTACGACGAGCACCACGGTCGCATCGAGCGCGTCCGCCGTATTTCCAAGGAGCTCGGTCTGCCTGTCGGCATCCTGCTCGACACCAAGGGCCCCGAGGTCCGCACCGGCCTTCTGGTCGACGGCAAGAAGGTTGCCGTCAAGACCGGCGATAAGATCGTCGTCACCGCTCAGCCCACGTCCGAGGATTTCCACGGCACCGCTGAGCACATCTCCCTCGACTACCTGGCTCTGCCTTCCGAGGTCGAGAAGGGCTCCCTCATCCTGATCGATGACGGCCTGGTTGCCCTCGAGGTCGAGTCCGTCAGCGGCCAGGACATGACCTGCGTCGTTAAAAACGACGGCCTGATCGGCGAGCGCAAGGGCGTCAACATGCCCAACGTCAACATCTCGCTGCCCGCCATCACCGAGCGCGATCGTCAGGACATCCTCTTTGGCCTGACCGAGAACATCGACTACATCGCCGCTTCCTTCATCCGTGACGGCGAGTCCGTCCGCGGCATCCGCAAGCTTTGCCGCGAGAACGGTGGCGAGCACGTGACGATCTTCCCGAAGATCGAGTGCGCCCTGGGCGTCGAGAACTTCGACGAGATCCTCGAGGCTTCCGACGGCATCATGGTCGCCCGTGGCGACCTGGGTATCGAGATCAAGCCCGAGCTCGTTCCGCACATCCAGAAGGAGATCATCGCCAAGTGCAACGCGGCCTACAAGCCCGTTATCACCGCTACGCAGATGCTCGACTCCATGCAGCAGAACCCGCGCCCGACGCGCGCCGAGGTTGCCGACGTTGCTAACGCCATCTACGACGGCACCGACGCCGTTATGCTCTCTGGCGAGTCCGCTGCCGGTAAGTACCCGGTCGAGGCCGTTAAGATGCAGGCCAGCATTGCTCTCGAGACCGAGAAGTACCTCCCGGCCCACGCTCCGCTCGAGGTTCCGGCCGACGCTCACGGCACCCGCGTCGTCAACAACGTTGTGGGTATGTCCGCTGTGAACATGGCCACCACCGTTGGCGCCAAGTGCATCACCGTGCCGACGACCACCGGTCGTACCGCACGCCTGATCTCGCACTTCCGTCCCAACATGCCGATCTGCGCGTTCTCCCGCCACGAGTGGGCCGTCCAGCAGATGATCATGTACTGGGGCGTTATCCCGCACCAGGCCGAGATTACCCAGGGCACCGTCAACGGCACGATCGTCAAGGCGATCGAGACCGCTAAGGAGCTCGGCTACGTCGAGGCCGGCGATCTGACCGTCGCTACCGCCGGCGATCCCCGCATGAGTGTTCAGCTCGAGGACAAGGTCTCCTCGACCAACGTCGCTTACGTCGCTCAGGTGCGCTAAATCGCACTTGCAAGCACGCTTGCATTGCAAAAGGGCCCGGAAGGCTTTGCCTTCCGGGCCCTTTTTAGACCTTCTTCGTATGCCGCATCATCGATTTGTGTTCAGTCGCAAGCCTCTCCGATGCCGAGCGCACCACCGAAGACGCCCTGCGACGGGAGCCGTTGGTCAATTGGAATGAACTGTTCACCGTTAAGCCGGCCGGCTAGCAGCTAGCGATCAGGGGGACTGCGGGAACGTCAGAAGCAGCAACGCGAGCCGCAAATCCCGCCTCGGTCAGCTCGATGACCTCGGTAAACGTTGCATCGAAAAACTCCTCGGTTAGCAGGCGATACGGCGGATGATCGGGCTCGCCGGGGTTTTCGCGTACAATCTCGTGCATGACGCCGATAGTCTTGAGCACATATTCTTTATGGATGGGATACTGCCCAAAACGCGTCGCAGCGGTATAGAGGCGATCGGTCGCACGCGGAATGGAAACGATGCCCAGCGTCTTGCCAAACCAGTCAAAATCGCCCTGCTTTTTAATGCGGAATTCCTCGCACGGCTTGCCGCCGTGTGCTTCCAGATACTGGTTCACACGCGTGTTCCATACCGTGTCGGCCACCAGATGCGACCAGACGCCCAGCGTTAAATCGAGCAGCGACTGCGCCACATCTTCGGACGCAAGCGAGAACTCACAGGCGCCGGGACCGACAACCGGCTCGGCATCCCTGTAGCGCTGAGGATAGTGCACGCGGTTCAGTCGCTCGCGCTCCTCGACAATCGAGGTAGCCTCAGCAGGTTCGCCCGCGGGTGCGCCTTTAAGCAGCGGCGCCACATAGGTATCCCAGAACTCGTGCTCGCGCGGCTTAGGGATAGGCTCGGGCTTTGCAAAGTGCGTAATGCGATACGGAATGGGATCGGCGATGCCAGGGACCATATAGCCCACGAAGATATCCGGAACCACGCAGCCAAACAAAAAGGCATTGCGGTCGCGCACGCTATCGGCAAGCACGCTAGCACGTGCCAGCAAGCGCTCCGTTTGAGCGATATGAATGTTCCAACTTGGCATAGCCACCCCCATAAAACCTGGTTAACTATACCATCACGGCAGAGTCGCACAGGCGGCCATACATACCCTACGCAGCAACTATTCCGCAGCACCGCTTTCGGTTCCATACGACGGCACGGGCGCCTCGACCACATGGTGATATCGATCGATATAGATGGCACGGGCCTCCAGGCGGCGCACCAAATCTTGATGGTGCGTACTCATCAAAACCGTCTTACCGGCAGCAACGTAGGCCAGCAAAAAGTTGACTACGATGTCGCACGAGTCCTCATCGAGCCCGTTGGTGGGCTCATCGAGCACTAGGATATCGGGGTTCATCGACACCACCGCAGCCAGCGCAACGCGCTTCTTTTGCCCGCCCGAAAGCTGATAGGGCGAGGCATCGACCAGATCGACAACCTGGAACAGCTCCATGGCATCGCGGACGCGGCGCTCGAGCTCGTCTGTCGGCAGCCCCATCTGCGCGGGGCCAAAAGCAACTTCCTCGCCCACCGTAGCGCAGAACAGCTGGGCGTCGGCATTCTGGAACACAAAGCCCACGCGCTGATGAAAACGCTGAGCGGCTGCGGAATCCTTGAGATATGCCGCATCGATCACGTGCCCGTCAAACAGGTACGCACCCGCGTCCGCTAGTTCAAGACCGTTGATAAGGCGCATAATCGTCGTCTTACCGCAGCCGTTGGGACCGAGTAGGGCAACGAGTTCACCACGATCGACCTGCAGCGACACACCATCGACAACCGTATGCCCCGCATAGGAGAACAGCACGTCGCGAAACTCGATGAGCGGCACGCTCTTGGCGCCAGTAGCACCGCTCGCGCCCATCACGCCATTCGTATCGTTTGCCAAAACGTCGCCCTTCCCTATCCACATCGACGGCTCGGCCGCCCGCGCTACAGCACCGCGCACAACACGGCGAGCAGCACCACGACGACCGCATAGACCGCATCGCGCCAGCCAAAGCCGCTCCGCGCGGGAGTCGGATACGCACCGGCAAAGCCACGGCAAAGCATAGCCTCGTCCATCGCGCGGCCGCATTCCATCGCCTTGATAAAGGTCATGCCCATGATACCCGCGATCGAATCGGTACGCGAAAAACCCGCAGGCGCACGACCCACACTGCGCAGCATGACCGATTCGGTCAGATCGTGCGCCGTGCGTCCCAGCACCTCGATGTGCTTGAGCGCCATATCAAACGTAAAGATGACCTCGTCGGGCAGCTGTAGCGTCTTGAGCGCCGCCGACATGCGGCTCCAGGTGAGCGTCCACGAAACGCCCAGCACGAACGACACGTTAATGAACGTCTTGAGCGCGATCTTGAGCATGGCGCCCGCGGCAGAAGCGCCCAGCAGCAGGGCAGGCAGTGCCAGAACCACCGCAAGCCCCGTGGCGCCGAGCGCCGGTACAAAGGTCGCACGCAGCCCGCGTACGGGGCGCACGGCAACGAGCACCAGCGCGATGGCCGCCATCAACATGAGGTACAGCGGGCTCTGCGTCAGACACACGCACAGGACGCAAACGAACATCCCCACCAGGCGCACCGGAGCCGAAACGCAAGAAAGGGCGCGGTCGACCATCGACCCGCCCTCGTGCGCGCCTCCACCCAGGCGAACCCGCTCAAGCAGGCTCGCCAGGTGCAGGACATTCTTTTGCATCACACGATGCCGAGCCCCCGCGGGCTCGTAACGCTCCTCGGCCGCAAGCCAACTAGGCAGCTCGGCTATTGCCATGAGCACCGCTTTCCTTGACCGTCAGCGAGACCAGGCGGAATGTGATGGTGAGCACCGCCACGCCAATCACGCCCGAAAGAATATACATCGCAGCCTGGCCGGCAAAGCCAAGGCCCTGCTCCTCGGAATAGGCCTGCAGATAATCGCCCGTGGGCAGGGCGTCGGCAAAGGTCGGGGTGTCGAGGCCGACCGAAGCCTGCAGGCTGTCGTCGCCAGCCTCCTGAACGGCGGTCGCGGCGCCCTCGGCGTCCCACTCACCCCAGGCGTCACCGGTGGCGAGCAAGCCGAGCGGCGTAGCCACGACAAGCACGGCGACCAGAATGAGCGTGGGAATCAGGGAAGTCTTCTTGGCGGTACCATCGGCGGCAAGCTGGCCATCGGCGGCTTCGGGGCCGACGATAATGCTCGGCGCCGTCTTCTTAATGAAGCCGTAGATGGCGGCCGTCGCCACGCCCTCGATCACGCCGGCAACCAGCATATGCGGGATCAACATGGCCGGAATAGCCACGGACAGCGGGAAGGGGCAGTACAGCGGAGCACCCGAAGCGTTGGTGAAGAGCATCGGCTGAATACCAAACTCGATTGCCGCGCACAGGGCCGCCAGGCACAGGCCGACCCAACCGCTCACGATGGCAGAAACCGAGGTGCCCCAGCTCTTGTCGTGCAGACGGCTGTTGAGCGCACGGAACACGATAGCAGCGGTAAACGGCAGCACAAAGGCCATGTTAAAGCAGTTGGCGCCAAAGGACAGAACGCCGCCGTCGCCAAACAGCAGCGCCTGCAGCGCCAGCGCGACCGAAACCGCGATGGCAGCGGCCTCGGGACCCAGCAGCAGTGCGATGAGCGCACCACCAACGGCGTGACCAGTGGTGCCACCGGGCAGCGGCACGTTGAACATCATGAGCAAGAAGGAGAATGCGGCGCAAATGCCCAGGAACGCCATGTGCTCGCGATCGAGCGTGGCGCGTACCTTTTTGATGCAATGGACCCATACGGGCACCATCGCCACCGCCATAACGGCATCGGTCTGCGGGGACAGATAATTATCGGGAATATGCATGAGCCCTCTCAATCAGAACGTTGCGTGTTACGTTTCCAACAATCCGTAACACCGACTCTGCATACTAACAAAAAGGCGCACCGCCCACAACGCAGCACGCCCTTGCAATACGTACGTTATTAACCCAAGTCCACACACCGCCCAATAAAGGGCCCATGCACTCCCAACTTTCCGGTCACCCGGAAGAAGGTGCGGTCCGCTCGCAACAAGATTAACGCAGGAACCCGCCCCCGAGAGGGGTTTTCTAAGGCAACATCCCGCAGCCGCGAAGCGGCGAGGACGTTGCCGTAAAACCCCGCAGGGGGCGGGTTCCAAACGGCAAAGATTACGAGCGGACCTCGCCGTTTACGCCCTTGCACACCTTGGTGACAATCTTCTGGTGCGCCTTCTCGACCTCTTCGCTGGTGAGCGTGTGGTCGTCTGAGCGATACGTGAGCGCAAAGGCCATGGACTTTTTGCCCACGCCCACGCGGACCGGATCGCGGTAGACATCGAACAGGCGCACGCCCTCGAGCAGCTTGCCGCCGGCGCTGGTGATGCGACGCTCAAGGTCCTCGCAAGTCACGGCGTTGTCGACCACAATGGCAAGATCGTGCTCAACAGCCGGGTACTGCGAGAACTCGCGATAGTTCTCCTGGTTGCGGGCGCCCTTGATCAGCTTGTCCAGATCGAGCTCAAAGGCAACGACGACCTCATCGATGCCCATCGCCTCGCGCGCCTCGGGGTGAATCTCGCCGACCCAACCCAGCACGGTGCCGCCGGACAGAACCTCGGCGGCACGACCCGGCTGCAAGAAAGCGTAGCCCTCGCCCTCGACGGGACGGAAGCGAACCTTCTCGATGCGCAGTTGGGCGAGCAGCTCCTCGACGATGCCCTTGCCAAAGAAAAAGCGCAGCTTGCGGTACTTCATGTTCCAAGACTGCTCGCTCCACTGGCCCGAAAGCACGCCCGCGACGGACTTGGTCTCCTTGGGCAGGCTGGCGTTCTCGCGACCGTGGAACAGGCTGCCGACCTCGTACAGGTGCACGTTGGGCGTACCGTGCGCCTCGTTGTAGGCCACGGATTGCAGCAGGCCCGGCAGCAGCGAGCGGCGCATCTCGGTCTGCTCGGCCACCAGCGGGTTCATGAGCACCACGGGGCAGCCGCGACCCTCGGTGGGCATGCCGATCTTCTCCAGGTCGCCCGGGGCGGCAAAGCCAAAGGTCGTGGTCTCGTTGAGGCCGCAGGCGCGCAGGATCTCGCCGACCTTGCGGGTGAGCTTCTGCTCGCGGGTCAGGCCGCCGATGTGGTTCTTGGCGGCCGGGATGGTCGCCGCCACACGGCCCATGCCCCATAGGCGCAGGACCTCCTCGATCAGGTCGATCTCGCGCGGCAGGTCGGGACGGAAGCTCGGCGGGGTAACCATAAAGTCCTCGCCGTCGCGCTCGACGGTGCAGCCCAGACGGGTGAGCGAACGCTCGATAAAGTCGGGCTCGATGTCGGCACCGCAGATGGCGTGCACGCGGGCCAGGCGCAGCTTAATGCTGTCGATGGTCTTGGGCGCGGGGAAAACGTCGACATAGCCGGGAGCAACCTCGCCGCCGGCGATCTCCTCGATCAGCGCGCAGGTAACGTTGGCGACATCCACGCAGCCGGTCTCGTCGACCTGGCGCTCAAAGCGAATGGAGGCGTCGGAGATCAGCGACAGATCGCGGCTGGTGTGCGAGGTGCGACCGGCGTTGAAGCAGGCGCTCTCGACCATCACGTCGACGGTATCGTCCTCGATCTCGGAATCCATGCCGCCCATAACGCCGGCCAGCGCCACGGGGCGCTCGCCGTCGGTGATAAGGCCCATGCCGGCGTCGAGCGTACGCTCCTCGCCGTCGAGCGTCGTGAACTTCTCATCCTGCTGGGCGGCGCGAACCACCACGCGGCGGTGGCCATCGCGCTCGGCAAAGGTGTCCAGGTCAAAGGCGTGCAGCGGCTGACCGGTGAGCATCATCACATAGTTGGTGATGTCGACGATATTGTTGTGCGGGCGCACGCCCAGGGCGTTAAGGCGCTTGACCATCCAGTCGGGCGAGGGGCCGACCTTCACGTTACGTACGATGCGGGCGACGTAGCGGTCGCACAGGCCCTCGTCGGCAATCTCGACGGAAAGCTCGTCGTCGGTCGCGCGGCCGGTCTCGGCCTTGATGGCGGGCAGCTCAACGTGGAAATCGCGGTCGAAGATGGCACCGGTCTCGCGGGCCATGCCGATCATGGACAGGCAGTCGGGACGGTTGGGCGTGATCTCGCAGTCGAGCACGGTGTCGCTCGAGCCCACATACTCGGCAAACGGCATGCCGCAGGGCGTGTCCTCGGGCAGAATCATGATGCCGGAGTGGTCGCCCCCCAGGCCGAGCTCGCGCGCGGAGCAGTTCATGCCCATGGACACGACACCGCGAAGCTTACTCTTCTTGATCTTGACGTCGCCGGGAAGCACGGCGCCGATCATGGCCGTGACGATGTGGTCGCCGGCCTCGAAGTTCTGCGCGCCACAGACGATCTGCAGCGGAGCGGGGTTGCCGTCGGCGTCGAGATTCTTGTCGCCCACATCGACCGAGCACACATACATGTGGTCGCTATCGGGGTGCGGGGTCTTGGTGAGCACCTTGGCGGTCACCACGTGGTCGAAGGACTCGCCCACGGTGTCGATCGCCTCGACCTCGGTGCCGGTACGGATATATTCGTCCGAAAGGGTCTTGGGATCCTCCGGAATATCGATCATGGTCTTGAGCCAGTCGTAAGAAACTCGCATCTAACTGGTCTCCTTTCATAAATGCGGCTTTGAGCCGGAAAACTGCAACGGAGACGGGTTTTCCAAGTGCCGCAGATTGCCTTGAAAGAGGAGGGCCGCGTACTTAGGTACGCAACCGACGATTGAAAGGCAAGGTGCGGTGCTTGGGAAAGCCGCCGGGCCTAGAACTGATTCAGGAAGCGCATATCGCCCGTCATGAGAGTTCGCAGGTCGGGCAGGTCGTAGCGCAGGGCCGCGACGCGCTCGGCGCCAATGCCAAAGGCGAAGCCGGTGTACTTCTCGGGGTCGATGCCGCAGTTGATCAGGACGT